>NZ_JAMQQG010000080.1 GCF_023716925.1 Frankia sp. R82
GCGTGGCCGCGCCCGCCCTGGCGAGCACTGCGGCGCGACGAGGCCGAACGCCCCGGTGGCGGCGGCAGCGAGTCGAGCAACTCCCCGGCGTGCACAGCGGTGGCACCGGTGGCTGCCCGGGTGGACCGCGCCTGCTCGCCCGGCCCGCTGTCGGCCTCCTCCGCCCGGTCCCGACCGCCGCCGTCCCCACCGCCCCTACTCTGGCGGTCGGGACGGGCGCCGGCCAGCAGCCGCGGTTGCCCATCCCCATCCGGCGGGTGCACGGGCAGCACGTGCACGGTCGCACCCGAACCGCCGGCGTCCGGCCCTCTCCCGACGCCGTGACCGCCGCCTGGACCGCCGCCTGGACCGACAGGATCGGGCAGGTCGAGGCGCACCGGCAGCGGTGCCGCGCTACGGGCGAGCACCGCGGCCAGATCATCCGCACTCGGCCGGCGCTGGACGTCGTCGACCATCGCCGTGGCCACCGCGACCGCCACCGCGGCCGCCTCCGGCCCGACGGCCTCGCGCATCGACTCGAGCAGGATCGTGGCCAGATCATGAACATCGCCCGCGGCCACCGCGGGGACCGTGGCCGCTGCCCGCTCCGCGTCGGCCAGACCAGCCACACCCAGGCCCATGAGCACCGGCCGGCCGGTCGGCTCCAACAGGACATCCTCGGGCCCGAGCCGGCCATGGACGATCCCGAGGGCATGCGCGGCGGCCAGTGCCTGTGCGATCGGCAGACCCACGGTGACGACCTCGCCGGGATCGAGCGTGCCGCGGGCAGCCAGCAGTCGGGCCAGGCTGATCGCCCCAGCGACCGGTTCGGTGATCAGAACCAGACCATCGGAGATCGGCAGCACCGCGATCACCGGCACCAGATGGGGATGGCTGAGCCCGGCCAGCGCCTCGGCCGCGGCCGCGGCCTCCGAGCGCAGCACCGGATCGGGTGCCAGCCGCACCCGCCGCACGACACATTCCGCACCGGACAGCTCGATCTGCCCGGACCACAGCTCGCCGGCACCGGCACCCCGCAGGCGTGAGCGTACGCTCACGCCTGGTACATCAGGTGCGCCACCCACCCGCCGGGCCGGCCTGCCGGGGGGATCGTCCGAGAAGGTCACAAGTAGCGACGCTAGGCTCAAAACCGGCGACACAGCAGGCATCTCCGCCAGTTGTGGATAACTTTCTACGATCTCCGGATCCGACGACGAGAAAGCGAGTGCCGTGCAGATCCTCGCCACCAGCGCCGGTTTCCTGCCGGACGGCCGCCACGGTGCGCGGGTGGGTCCCGTCCTGCATCATGCCCTGGACCTGGCCGGTGCCGGGGCACGCCCGCGGCTGTGCCTGTTGCAGACCGCCCTCGGCGACGACCAGGGCGCCTACGCCCGCGGCTACGCCGCCTTCAACCGGGATCGTCCGGACGTGGTGCTGTCCCACCTGGCGTTGTTCCCGATGCCCAACATCGCTGACGTCCGGGCCCACCTGCTGGCCCAGGACGTCGTCTGGGTCGGTGGCGGCAGCGTGGCGAACCTGCTGGCGGTGTGGGCGACGCACGGGCTCGGCGAGATCTTCCGGGCGGCGTGGGAGGCCGGCGTCGTCCTCGGTGGGGTGTCCGCCGGTTCCCTGTGCTGGCATGTCGGTGGCACCACCGACTCGTTCGGTCCGGACCTGCGCCCGGTGACGAACGGGCTGGCCCTGCTGCCGTACAGCAACACCCCGCACTACGACTCCGAGCCGGGACGGCGTCCGCTCTACCAGCGCCTGGTCGCCGACGGTGCGCTGCCCGCCGGCTGGGCCACCGACGACGGCGTCGGCCTGCACTTTCGGGGCACCGAGCTGGTGGAGGCGGTCGCCGACCGGCCGAACGCCCGGGCCTGGCGGGTCGAACCCGGCCCGAACGGCACCGCGGTGGAGACACCGGTCGAACCCAGACTGCTGCCCGGATCCCGCACCGGCGACTCCCACTAGCCCACCCCGGGCTCCCCGCAGACGTCTGCGGGAAGCTGCCGGCAGCCCCGGGCGGAATACCCGCCAGCCGCTTCGAACGCACCGCCGGCTGCACGGGCGCTCGGCGGCCGTCGGCGGGCACCTCGATGCCCCCGGGACGGTCGGTGCGCGGGCGTACGCTTTTGGGGTGGACGTTCTCAGGCTGGCCGTGGTCCCCTACCGCGAGGCGTGGGACCTGCAGCGTTCGCTCGCCGAGGCCCGGGTGGCCGATGCGGCCGACGACACTCTCATCCTGGTCGAGCATCCCAGCGTCTACACCGCGGGCCGGCGCACCCAGCCCTTCGAGCGCCCGCTGGACGGCACCGAGGTGATCGACGTCGACCGTGGCGGGCGGATCACCTGGCACGGCCCCGGGCAGCTCGTCGGCTATCCGGTGCTGAAGCTGCCTCGCCCCCTCGACGTCGTGGCGTACGTCCGGGCGCTGGAGCAGGCGCTGATCGACAGCTGCGCGGAGTTCGGCCTCCAGACCCGCCGGGTCGAGGGCCGCAGCGGTGTCTGGACGACGGACGCTCATCGCAAGATCGCCGCGATCGGCGTGCGGGTGCGCCAGGCGGTCACCACCCACGGCTTCGCCCTGAACTGCCTCACCGACCTGGGTGATTTCGGCCGGATCGTTCCGTGCGGCATCACCGATGCCGGGGTGACGAGCCTGTCCGCCGAGCTCGGCCGCCCGGTCACCGTCGCCGACGCCCGTCCGGTCGTCGAGCGGCACACCCTCGCCGTGCTCGACCGTTATCTCGGCGGGCGCCACCTCGGCGACCGGGTCACCGCCCGGGTCGAACCCGTGGCCACGACCATCACACCGCCCGGCGCAGCCACCAGTGGCTCCGAGGCTGCCGTTCGTCGCGAGGAGCTCGTCAGATGACCGTCGCACCGCAGGGTCGGCCACTGCTGCGCCTGGAGGCCCGTAACGCGCAGACCCCGATCGAACGCAAGCCCCCGTGGATCCGCACCCGGATGCGCACCGGCCCCGAATACCAGGACGTCAAGGGCCTCGTGCGGGGCGCCGGGCTGCACACCGTGTGCGAGGAGGCCGGCTGCCCGAACATCTACGAGTGCTGGGAGGACCGGGAGGCGACCTTCCTCGTCGGCGGAGATGTCTGCACCCGCAGGTGTGACTTCTGCCAGATCGATTCGGGCCGTCCCACCGCGCTCGACCCGGACGAGCCGCGCCGCGTCGCGGAGTCCGTGCGCACGATGGGTCTGCGCTACGCCACCGTCACCGGCGTCGCCCGCGACGATCTGGCCGACGGCGGCGCCTGGGTGTACGCCGAGACCGTCCGCCAGATCCACGCCCTGTCGCCCGGCACCGGGGTCGAGGTACTGATTCCGGACTTCGGCGCCCGGCCCGAGCAGCTCGGCGAGGTCTTCGCCGCCGCCCCCGAGGTGCTCGCCCACAACCTCGAGACCGTGCCGCGGATCTTCCGGCGGATCCGCCCGGCGTTTCGCTACGACCGATCCCTCGATGTGCTGCGCCAGGCCCGTACCGCCGGACTGGTGACGAAGTCGAACCTCATCCTGGGTCTCGGTGAGACCCCGGACGAGGTCCACGAGGCGATGCGCGACCTGCACGCCGCCGGGTGCGAGCTGCTCACCGTCACCCAGTACCTGCGGCCCACCCCGCGCCACCATCCGGTGGAGCGCTGGGTGCGCCCCGAGGAGTTCCTCGACTGGGAGCGGGTCGGCGCCGAGCTGGGGTTCGCCGGGGTGATGTCCGGCCCGCTGGTCCGCTCCTCCTACCGGGCCGGCCGGCTTTACCAACAGGCCATCACCGCACGTGGCGAAGATCATAGCAAGTTGCCCCAGTTTCCCCCAAGCGCACCCGTGACTTCTCACACGCAGTGACTGCGGGCCTGGTAGACACCCGCACCGGGGCGCTAGGGTGGCACTACAGCTTCACCCCAGGTCACCACCGAGCTCACTCCAGGTCGCGATGGGGCTTTCGTCGCGGCTGAATCCTCCGCGTTCGCATCCTTCCTCCACCCGTGCCCACGACCGTGCCCGGGAGGTCGTTCCCATCGTGCTCCGTTCACTGCTCAGTGCTCTCGAAGAAGCCACGTTGCTCCTCCTGCCGCAGGGCGGCCAGAAGACCGCGCGGCGCAACGCCTGGCGGGCCGCCGCCGACCTGCAGGGCGCCCGGGGCGCCGGCTGGCTCGAGCCGGTCCACATCACCCCGGTCCGCCCCGCGCCCGGCCCGCTGCTCGCGGAGCAGCGCAGACCCGAGGTCGTGCCGATTGAGCTGCCTCGAGGCGAGCTGTCTCGTCCCGGCGTCCGGCTGTTGCCCTCAGCCGCGCCTGCGGCTGTGGCTGCGATCGCGCGCAGCTGACGACCGAAACCTCCCGAGGCGGGGTCGGCACCGCCCACCGGCGGTCGCCACGGCCGTCCGTGATCGCCATCGTGGCAGCGGCCCTGCTGGCAGCCCGTCCTAGGCCGTAGGCTCGCGGACATGGCACTGAGGAAGCAGCCACGGGACACCGCCCCCGCGGCGCCGCAGAAGAACGTGTCCGCGGGAGCGGGCGCAAAGAACGGGACAGGCCGCAGCGGCGCCACCGGGCGAGGCGGCGCGGACGGAGCGAACGGCCGCGGCGCCACCGGCTCGGCCGCGGCGGCACAGGGCACGGGGATGCGCGCCCGGTTCGCCCAGGTGCGGCTCGTCTTCGCGATGACCCGCAAGCGCGATCCGCAGGTCCTGTGGATCACCCTGGCCGGCCTGCTCGTCCCCCTTGTCCTGGGCATCGTCCTCGGCCTGTTCATCGGCCCGCTCTACGTGTGGATCCCGATCGGCGTCCTGCTCGGCGCTGTGATCGCGCTCAACCTGTTCAGCCGACGGGTCCAACGCACCGCCTACGCCGAGATGGAAGGCAAGCCCGGCGCCGCGGCCGGGGTCATCGAGCGGATGCGCGGTGACTGGCGGATCACCCCGGCCGTCGGGATCAACCGCAACCAGGACGTGGTTCACCGGGTCGTCTCCAGGGCCGGTGTGATCATCATTGCCGAGGGTCGGGGCCGCGGGCCCCGCGAGCTGCTGGCCGCCGAGAAGCGCCGGATCCGCAGGGCCGTGGGCGACGCCCCCGTCACCGACATCATCGTCGGCAGCGGCGAGGGCGAGGTCCCGCTACCGAAGCTGCAGAGCACCCTCATGCGGATGCGTCGCACACTGCCCCGCGGCGAGGTCGACGCCCTCGACCGGCGGCTGCGGGCGATGGGCGGCGCGGCGCTGCCGATCCCCAAGGGTCCGATTCCCCGCAACATCCCCCGCGGCGGCCGACCGCGCTGACCCACCACCGGCCATCCGTGTCGGTGACCCCACCCATCGCGGCCAGAACCACACTCCGTTACGGAACTACCGTTTCAAGCCGGATTATGCACACGGCCTCTCGGGTTGGCGGTGGCCTTGCTCGGCGCTAACCGCATGATGGTTGACCTGCGTTTGCGGGGTGCGTGCAGCTACAAGCATCAGTAGTGATCTTGCTGGGCCCCGCGTGGTCACAGGATGGCCGTTGAGATCAGGTGATCGCCCACAGCCGGCCAGTCCCATCGGCGGAGGTGGTAGCGAGCAGGGTGCCGTCCGGCGAGAACGACCCCCACTCCGTCAACCACATCCCGATTGTCCAACCCAAGCAGCCACACACCGCCGGCCCGCGCCCAGACCGACGGGAGCGGATCGCGGATTGTGGAGCGCAGGGCGACGACGGTCGACGTCCGCGGCAGCAGGCACGCTGGAACACAGATCGATCCACGGATCGTGACGCCGCCTTCGGGGCTCGCGGGCACGTGCGGCGCGCACGGGTCGTCGCGGGCGAATTCGTGTCCGAGCTGCCTCCCACAACGATCCGTGTAGGCAGATCCTGCTCCGCGGCCCGCTACGGGACGGGACGAACTCCGAGTCCGCGATTGCGGCCAGCCGCGGAGGCTCCAAGGGTTCCTGGGCCGGGGTATGCCGGGACGGGCTCAGCCGGTGGCGTCGGAGCGGACCGGGTCGCGCACCACCACGGTGCCGGCGGCCCGGTCGTGCGTGCCGCGCAGGTCGCGGTCCCAGATCAGGACCGGCACGAGCAGCGCGAGCAGCAGGGTCCGCAGGGCGATCCACGGCCAGGACTGCAGCCCGCGATCACGCAGCCGGATCACCCGGATACCCAGCAGCCGCATGCCGATCGTCTGCCCGGACGTGGCTACCAGGATGAACTCCTCCAACAGGAACACCAGGTAGATCGCCAGACCACGCGCATCGGTCGAGTAGCGCAGCCCAGCGAGGAAAAGCACGCCGACGATCAGGTTCGCGGCGACCGCGTCGACGAGGTAGGCGGCCAGGCGCGGCCCGAAACCCACCACCGAGCCCCGGCCGTGTTCGGGCAGCCCCAGCCGTACGCCAGGCTCCCCATCCCGCGGCAGACCTGGACCCTCGAGCCAGCCTCCAAGCGCACGTCCCACGACGCAAGCTTATGCGCCACACCAAGCTGCACCCAACAGATCACCAAGAGTGATAAAGTCCCCCCTTGTAACGTAACCGAAACGACTTTGTGATGTCATGTGCCTGCTCGGACATGACCAAAGACATCTCGACATGCCGTGATGCACAGGCCGGAAAGCGTGACAGGAGGCTGGAGGACGAATGTTCACCAACGCCGAGGACGTGCTCCGCTATATCCGCGACGAGAAGGTTCAGTTCATCGACGTACGGTTCTGCGACCTGCCCGGGATCATGCAGCATTTCACGATTCCCACCCAGGTTTTCGCGGAGTCGGTCTTCACGGACGGGCTCATGTTCGACGGGTCCTCCATCCGGGGATTCCAGGCCATTCACGAGTCCGACATGCTGCTGCTGCCGGATCCGCAGACGGCTTTTGTTGATCCGTTCCGCGAGCACAAGACCCTCGCCATGACGTTCTTCATCCACGACCCGATCACCAAGGAGCAGTACTCGCGCGACCCGCGCAACATCGCCAAGAAGGCCGAGACCTACCTGCGCGGCACCGGTATCGCCGACACCGCGTACTTCGGCCCGGAGGCGGAGTTCTACATCTTCGACGACGTCCGGTACGACTACAACCCGTACGGCTCCATGCACCAGGTCGACTCGGTCGAGGCGGCCTGGAACACCGCCCGCAAGGAGGAGGGCGGCAACCTCGGCTACAAGCCCCGGTTCAAGGGCGGCTACTTCCCGGTCCCGCCCACCGACCACTTCACCGACCTGCGCTCCGAGATGACCCGGGTGCTCTACGAGACCGGCATCACCGTCGAGATGCAGCACCACGAGGTCGGCACCGCGGGTCAGGCCGAGATCGACATCCGTTTCGACACGCTGTTGAAGACCGCCGACAACCTGATGCTCTACAAGTACGTCATCCGCAACGTGGCCCGCAGCCGGGGCAAGACCGTCACCTTCATGCCCAAGCCGCTGTTCGAGGACAACGGCTCCGGCATGCACGTGCACTCCAGCCTGTGGAAGGACGGCGAGCCGCTGTTCTACAGCGCCAACGGCTACGGCGGCCTGTCGGACATCGCGCGCTTCTACATCGGCGGGCTGCTGCACCACGCCCCGGCACTGCTCGCGTTCACCAACCCGACGACGAACTCCTACCGGCGGCTGGTGCCCGGCTACGAGGCCCCGGTGAACCTCGTCTACTCGGCCCGCAACCGCTCGGCCTGCTGCCGCATCCCGCTCGGCGGTGACTCGCCGAAGGCGAAGCGGGTGGAGTTCCGCGTGCCGGACCCGAGCTGCAACCCGTATCTCGCCTTTGCCGCCATGCTCATGGCCGGCCTGGACGGCATCCGCAACAAGATCGACCCACCGGACCCCATCGACAAGGACCTCTACGAGCTTCCCCCGGACGAACTGGCCGCCGTTCCGCAGGTGCCCGGATCGCTGGAGAAGGTGCTTGACGCCCTTGAGGCCGACCACGAGTTCCTGCGTGAGGGCGATGTTTTCACGACTGACCTGATCGAAACCTGGGTGGACTACAAGCGGCGTAACGAGGTCGATGCGATCCGGCTTCGTCCGCACCCTTACGAGTTCACCCTCTACTACGACATCTGAGCCGGTCGGTTCGTCGACTGAATGTTTCCGGCGAACCGCGGCGACCAGGTGTTGAAAAATGCTGGACACCGGGGCGGCACATGCGCCGCCGCGGTCAGGGGGCGTCCTGTCACGCTGCCGGCAGCAATGCCGACAGTCACCCACGAGAGACAAAGAATTAACAATCATGGAACGGTTCGGTAACCAGGCCCGACGAAGCTCCGACCGAACCCTCCCGTCACCGCGGCCTGGGTCGGCCTCCCCCTGGCCGATCACGAAGTCGCTCCGTCAGGTGCAGGACCCACAGCGGGGAGTAATTGAGTGAGTTATCAGGCCGAGTACATCTGGATCGACGGCACCGAGCCCGACCCGCTGATGCGCAGCAAGACGCGCATCGTCAAGGACGGTCAGGAGCCGGACATCTGGGGCTTCGACGGCTCGAGCACCAACCAGGCGCCGGGATCCAACTCGGACTGCGTGCTGCGTCCCGTCTTCGTCACGCCCGACCCGCTCCGGGGCGGTGACAACCGGCTGGTGCTGTGCGAGGTCGAGCTGACCGACTTCACACCCCACCCGACCAACACCCGGGCGTTCAGCCGCAGCGTCGCCGAGAAGTACGCCGACATGTCGCCGATGTTCGGTATCGAGCAGGAGTACACCTTCTTCAAGGACGGCCGTCCCTACGGCTGGCCCGAGGTCGGCTACCCCGCGCCGCAGGGTCCGTACTACTGCGGTGTCGGCGGTTCCAAGATGCCGGGCCGCCAGATCGTGGAGCGTCACACCCAGGCGTGCCTCGACGCCGGCCTCGCCATCGAGGGCACCAACGCCGAGGTCATGATGGGCCAGTGGGAGTTCCAGATCGGTGTGCTGCCGACGCCCGCGATCGGCGACCAGATCT
Organism: Frankia sp. R82; assembly: GCF_023716925.1. Lineage (GTDB taxonomy): Bacteria > Actinomycetota > Actinomycetes > Frankiales > Frankiaceae > Frankia. The sequence continues at coordinate 8,907 of NZ_JAMQQG010000080.1, forward strand.
GGCTGGGTCGGTGGCTGCTGCACCGCATCGCCGAGGACTACGGCGTCGAGGTGTCCTTCGCCGCCAAGCCGATCCTCGGCGACTGGAACGGTGCCGGCGCGCACACCAACTTCTCCACCAAGCAGACGATGGCCGGCTGGGATGCCATCGTCACCTGCTGTGAGGCTCTGGGCACCCGCGTCATGGAGCACGTCACCCACTACGGGACGGGCATCCAGGACCGGCTGACCGGCAAGCACGAGACCGCCCCCTGGGACAAGTTCTCCTGGGGCGCTTCGGACCGTGGCGCGTCGGTCCGCATCCCGTGGGCGGTCGAGAAGGCGAAGAAGGGCTGGCTGGAGGACCGTCGTCCGAACGCCAACATGGACCCGTACCTGGTCTCCGCGCTGATGGTCGACACCTGCTGCAGCGCGCTGGCCGGCGACAAGCCGACCCTGTTCGTGCCGGAGCAGGGCACCCCGACCGTCGTCGGCGTCACCGCCAGCGTCTGACCGGTCGACCGGTCCAGTCCAGCTGACCGATCCGACCTGACCGGGGCGCTCGCGCGGGGGAGTGCGTCCGCCCCGGTTGCTCGACGAACTCCGCGGCGCCGCGACGGTGTGGACCGCGACGTGAGGCGACAGCCGAAGGCCGGCCGTCCGGGACTCCTGCCCTCGGACGGCCGGCCTTCGGCGTTTCGGTGGCTGTCAGCTGTCGGCTGTCGGCTGTCGCACGGCTCAGCGGGGGCAGGACGGGCTCAGCCGAAGCCCGAGGTCTGCTCGCGGGCAAAGACGGCCTGCACCACCCGTTCGGCCCGCCGGGCCAGTCGCTGGTGCTCGGCGAACAGCTCTGCCGCTCCCCCGGCCGGCCACCCGGCAGCCCGCGCCGTGCGCTCGGCCTCGTGCGGGTCACGGGGCACCAGATCGGGATCGCGCCGTCCGGCGAGGGTGCCCGCGCCCCGGATCCGCGACGCCGACAGCCACGCCGCCTGCAGGTCGCCGGCATCGCCCTCGCCGAGCAGGCCGGTGAGGACCGCGGCCCGCAGGCCATCCAGGGTCGAGGTGGTCCGCAGCGACGGCAGGGTGCGGGCATGGCGCAGCTGCAGGATCTGCACCGTCCATTCCACGTCGGTGAGGCCGCCGGGACCGAACTTCAGATGGCGGGCCGGGTCGATGCCACGCGGCACCCGCTCGCGTCGCATCCGCCCACGCAGCCGAACAATCTCGGCCAGCGCCGTCGCCGGCAGGGCCTGCGGGTAGCGCACCAGGTCGATGAGCCGGCAGAAGCGGTAGGCGAGATCCGGGTCCCCGGCCAGGGGTCGGGCCCGCAGCAAGGCCTGTGACTCCCAGTCCCTGGACCATCGCCGGTAGTAGGACTCGTAGGCATCAAGGGTGCGTGACGCCGGCCCGCTGCGGCCTTCGGGTCGCAGGGCCGTGTCCAGGCGCAGTGCGGGATCCGGTCCGGGCAGGGCCAGCAGCCGGTGCAGCTCACCGACCACCTCGGCGGCGGCCCGTCCCGCCTCCTGCTCGCCGTACCCGGCGCGGGGCGCGTGGACGAACACCACGTCGGCGTCGCTGGCGTACGACATCTCGTCCCCGCCGAGGCGTCCCATCGCGATGACGGCCATCCGGGCGGGCAGCCGGTCCGGATCCCCGCCGGCGACACGGCGCTGCGCGACCAGCAGCCCAGCCGTGACGGTGGCCGCCGCGGCGTCGCTGAGTGCCCGGCCGACCGCGGCGACGTCCAGCAGTCCCAGCAGGTCGGCGCAGGCGACCCGGACCAGTTCGACGCGGCGCACCGCCCGGCCCCGGCCGATGGCGTCCTCGGAGTCCGGGTTGCGGTGCACGATGGCCAGCAGGGTGCGCGAGAGCGCCTCGCGGGGTACCGGCACCAGATCGGCCTCGGTCCGCAACAGCCGTACCGATTCCGGTGCCTGCGCCATCAGATCGGCAACGTACGGGCTGGTCGCGAGCACGCGGGCCAGCCTGTCGGCGGCGCCGGCCGAGTCGCGCAGCAGTCGCAGGTACCACGGCACCCGGCCGAGCGCCTCGCTGACCTGCCGGTAGGCCAACAGCCCCGCGTCCGGGGCGGGCGCGTCGGCGAAGGTCGGCAGCAGGGTGGGCAGCAGATGCCGCTGGATCGCCGCGGTCCGGCTGACGCCGCTGGTCAGTGCCTCGATGTGGCGCAGCGACCGCTGCGGCGTGACGAACCCCAGGGCGGTCAGCCACTGCGCCGCCTCGGCGTGGGAGAGCCGGATCTCCTCGGTGGACAGCCGGGCGACCGCCTCCAGCAACGGCTGGTAGAACAGCCGCTCGTGCATCGAGCGGACGGTGTGCGCGATCCGGGTCCGGGCGGCCTCGAACTCGGCGGCCGTGCGCAGCCCCATTGACCGGGCGAGCCAGCGCAGTTCGGCCGGTTGGCTCGGCAGGGTGTGCACCCGCCGCAGGTGGCGCAGCTGCAGCCGATGCTCGGCGGTGCGCAGGAACCGGTAGGCGTCGGCGAGCGCGGCGGCATCCCGGCGACCGACGTACCCACCGCGGACGAGGCCGTCGAGCGCGGGCAACGTCGCGTTCTCCCGCAGCTTCGGATCGGCCCGGCCGTGGACGAGCTGCAGCAGCTGCACCGCGAACTCGACGTCGCGCAGGCCGCCCGGGCCGAGTTTGAGGTCGCGGTCGGCCTGCGCCCGCGGCAACGTCGACTCGACCCGGCGCCGCATCGCCCGCACATCGGTGACGAAGTTCGGCCGCGAGGACGCCGTCCACACCAGCGGGGCGACCTGGGCGCAGAACCGGGCGCCAAGCTCGAGGTCACCGGCGATCGGCCGGGCCTTCAACAGCGCCTGGAACTCCCAGGTGCGCGCCCAGCGGCGGTAGTACGTCAGATGGCTGTCGAGGGTGCGTACCAGCGCGCCGTCGCGCCCCTCCGGGCGCAGGTTCGTGTCGACCTGGAACAGCGCCCCGGCCGACGTCACCAGCCCCGCGGCCCGGACCAGTCCCTCGGCCAACCGCGCCGCCGACCGCAGCACCGCATCGAGGTCGGCCTCGGTGTCACCATGGCGCTGGAGGTCGCCATGGCGCTGGGGGTCGGGGTCAGGGGCAGGGCCGGGGTCGGGGTCCTGAGGTGCGGCGACGAACAGAACGTCGACGTCACTGACATAGTTGAGCTCCCGGCCACCGCACTTGCCCATGCCGATCACCGCCAGCCGCACCGGCGGCAGGTCCGCCGGCAGACCGGCCCGGGCGATGGCCAGGGCCGCGTCGAGGGCGGCACCGGCGAGATCGGCGAGTTCAGCGGTGGCGTCGTCCAGGGCGACCGCGCCGGTCAGGTCCCGGGCGGCGAGGATGAGCAGCTCGCGGCGGTAGGCCAGGCGCAGGGCGTCGAGCACCTGCGACGTGTCGGCGCTCGCGCGGGGAACCGGCCCGGCCGGATCCGCGCCGACCGCCGCCAGCAGCATCGCGCGGGCACCGGCCGGGTCGGGACGCGCCGTCGCCAGTTCGTCCGGGGCCAGCACCCGCCAGTCCCCCGGCCGCCGGGCAAGATGATCTCCCAGCGCCCGGCTCGCCCCGAGCACCGCGCACAGCCGCTCCCGCAGCCCCGGTCGGGCCGTCAGCTCGGCGAGCAGGGACGGTCCGTCTCCCGGGCCGAGCGCGTCGACGAGCCGTTCCAGCCCGGCGAGGGCCAGATCAGGATCGGCGCTGGTAGCGAGGGCGGCCACGACGGGATGGTCGAGGGCGGTTGCGCCCTCGACCGCCAGCAGCGCCAGGCGCCGCATGGCGGCCTCGACCCGGTCGACATCGGTGAACCCGAGCCGGGCAAGCCGTGCGCCGACCGAACTGCCCCGCGGATGGTCGACCGTCACCCTGGCCGACCCCCACTCCGGTGCCGTCACCGGGCCGTGTGGCGGTACCTGCCCCTGCGACGTCACAGCACGGGCAGGTACCGGTCGATCTCGAACGGTGTGACCTGCCGCCGGTAGTCCTGCCATTCGGCCCGCTTGTTGCGCAGGAAGAACGCGAACAGCTCGTCGCCGAGGGTCTCCCGCACCAGCGACGACCCCTCCATCACCGTGATCGCATCGGCCAGGGAGCCGGGCAGGGCCGCGATCCCCCGCTCGCGGCGCTGTTCGTCGGTGAGCGTCCAGACGTCATCGGCGGCCGGGGCGGGCAGCTCGTATCCGCCCTGGACACCACGCAGCCCGGCGGCCAGCACCAGGGCGAAGGTCAGATACGGGTTGCAGGCGCTGTCCGGTAGCCGGAACTCGACCCGGGTGGCCTGCGACTTGTGCAGCTTGTAGAGCGGGACCCGCACCAGCGCGGAGCGGTTGTTGTGCCCCCAGCAGACATAGGCGGGCGCCTCCAGCACCTCGCCGGCCTGCTGGTCACCGATGAGGCGCTTGTAGGAGTTCACCCACTGGTTGGTCACGGCCGTGATCTCGGCGGCGTGGGTGAGCAGCCCGGCGATGAACGACTTGGCGACCTTGGAGAGCTGGTGTTCGTCGGTCGGGTCGTGGAAGGCGTTGCGGTCGCCCTCGAACAGGCTCAGATGCGTGTGCATCCCGGAACCCGCCTGGTCGCCGAACGGCTTGGGCATGAACGTGGCGTAGATGCCCTGGCGCAGCGCGACCTCCTTCACCACCTGGCGAAACGTCATGATGTTGTCCGCAATGGTGAGCGCGTCGGCATACCGCAGATCGATCTCCTGTTGCCCGGGCGCCACCTCGTGATGGCTGAACTCCACCGAGATACCGAGGCGTTCCAGCATGCTGATCGCCTGCTGGCGGAAGTCGTGGCTGATGTCGTTGGGCGTCAGGTCGAAGTAGCCTGACTCGTCGACCGGGGGCGGCATCGGCCCGCCGCGCCTGGGCGGCTCCTTGAGCAGGAAGAACTCGATCTCCGGATGGGTGTAGAACGTGAACCCCGCGTCGGCCGCCCGTGCCAGGGTGCGCCGCAGTACCCAGCGTGAGTCGGCGGCCGCCGGCCCGCCGTCCGGCATGATCAGGTCGCAGAACATTCGCGCGGTCAGTGGGTGCTCACCCCGCCAGGGCAGCACCTGGAACGTGGACGGGTCGGGCCGGGCCAGCATGTCCGCCTCGTGTACCCGGGCGAATCCCTCGATCGCCGAACCGTCGAACCCGATGCCCTCGGACAGTGCTCCTTCCAGTTCGGCCGGGGAGATCTCCACCGATTTCAGGTACCCGAGCACGTCGGTGAACCAGAGTCGGACGAAGCGGATGTCCCGCTCCTCGAGAGTCCGCAGCACGAACTCCTGCTGTTTGTCCATGACGCCTCCGCGCTGAGGTGAGGACTCGACGATACGGGCCCGTCCGACCTGAACCGACCATAGCGAGCCGGCCTCCCGACCGCCGTACCGTGACAGGCCGGCAACATCCGGGCAAACGCCCTTACCATGCCCTGCCCCGCCCGCCCCGTCGGAACCGGAAATCCCACTGTCCGCGCAGGTGACGACCATCCGGTCCGGCAGCGGGACAGCCGGCGGGACAGCCAGCGGGAGCCCCTGCCGACAACCACCACGCACACGGTACGCCGACCGACCTACACTTGTTCTACAAGCCGTAGTAGATCTGTGGGTGAGGGAGAGCCGTGCCACCGATGACCGGTGCAGTCCGCCGTGGGCCGGGGCGGTACGTCGTCCCGATGCTTGTGCTGGTGGCCTGCCTGTGCCTGGCCGACTGCCGCACAGGTGCCACGGCCGCGGACGGGAATGCGGGAACCGGGCCATCGAAGGCACGGCTCACCTTCACCGCGCCCGGCGAACGCAGACCCGCGCCGCAGACCATCGGCCTGACGCCCGCAGGGCAACGGGTCGATCTCGCGGCGCTGCGGGGACGCATCACCGTGGTCAACTTCTGGGCCTCGTGGTGCCCACCCTGCCGGGCGGAGACACCCGCCCTGGTGAGGACGGCGCACCAGCGTCCGACCGTTGCCTTTCTGGGCGTGAGCAAGGAGGACGCCGACACCGCCGCGACCTTCGTGCACGACTTTGCCGTGCCCTACCCCACGATCGTCGACAGGTATGGCACCCTGGCCGCGCGCTGGCCCGGCGTCCCCGGGCTGCCGACAACCTACGTGCTCGATCCGCACGGCGGAATCGCGGCTCGCTTCATCGCCGGCGTCACCACCGACGACCTTGACGGCGTCCTCGACCGACTGTCCGCAGAGACATAGCCGGCGGTTCTCCTGCCAGGCCGCGGCCAGGCGCCTTCTCCTGCCAGGCCGTGGCCGGGCGACCTGTCCTCGAACTCGGGCCCCCGCCCTCGGACCCGAACTCGGACCCCCCGCCCTCGGACCCGAATTTCGCCGCCCGACGCAGGCACATTCCGTGGCGCCGCCGACGCCCGGAGACTCGGTGTCACCCACCGCTACCAACCCGAGATCTTCCCCCGCCGATCCACGTCGGCGTGTCGATCTACGTGGTCCTTCTACCGGGTTGATCGCGCAATTCTGTCCGTTTCGTCCCTGTAGAAGCGTCCCGGGCGTGTCGTCGAGGCGCCCTGAGGGCGCGGTTTTCGTCCAGGAGGCGAACAGCAGGCGCCCAACGGTCACGCCACGTATGCGACGTAGCGTCCAGTAGTAAGAAGGGCGCGGATCGTTCCCATCTGACGAGGCTGTGGGATGGCTACCGAGTACCGGCAACCGGGCCGGAAGGGAAGGCCGGTCGCCGGGTCAGCGCAGAAGCCTGGACGCGGAGAAGCTCGGGTGGGCATCGTGAGCGGCGGAGGTGCCATGCGCACGCAGGAAATTGAATACGGCTACGAGGATCTGCACCTGATCGGCGAGTTCGCCGTCGACGACGAGCGGCCCGGGGCGCGGCCGGGGGTGCTGGTCTGCCATGGCGGGGGCGGCCTGACCGACCACACCCGCGACTGGACCCGCCGCCTGGCCGCGGCCGGCTACGCGGCCTTCGCCCTGGACTACTACGGGGGCGGCGGGCGGTCGGACAGCGAGCGCTCCGGCGACCGCTATGCCGGGCTGCTGGCCAGGCCCGAGCGTCAGCGGGCGCTGGCCCGGGCCGGTCTCGACGTGCTGCTCACCCAGCCGGAGGTCGCAGCCGGGCAGATCGCCGCGATCGGGTTCTGCTTCGGCGGAACGATCGCGCTGGAGCTGGCCCGCGCCGGCGCCGACCTGCGCGCCGTCGTCGGCTTCCACGCGGGCCTGGCCACGCAACAACCGGCCCAGCCGGGGGCGATCACCGGCCGGGTCCTGCTCTGTCTCGGCGCCGAGGACCCCATCGTCCCGGCGGACCAGCGCCTCGCCTTCGAGCAGGAGATGCGCACCGCCGAAGCCGACTGGGAGCTACGCCTGTACGGCGGCGCCGAGCACGGTTTCACCGACCCGATCACCGACGGCATCATCCCCGGCGTCCGCTACGACCAGCGCACCGCCGACCGCGCCTGGACCGCCATGATCGACCTGTTCACCGAGGTCTTCGAACCCCAGCCCTGACCACCGCCCACCAGCGATCCGCCCAGCCGCCGGCCTCGGCGGAGGATGAGACGGATGTCCCGTCCTCCGCGGCGGTCGGCGGTCGGTTGTGCGTCAGACCTGGATGCGACGGGTGACGGCGTCGAGGATCTCGGCGATCGCGTCGTCGACGGGGACGCCGTTGCGCTGGGTGCCGTCGCGGAAGCGGAAGGAGACGGCGCCGGCGGCGACGTCGTCGTTGCCGGCGAGCAGCATGAAGGGGACCTTCTGCTTCTGTGCGGTGCGGATCTTCTTCTGCATCCGCTCGTCGGAGGCGTCGACCTCGACGCGGATGCCCTGGGTGACCAGCCGGCGGGCGATCTCGTCGAGGTAGGGCACGTGCTCGTCGGTGATCGGGATGCCGACGACCTGCACGGGGGCGAGCCACGGCGGCAGGGCGCCGGCATAGTGCTCCAGCAGGATCGCGAGGAACCGTTCGATCGTGCCGAACAGCGCTCGGTGAATCATGAACGGGCGCTTACGGGTGCCGTCCGCGGCCTGGTACTCGAGGTCGAAGCGCTGCGGGAGCTGGAAGTCGACCTGGATGGTGGACAGCTGCCAGGTCCGGCCGATCGCGTCGCGGGCCTGTACGGAGATCTTCGGGCCGTAGAAGGCACCGCCGCCGGGGTCCATCACGAGCTCGAGGTCCTGCTTCTGCGCGGCCTCACGTAGCAGGTCGGTGGCCTCGGTCCATTCCTCGTCGGTGCCGACGGCCTTGCCCTCGGGGCGGGTCGACAGTTCCAGGTAGAAGTCGTCGAGGCCGTAGTCGCGTAGCAGGCCGAGCACGAAGCTCAGGGTGCTGTCGAGTTCGGCGGGCAGTTGTTCGCGGGCGCAGAACAGGTGCGCGTCGTCCTGGGTGAGGCCGCGCACCCGGGTCAGACCGTGCACCACGCCGGACTTCTCATACCGGTAGACGGTGCCGAACTCGAACAGCCGCAGCGGCAGTTCCCGGTACGACCGGCCGCGCGACCGGTAGATCAGGATGTGCATCGGGCAGTTCATCGGCTTGAGGTAGTAGTCGGTGCCGCCGTCGAGCTGCATGGGCGGGTACATACCGTCGGCGAACCAGTCGAGATGCCCGGAGATCTCGTACAGCTCGGACTTGGTGATGTGCGGGGTGTTGACGAACGAATAGCCCGCCTCGATGTGCCGACGACGCGAGTAGTCCTCCATGGCGGTACGCACGGCGCCGCCCTTGGGGTGGAACACCGACAGACCCGGGCCGATCTCGGTCGGGAAGGAGAACAGGTCGAGTTCGGCGCCGAGGCGGCGGTGGTCGCGCCGCTCGGCCTCGGCGAGGCGGGTCTGGTAGTCCTTCAGCGCCTCGCGGGATTCCCAGGCGGTGCCGTAGATGCGCTGCAGCTGCGGGTTCTTCTCGCTGCCCCGCCAGTAGGCGGCGGCCGACCGCAGAATCGCGAAGGCGGGAATCGACCGGGTGGTCGGCACGTGCGGACCGCGACAGAGATCCTTCCAGCACAGTTCGCCGGTCTTTGCGTCCAGGTTGTCGTAGATGGTCAGTTCGCCGCCGCCGACCTCGACACTCGCCTCGGCATCGTCACCGGCGCTCGACTTCAGACCGATCAGTTCCAGCTTGTACGGCTCGTCGGCAAGCTCGACGCGGGCCTCGTCGTCGCTGACGACCCGCCGGGCGAAACGCTGGCCGGACTTGATGATCGCCTGGGCCTTCTTCTCGATGGCCTTCAGATCGTCCGCGGTGAACGGGGTTTCGACGTCGAAGTCGTAGTAGAAGCCGTTGTCGATGGGCGGGCCGATGCCCAGGCGGGCCTTCGGGAACAGGTCCTGCACGGCCTGGGCGACGACATGCGCCGCCGAGTGCCGCACGATCGCCCGTCCGGCCGGGGAGTCGAGCGCGATCGGTTCGACGACGGCCCCGTCGACGAGGACGTGGGCGAGGTCACGCTGCTGGCCGTCGACCACCGCGGCGATGACCGAGCGGTCGTCTGCGAAGAGGCTGGCGGCCGTCGTACCGGTCGGCACCACCCGCGGCTCGCTGCGCTGGTCATGCTGGACGGTCACGCGGACGTCGGACACCGAGACTCTCCTGTGTGCGCTGGGACGCTGGCGCGGGAATCGTCCCGCGGACGGCGGGCAACCGCCCGGCGGGCGGCCCCACGGCAGGTTTCCCTGACCCGATCGTGATGCTACCCGCGCCCGCGCCCGACCCCCGGCCGCACACTCACGGTGATGGCTCGGGCGCGCGGGCGTCCGCTGCCCGTGGGTCCTCGGACGCCACGCCGTCCAGCTCGGCATCATCGCGGACCGTGTCATCTCTGCCGCCGACGGACGTGCCGCCGACGGACGTGCCGGCGACGGACGTGCCGGCAATGGCGGGGGGTGGCATCAAGTGCGCCGGGGATGGGTGTCCCCGCGCCGGGTGTGCTGGGCACGGACAGGCGGCCAGGGACGGGATACGTCCCGCCGACCGCGTAGGCGCCGCCCACCGGATAGGCGACCAGCCGGGGCATCGCCGCGCGTCCATCCGCGTGCCGCGGGCCGGTCGGAACGACACCGCCCGCGGGGGCACCACCGCCCGTCGGGACGGTGCCCGCGTG
>NZ_JAMQQG010000081.1 GCF_023716925.1 Frankia sp. R82
GGTGCGGGCAACGCGGCGATTGCCACCAGGCTTGGCGTCTGCGAGGACACCGTGGGCAAGTGGCGGGGCCGGTTCGCCCGTGAGGGGATGGCGGGGCTGGCTGACCGTCGTCGTTCGGGTCGGCCCGCCCGGTTCGGTGCGGTGCAGGTCGCCGAGGTCAAGGCGCTGGCCTGCACGCGGCCCGTGGATGTCGGCGCGCCGTTGGAACGTTGGTCGAACGGCGAACTCGCCCGCCACGCGACCCGGCAGGGCATCGTGGCCACGGTGTCGGCGTCCTCGGTCGGCCGCTGGCTGGCCCGTGACGCGATCCGCCCCTGGCAGCACCGCTCGTGGATCTTCCCCAGGGATCCGGCGTTCGTCGCGAAGGCCTCCCGGGTCCTGGATCTCTATGCCCGGACCTGGGACGGTGAGCCGCTCGGCGACGATGACTATGTGATCTCGGCGGACGAGAAGTCGCAGCTGCAGGCTCTGCGTCGCTGTCACCCGACCGCGCCCGCCCAGGCACATCACGGCCCGCGCGTCGAGTTCGAGTACAAGCGCGGAGGCACGGTGGCCTACTTCGCCGCCTACGACGTCCACCGCGCCCACGTCATCGGCCGGATCGAGCCGACCACCGGGATCGCCCCGTTCAGCCGGCTCGTGGACCAGCTCATGACGGCCGAGCCTTACGCCTCGGCGCGGCGGGTGTTCTGGATCGTCGACAACGGCTCCTCCCACAACGGCCAGACCTCGATCCGCCGGATGAGCGCGGCCTACCCGACCGCGACGCTCGTCCACCTGCCGGTCCACGCGTCCTGGCTGAACCAGGTGGAGATCTACTTCTCGATCCTGCAACGCAAGGCCATCGAACGCGGCGACTTCGCCGACCTCGACGCACTCGGCGACCGGGTCATGGGCTTCCAGGACCTCTACAACCAGACCGCGGGCCCGTTCGACTGGAAGTACACCCGCGCCGATCTCCTCAAGACCGCCAGCCGCCTCGACCTCGCCGCATAACCGACGAACTTGCGCCGATCACCACTAGCCGCGGTGGCCAAAGCCGCCGCGGGGGAGCAGGGCGTCGCGGATCGGCCGCCAGACCGTGCGGTCGGCCCAGCGCGTCGGCATGACCACCAGCACGAACATCGTCGCGCCGACGGCCCGGCCGATCGGGCGCACCACCGTCCGTCGGCACCACGAGAGCGGGGCGACGACGAGCAGCCGCCACGCGAATCCCACGGCCTGCCCGGCCGGCACCAGAACCGCCCGCCAGCACCAGCCCAGCGGGCGCACCACCACCCGCAACGTGCGGACGAACGCCCGTCCGGTGGGTGTGGCCACCGTCCGCCAGAACCACACCGCGGGCCGGACGAGCAGCAGGCGCAGCAGGAAGCCGAACCCGCGCACCGTCGCGGTGGCCGCCCGCGCGACGGCCCGGACGACCACCGCGACCACGTGGGCCGCCGCCCGGATGACCGCGGCGACCGCGCGCAGCACCGGAAGGAGCACCGTCCGTCCGAACCAGTGCAGTGGCCGCCGCAACCAGCGTGCCGGCCGAACGACCAGAAGATCGAACAGCACGATGAGCACCTTGGCGGCCGGGATCATGACGTAGCGCCACAGCATCCGCGCGGAATCCACGATCAGCCAGTCCCACAGCACCGTCCGCAGTGCTGTCCACAGCGCGCGCAGCGCGGGGACGAGCAGCCGGCGCCATCCCCAGGTGATCGTCCGACCGATCGGGACGATCACGAACCGCCACAGCGCGGTCAGCACCGGGCACCCGAACCAGTCCCACAGCAGCGTGCGCAGACCTCGCCCAGCCAGCCGAACAGCCTCGTACAGCAGTCGCAGCGGAAGGACGACAGCGAATGCCACCAGCCGCAGCGGCCAGACCACCAGGTACCGCACCGGCCAGGCGATCGCCGGATCCGGACGACGCGGCGAACCGGACACCGCGACCGCGCCGCCCCCCGACTCCGGCCGTACCGGCGCCGGACCCGCGAGCGTGCCGGTCGACCCACCCCGCCCCGCCATTGCCACCCCTGCTCTCATCCGTGCGCACCCACCCGCGTCGCCGAACCTTCGTGGCCGTCCCCGGACGCGGTGTCCAGCAGAGCACGGCCGGGGCGCGTGGGCAGGCGGGTGCGCGACAGCCCGGCCGTCGGCCAGCCGACATCAGCCGGAACGAGAGCGACACGAGGTGCCGACGGTGAGGTGCCGATCATGAGGTGCCGACGGTGAGGTGCCGATCGCGTGACGGTGGGCGCAGGACCCGGCGCGTAGGGCGGGCCGGGGAGGCGAATGGCACGGAGAACGCGGGAGTCCTTTGCAGCGGCCGGCCGGGGGCGGAGACTTTGAGGGGTGAGCATCCTCGACGACGCCCGCGAGGGCATGGACCCCGCCGTCCGACCGCAGGACGACCTGTTCGGCCATGTGAACGGCCGCTGGCTCGCCGAGACGGAGATTCCCTCCGACCGGTCGAGCTGGGGGCCGTTCGTGCAGCTCGCCGATGCTGCCGAACGGCACGTCCGCGACATCATCACCGACCTTGCCGCGCGTGACCCCGCCACCCAGGACGAGGATGCACGCAAGATCGCGGATCTGTACAACTCGTTCCTGGACGTCGATGCCGTCCAGGCGCTCGGGCTCGACCCGCTGCGCCCGCTGCTCGCCGAGGTGCGGGCCCTGCGGGAGCTCGGCGAGTTCGCCGCGCTGCTCGGCCGGTTCGAGCGGATCGGTGGCCGCGGTCTGTTCGGCTCGTACGTCGACACCGACGACCGCAACTCCGACCGGTACCTGTTCCACCTGGTCCAGGGCGGTCTGGGGCTGCCGGACGAGTCGTACTACCGGGAGGAGAAGTTCGCCGAGATCCGGGAGAAGTATGTCGCCCACCTGACCCGCATGCTGGAGCTCGGGGAGCACCCCGAGCCCGCGGCCGCGGCCCGGCGCATTCTGGACCTGGACACCCGGCTGGCGTCGGGCCACTGGAAGCGAGCCGACACCCGGGACGTCCAGAAGACCTACAACCTGCGTACCGCCGCCGAGATCGCGGCGCTGTGCCCGGCGTTCGACTGGGACGCCTATGTCACCGGCCTCGGCGGGCAGCTGACCGGCCCGCACGCCACGCTCGCGGAGGTGTGCGTCCGGCAGCCGTCGTACTTCGAGCATCTGTCGACGGTGCTCACCGACACCCCGATCGAGACCTGGCAGGACTGGCTGGCCAGCCACGTGCTGCGCGCCGCCGCGCCATACCTGGCCGACGTGTTCGCCGAGACCAGCTTCGACTTCTACGGCCGCACCCTGTCCGGCACGCCGGAGCTGCGGGCCCGGTGGAAGCGGGCGGTGGGATTCGTCGAGGGTGCCATCGGGGAGGCCGTCGGGCGGGAGTACGTGGCCCGGCACTTCCCACCGCGGGCGAAGGCGCAGATGGACGAGCTCGTCGCGACCCTGCTCGCCGCCTACCGTGAGTCGATCTCCGCGCTGGACTGGATGACCGACGAGACGAAGACCCGGGCCTATGAGAAGCTCAGGACCTTCCGTCCGAAGATCGGCTATCCGGACCGGTTCCGCGACTACTCGGGCCTGCAGGTCAGCCGGGACGACCTGTGGGGCAACTCCCAGGCCGCGAGCGCGTTCGAGACCGCCCGGGAACTGGCCAAGATCGGCAGCCCGGTCGACCGGGACGAGTGGTTCATGCTTCCGCAGACCGTCAACGCCTACTACAACCCCGGTACCAACGAGATCTGCTTTCCCGCCGGCATTCTGCAGTCCCCGTTCTTCAGCCCCGACGCCCACCCGGCCGAGAACTACGGCGGTATCGGCGCGGTCATCGGCCACGAGGTCGGCCACGGGTTCGACGACCAGGGCGCGCAGTACGACGGCGCCGGCAACCTCAACGACTGGTGGACGCCCGCGGACAAGGCCGCCTTCGAGGTGAAGTCGAAGACCCTGATCGAGCAGTACAACGGCTTCGAGACCCGCGGGGTGCCCGGCGAGAAGGTGAACGGCGCGCTCACCGTCGGCGAGAACATCGGTGACCTCGGCGGCCTCACCATCGCGCACAAGGCCTATGTCATCTCCCAGGGCGGGGACGCCCCGCGCGACGAACGGCGCAGGCTGTTCCTGAACTGGGCGTTCATCTGGCGTACCAAGCGCCGCACCGAACTGGAACGCCAGTTCCTCACCACCGACCCGCACAGCCCCCCGGATCTGCGCGCCAACATCGCGCGCAATCTCGACGAGTTCCACGAGGTCTTCGACACCGCCCCCGGCGACGGCCTCTGGCTCGACCCCGCCGACCGCGTCCGCATCTGGTAGCGCCGGCCAGCCGCCGTCCCGGACCCGTGGACCCGCCGGGCCGGGACGGCGGCCAGGGCGACGTCGAGACGGCCTGCTTCTGGGACCTCCGCTCAAGGGGCCTGGTCGTAAGCATGTTCGGTCGTAAGCATGTTCGCAGCTGCCTGATGCGGCGAAACTCTGTCGGTGGTCGTGTGTGCGAAATCGTTCGTTCTGCTGGCATTGGGTGTGCGGAGCAGGCGGATGTTCGGTGATTTTCTCCCGTCCCGATCCCACTATTGACGGGTGCCGGTACAGCAGCCTGTCCTGGACGGACCGCGGTTTTCCGGACCTGCCTGGCAACCCGATACCGTACGTGCACGGCACTTTCCGGTAATGGCCAGGCGACCGGTGGGTGGATAGAAATCTTCCGTGACCGGACCAGGAAAACCCGACCCCGTCCGTACCGATCCGTACCATCCGCTGCCAGACAGTCTCCGCTCGCGCAACGGCGCCGCGGACACCGCGCGTCGGCGCCGAATGGCCGGGGCCGTCGGCGTCGCTGCCGGTGTCGCGGTCGCCGTCGGGCTGGTGACGGCCGTCCCGGCGGGTGCCGCTGCGGCGGCGCCGACCGTTGAGGCAACCGCCGGTGCCGGCACCGGAGCGCGGGGGCGACCGGTATCGCCGGTGCTGCTCGCCGGCGACCACGAGGTCACCGTGGCGGTGGACATCTCCCCGGTGGGCGTCGTGGTCGGCACCTCGAACGCGTCACCGCCCCCGGACATCCCCGGTGGTCAGGGCGAGGGCAGCGGCTGGCGCTGGATCGTCGGGCCGGGCGGCCGGCAGCTCGGCGCGCAGAAACTCGTCGTCCCGGGCGGTACCACCCGCGTCGAGATCGCCGGCGTCACCGACCTGGGGGAGGCGGGCGGGGTCGTGGTCGGCGCCGGCGTCACCCAGCGTCAGGCGGTGCGGTGGTCGGTGGCCGGCACACAGACGATCCCGCTGACGACCGGACCGGATCCCGAGGTCACGACGTCGGCGGTCGGGCCGGGACAGTGGGCGGTCTACACCGGTGGCTCGATCAGTGGCACCTCGGCGATCGTCGCCCGTGACGGTGCCCGCACCGAACTACGCGGAACCGCCGACCTGGACAGCGCCCGGATCGTGGGGGTCAGCTCGATCGGCGGTCCCGGCACGGCTGTGCTCGGCGCCGTCACCGGCGTCGGCCGGGGCACGACGAGCCGCCCGGTGATCTGGCGCGACGGGGCGACGCTGACCCTGCCGACCAGGGCCATGATCGATCTTCCGCAGCCGTCCTGCGTCTCCGCAATCCTGGCGGACGGAACGGTGGCCTACAGCGGCATCGTGAGCTACCAGCCTGACATCGGCTTCACCCGCGCACTGTCGGTGCACCGCGGCGGCATCCCCGGAACCGAGGTCGCGCTGCCGACGGCGGGCCGGATCGGCTCGTTGGGCTGCTCGTCGCCGGACACGCTGTCCTCGGATGGCTGGGTCGCCGGTTCCCTGCTTGCCGACTCGGTCGCGGGCCGACCCGCCACCGCCGCACTCTGGCATGCCCCCAGTGGCGGGACCCCCACGCTCACGACGATCGGGGTGGGCCCCGGTGAGACCGCGACGACGGCGGTCGCGGTCGCCACCCGCGGGCGGGTCGTGGTTGTCGCCACGACTTCGGACGGCACGCGGCTGCCCTACCTGTGGTCGAACGGTGCACGCACGCCGCTGCCCCTGCCGGTGGGGTGGGCGCTGCGCACCGTGGTCGAGCTGACCGACAACGGCCTGGTACTGGCCAACGTGCAGAACGCCGCCGGCGCGGTCCGCCCGGTGGTCTGGCCCACCGGGGCCTGACGCCGCGGGTCAGCCGGGACGACCTGGCCTGTTCAGACGGGGGGGAGCAGGTCGAAGGTGCCGAGTTCGCGGATCGCGGCAGCGGAGTTGGACGCCATCGAGAGGAACATCCGATCCGAGCTCTCGCTGCGCGTTCCGGCCGCGTACATGCAGCCGATCATCGTGGTCATCGGTCCGTGCAGCGTGCCGAGCCGGTAGTCCTCGAAGCACTCATCAGCGCTGTAGCCATCGACGCCGAGTTCCACCAGCCGCTGATGGTAAGCGGCGACCAGCGCGGCCTCGTGTTGGCGCCGCTGCGCTGGTGGCAGCGCGGTAGCCAGGAAATAGGCGAGGTCGCGGCCGGGAAAACCCTCCTCGATGGTCTGCCAGTCGACGGTGACCACGTGGCCGTGGTCGTCGAACAGAAGGTTGTCGAGGCGGTAGTCGCCGTGGATCAGCGAGGTGCGGTGTTGGATCGCCTGGCCCCACCGGGGGAACTCCTCGGCGCAGCGCAGCAGCGTCGCGGTGTCCGCCGCTGACAGTTCGGCCGCGTACCGGTGGACGAATCCGTCGGCCGCCCCGACGAACAGGTTGTGCAGGAACTGCATCGCCTGCTCGTCCGCCTGCCACAGCCAGGGAGCACGGTCGGGGAGGGTCGGGTCGTTCCAGAACGGTGCGTGCAGACCGGCGAGGTTACGCACGGCGAGAACGGCCTGGTCGAAGGTGCATCCGTCGACCTGCCGGCCGGAACGGGCTGGGTGGGCATCCTCGAGCACCAGGGCATAGCTCAGACCGTCGGCGCTGATCTCCGCGCTCCAGCACCGTGGCACCTGGATCCTGGCCGATGCGGCGAACGTCTGGTAGAAACCCGTCTCCTGGCGGTAGGCCCGGGCGATGCGGGACCTGGCCGCCCGGTCACCGGCGCCCATCTTGATGACGACGGTGGCCGGGGCTCGGTTGGTCTGTCCGGGGGCCGGCTCCAGGTAGAAGCGGTAACTGGCGCCGGTCTGGCCGGTGCCGACCGCCTCGAAGCGCAGCGCGACGATCTCGACGTCCGTTCCGCCCGCCCGCAGCGCCCGGGTCAGCCACTGCGGAGTCACCTCGTCGGGAGTGTCGACGACGAGAAGCTCGGCGTCGGTGTCCGGGTGGACGGAGTGCTCGGTCTGGTTCGCGTGCATCGTGGATCAGCCCTTCGTACGGGCGGGCGCGCCATCGAGCACCGCGCGGAAGCCGCCGGGGGAGTAGGGACCGATGACAAGCTGTTCCAGCACTCCCAGGCCGGTCCGGCCGGCCCAGCTGGCCCGCATCACCTGCTGGAGGTGGAGGCAGTCGGGTGCGAGGGTGTCCAGGTCGGCGACCTTGTGCAGCTCGCCGCCGACGGCGAGCTCGTCATGCCACTGCCCGTGCCCCCAGACCGGATGGCTGTAGCCGACACCCTTCATCCGGAAGGTGTGCACCGGCTCGAGGGTCACCCGGTCGCCGGGGCTGTCGTCCGGGCCGAGCAGGAGCGTCGCACCGTCGCTGCGGCGCAGGCCCGGGGCCCAGCTCACCTGGTGGCGGACGTCGGAGAGCCGGCGGATGCCGGTGTCGGGGCCGAAGACCGGGTCGTCCGCGCCGATCACCGGCAGGAGGGCGGCGGCCTGCGTCTGGACCCGGCCGGTCTCGTCCTCGAACACCATGTAGTGCAGGCACTCGTCGGCGAAGTTCAGCGGCGCCCACAGGAAGAAGACCTGGTGCTGCTGCCGGCGCGGCGCCATCGGGATCTGCCCGCCGAGCCCGCGGACCCCCCAGGACCGGTCCTTCGTGCCGACCGTCCCCAGGCTCTCCTCGCCGCGTGCGCCGCGTGCGCCGCGTGCGTCGCGTGCGCCGGGCTCGCCGGCGGCGCCCAGCGTGAAGGAGTCGTCGCCGGCGCGCAGCTCGCCCGCCCAGCGCACCATCTGGGTGGCCCGGGTGACATCCATGATCGGGTCGGCTTCGGCGTAGCGGGTCTGACGCGGCTCCTCGTAGGCGGCGGTGCGGGCGGTGGCGGTCAGATCCGCGACCAGTCCGTGTTCCGGCGCGTCGATGCGGATGCGGTTGACCCGCAGCGGTTCGACGATGTCCACCGTGATCGGTCCGATGCTGGTGCGGGTCCGGTCCAGCGGCACCCGTCCGGAGGCGAACACCGAACGCTGCACGTCGTCGTGCACCACGCTGAAGGCCGCGTCGATGATCCCGCGGTTGGGATACACACCCATGGCGAGCGCGAAGTACACCTGCTCGTTGTAACCGTTGAACCAGAACCGGTCATAGTGATTGGGATGGCCGTTGCCGACGTGGGCGATCGGCGAGGCCGTCTGGTGCACCGGGTAGTCGTCGAACGGCGTGAGCATGCGAGCTGATCCCTCCGGGTATCCGCGTGGCAGCCTGTGGGCCTCGTCCAGCAGCCGTTGTCGTCGCCAGTCCGTTCGGAGCGTCCCGTACCGTTCGGAGCGTCCCGTACAAGGACTGTCGGGCGCAAGCCGCGACGTTCCCCGCATCGTGCGGCCTGGCTGAGATGGTGCCGGTCAGACCAGGGTCGGACGGTCAGGCGGTGAGCTCCAGGCCGGGCAGCCCGCCGTCGGCCCGCCACTCGGCGAGCATGCCGAAGAACGCGGTCGGTGAACCGCCGTACGGGCTGTTGCGGGCGTTGAGCCGGGCCAGGTCACCTTCGGCGTTGAAATAGCTCGGTGTGCATTCGGTCTGGAACGCCCGCTGGTCGCGGGCAGCCCGATCGACCTCGGCCACCCAGGCGGCCTGGGCCGCCGCCGTGGGTTCTACGGTGCGCAGGCCCGCCGCCCGGGCGTGGCCGAGGATGTACGCGATGTGCTTCGCCTGCTCGCCGATGAAATGGGTGAAGTTCAGCGAGAACCCGAACTGCACATGGGACATGAAGAACAGGTTGGGAAAACCGTGGGCGATGATGCCGTGATGGGTCTGCGCGCCCGTTGCCCACCGGTCGAGCAGGGTGGCACCGCCACGGCCGGTGACCTCGAAACCGAGTCGCTTCGCCAGCGGCGCGCCGACCTCGAACCCGGTGCCGTGGACCAGACAGTCGACCGGGTACTCCCGGCCCGCGACGACGACCCCGGTCGCGGTGATCCGCTCCACGCCGCGGCCGCCGGTGTCCACCAGTGTCACGTTCGGTCGGTTGAACACCGGCAGGTATTCGTCGTGGAAACAGGGCCGTTTGCAGAACCGGTCGTACCAGGGTTTGAGCGCCTCGGCCGTCGCCGGATCGGCGATGACGTCGTCGATCCGGGAGCGGATGTGCTCCATCGTCTGGAAATCCGCGAGCTGGACGAGCCAGGCCAGGTCGTCGATCGGCTCGCCGCGCTCGGTCCGGCGCGCCATCAGCTGGCGCAGGTTGCGGGCGACGGCGGTCCAGCCGTCCTGCAGCAGGTCCTCGTCGACCGGACCGCCGGAGGTCAGGGTGGTGAAGTTGTCGATGAGCTTCTGCTGCCAGCCGGGCTGGAGCTGGCCCACCCAGGACGGGTCGAGAGCGGCGTTGTCCCGGGCGTCGACCGCCGACGGCGTGCGCTGGAAAACGTAGAGGTGTTCGGCGGCCGCCGCGAGATGCGGAATGCACTGCACCGCGGTCGCGCCGGTGCCGATGATGCCGACGGTGCGATCGCCCAGCCGGTCCAGGCCGCCGTCCGCGGTGCCGCCGGTGTAGTCGTAGTCCCACCGGCTGGTATGGAAACTGTGCCCCTTGAACGACTCGATGCCGGGAATGCCGGCGAGTTTCGGGCGGTCCATCGGGCCGGGGGAGACGATGACGAACTGGGCCCGCATCGCGTCGCCCCGGTTGGTGCGCACGATCCACCGGGCCGCGTCCTCGTCCCAGCGCAGACCGGTCACCTCGGTCTGGAAACAGGCGTCGCGGTAGAGATCGAAGGTGTGGGCGATCCGGCGGCAGTGCTCGAAGATCTCCGGAGCCGGGGCGTACCGCCGGCTCGGCAGATATCCGAGTTCCTCCAGCATCGGCAGGTAGATCGTGCTGGCCGTGTCGCAGGCGGCCCCCGGATAGCGGTTCCAGTACCAGGTGCCGCCGAAGTCACCGCCCCGCTCGACGAACCGCAGCCCGTCGGTCACGCCCACCCTGCGCAGGTGCGCGCCGAGCAGCAGCCCGGAGAACCCGCCGCCGACCATGACGATGTCGACCTCGTCGGTGAGTGGCTCCCGGGTGAAACCGGGCTCGACGTAGGGGTCGGTGCGCTCGCCGGCGAGCTGGTCGCCCAGGCGGACGAACTGGTCGACCGCGTCCGGGCGTAACCGCTTGTCGCGTTCGGCGCGGTACCGGGCTCGCAGGGCCACCGGATCGAAGCCGAGCCCCTCGTCCGGCGTGCTCCCACCGTCGTGCTCCTGCATCGGTACCTCCCGCATTGCGGCCACCTCAGCAACGACAATCGGGATCCGCCACGGGCGCAGTCAAGCGTTCACCGACTTCCGACGCGGCGTCAGGAGTCGGTGCGGCGTCCGGAGTCGGTGCGGCGCCAGATGGTCAAGCCGCCGGGACGCGGCAGGGTGTGGCGATCTGGCGGTACCTCGTCCGGTTGGCGAGGAGGTCCCGCAGCCTCCGCTGGAAGATGACCGGCAGCAGCGAGCCGACCAGCAGCGCCATGACGGTCGGGGCGAGCCGGCCGGGCTGGCGCCGGCCGACGAGGACCGCCCCCGTCAGCGTCAGCCAGCCGCCGACCACGATGACGGCGCCGACGCTCCGAACAGGACACGTCCCACCGCCGCGACCGCGACGGGGTCAGCAGACAGCAGACCAGGCCGAGCAGTCGAGCGCCGGCGAGCCCGTCGAGGGTGTCGGCCAGCGCCCCGATGGGCGGGCAGCCGTAGGGGGAGCCGGAGAAGTACGAGGCGACATTCTCCGTGGGGGGCGGCCCGCCCGTCCACGACCGCGGGATCTGATGGCCGGAGTTCAGGTAGAGCGCCTCGTCCTGGAAAGCGGTGGCGGACAGCCGCAGCGGAATTGTCTGTCGACCTTGTGCGTGGCATTGTGCGTTGCGGTTGGCGTGGCGCGAAGGGGGCGGTCGTCGGGCCGGCAGCCTGTTGTCTCACCGGTCAGCAGGCTGGTAAACAGCAACGGTGCATGCCGTCCGGCGCGAGGTGTGCGACCCGGATGATCGGGTGACCCGGGTGAGGTGAACCCGGCTGGGTCGGGTCGGAAGGCGAGGCTGCCCCGTGAAGGCTGTCGTGTTCGGCGCGTCCGGGGTGGTGGGGCGGGCCGCCGCTGAACAGTTCGCCGCCCGGCCCGGGGGCGCGGTGGTGGCGGTGTCGCGGCGGCCCGTGACCCTGCCCGGAGTCGAGCATGTCGTGCTTGATCTGGCCGACCGGTCGGCAACCGAGGCCGCGATCCGCGGCGGGGCAGGGGCGTTTGCCGGGGTGACGCACGTCGTCTACGCAGCCCTGCAGGAAGGTCCCGACCTGGTGGCCGGCTGGCGGGACCCGGACCTGATGCAGCACAACCTGCGGTTGTTCCGCAATGCGCTGGAACCGTTGCTGGCCGCGCACGGTGACACGCTGCGGCACGTGAGCCTGCTGCAGGGTGCGAAGGCCTACGGGCTGCATCTGGGCCGCACCCCCGTACCGGCGAAGGAACGGGCCCCCCGAGACCAGCACGACAACTTCTACTTCCTGCAGGAGGACGCCCTGCGCTCGCTCGCGGCCGATGCCGGCTGGTCGTGGACGATCCTGCGACCGCAGGTGGTGCTGGGCGAATCGATCGGCAGCCCGATGAACCTGCTGCCGGCCATCGGCGTGTACGCGTCCCTCGAACGAGCACGGGGCCGCGCGCTGGCCTTCCCGGGCGGACCTCCGACGCTGCAGGAAGCGGTGGATGCACGGTTGCTCGCCCGGGCTCTGGACTGGGCGGCGGACAGCCCCGCGGCGCGGTTCGAGACGTTCAACGTCACCAACGGTGACGTCTACACCTGGCATGACGTCTGGCCGGCGATCGCGGACGCGTGCGGCATGGACGTCGCCGATCCAGAACCCCAGCTGCTCGCACAGGCCATGCCGCCACGCCGCGGTGAATGGGCCGCCCTGGTGGACGCGCATTCCCTGCGCGCGCCCCGCGAGATGGCCGATTTCGTCGGCAGCTCGTGGAGCTACGCGGACGTCCTGTTCGGCGCCCGGGGCACCCGGGCGCTGCCCGCCCTGCTCAGTACGATCCGGATCCGCTCGGCCGGTTTCGGCGACTGCATCGACACCGAGGACATGCTGCGCGCCTGGTTCGATCGGTTCCAGCGCACCGGCCTGCTTCCAAAACCCTGAGGCGGCCAGTGGGCCGACGGCGGCCGGCTGGCCGCAGCTCGTGCGGGTGGAGTCGGCATCTGTGACGCTCCGGTGGTGGTTTCCGCGGAGCCGGCCTAGCGTGGTGGGCGTGGGCCGGCGGAAGGTTTTTGACGCTGTGGCGCTGCTGACGGCAGTCGAACGCGCCGCGCCGGCCGATGCGATGGACGTGCTTGGCGTGCGGCTGCGGGAGGACCTCGGCGCGCTCGGTAGTTCGTTTCTGATCGCCGACCACTCCGGTGGCTGTCTGGCCAGGTTCGGCCGCAAAAGCGACGGGGACCGCCCGACCGAACGCGTGCCGATCGGCGGCACGCCGCAGGGCGACGTGCTGCGGACCCAGCGGCCGGCGAGCCATGCGCTGGTGGACCGGACCGTCGTCACCGCTCCGGTCACGGCGCGTGGCGAGGCGATCGGCGTCATCGAGGTTCAGTTTCCCGGCCAGGTCGCCGGGGTCGGGTCGAAGAAGGTCGGAAGCGCCGACCGCGACATCGACCGGCTGCTGTACGAGGTCGGGGCCGCCGCGCACGTGTTCGCCTATGCGGTTGTGCTGAACCGGCGCTATACCGACCAGTTCGAGTGGGGCCGGCGTTCCACACCGTTTCAGCTCGCCGCCGAAGTGCAGCGTCGGCTGCTGCCGGACTCGTTCACCTGCGAGGCCGCCCAGGCGACGATCGCGGGTTGGATGGAGCCGGCGGCCATGGTGGGCGGCGACACCTTCGACTACACCTTCGGGCGTACCACTCTGGACCTTTCGCTCACCGACGCGATGGGCCACGGGTTGGCCGCCGCCCTGCTGGCGACCCTGGTGGTCAACAGCCTGCGCAACGTTCGCCGGGAGCAGGCCGACGCGGATCTGGCCTCGATGGCCCTGCGGGCCAACGCCGTCATGAACAGGTATGCCAGCCCCGAGCAGTTCGTCACCGGACTACTGCTTCGGGTCGACCTGCCCGACGGGGCGGTGAGCGCGGTCAACGCCGGGCATGTCCCGTTCTACTGGGTGCGGGACGGCAGGGTGAGGTACGTTCGCTGTCCGGCTGATCCTCCGTTCGGGATTTTTCCGGATTCCAGCTATGCCATCCGGCATCTCCAGCTTCGACCGGGAGATCGCCTGCTTCTCGTCACCGACGGGATGATCGACCGCAACGCGATCCGCGTGGATCTGCCCGCGGTGCTGACCGCGGGTGTGCACCTGCACCCGAGGGAACTCGTGCAGGACATGACCAGGCTCGTGCGGGACGCCTGCAACGACCAGCTGGATGACGATGCCACGGTGCTGTGCCTGGACTGGCATCGTGGGAGCGGGTTGGAACGCAGCGTCGCCAGCGGCGCCGATCCCAGCCTCGCGTCGGCCTCGCTGCGGAGGCCGTAGGCGTGCACAGGGGTGGACCACCGCCGTCGCCGCAGTCATCGCAGTCGCCGGGGCGGGCCGAAGACCGGGCGGAGAACCTGCGAGTCGCGAGCCCGGCGGGCCGCTGGGTGCTCGCCGCGACCGTGCTCGGGTCCGCGATCGCCTCGATCGACGCGACGGTGGTCGGCATCGCGCTGCCGGCGATCGGCCGGGATCTCGACGCCGGGCTGGCCGCGCTGCAGTGGGTGGTCACGGGCTACACGTTGACCCTGGCCGGGCTGCTGCTCGTGGCCGGGGACCTCGGCGATCGGTATGGCCGGCGGCGGATGTTCCTGGCTGGCATCGTCTGGTTCGTCGTCGCCTCGATGGGGTGTGCGCTCGCGCCGAGCGGTCCGGTCCTCGTGGGTGCCCGGGCGCTGCAGGGGGTGGGGGCGGCTCTGCTCACTCCGGGCAGTCTGGCGATCCTGGAGGCGAGTTTCGCCCCGCAGGATCGCAACCGGGCGATCGGTGCCTGGTCGGGGCTCAGCGGGGTGGCCACGGCCGTCGGGCCGTTCCTGGGCGGCTGGCTGGTCGAGACCTGGTCGTGGCGGCTGATCTTCCTGATCAACCTGCCGCTGGCCGCCGTGGTGATCGTGCTGACCTGGCGCCATGTGCCCGAGTCGCATGATCCGCAGGTCGGCGGGCGGGTCGACGTGGTCGGCGGTGCGTTGGTCACGCTCGGTCTGGTCGGGTTGACCTACGGGCTCATTGAGGGGCCGGGGGCCGGCTGGACCAGGCCGGTGGTGGCCGGCGCCCTGGGCACCGGGGTGTTGCTGCTGGTCGCCTTCGTCGCCTGGGAACGTCGGGTGTCGGCGCCGATGCTGCCGCTGGAGCTGTTCGCCGTCCGCCAGTTCGCCGCGACGAACCTGGTCACCTTCGCCGTGTACGCGGGCCTCGGCGGCGCACTGTTCCTGCTGCCGCTGCAACTGCAGCAGGTCTGCGGCTACAGCGCGCTGCGGTCGGGCGTGGCGCTGCTGCCGGTGACGGTGCTCATGCTGACGTTGTCCGCCCGGTCGGGGGCGCTTGCCACCCGGATCGGTCCGCGGGCGCAGATGAGTCTTGGACCGCTGCTGGTCGGCGCCGGGTTGGCGTTGCTCGCCCGGGTCGATGCGGCGGGCGGGTACCTGACCGAGGTGTTCCCCGCCGTGGTCGTGTTCGGCCTGGGTCTGGCCGCGACGGTGGCACCACTGACGGCGACGGCGCTGGGTGCGGTGCCCGCGCGGCATGCGGGCATCGCCTCCGCGGTGAACAACGACGTGGCCCGCGCGGCCTCCCTGATCGCCGTCGCCGTCCTACCGGCCGTCGGTGGCATCACCGGCGCCGCGTACCTGGACCCGGTCGCGTTCTCCCAGGGGTTCCACACCGCGGTACTCGTCGCGGCCGGGGTGTGCACGATCGGCGGAGCGATCGCCGCGGTGACCATCCGCAACCCACCTCGACCGCCTCGATCTGCCCGGTCGACCGGGCGGTCGGCCAGGTCGGGGGCCGTCCACTGTTGCCTGGACGGGCCGCCACTGTCCGATCCAGGCATCGGTGACTGGCGGCCCTTGCGGTCGTGAACCGCATCGCCGACGATCTGATCGATGTGTTCGCCCGCCAGCTCTAACAGTCAAAGAGCCAGTCGTCGCCATGAGTGATGGCAACGCACCCCGGTCTGATTCGCCGGCACCGGTGGCACCGGTGGACCAGCTGGCCTCGGTGGACCAGCTGGACGGCCCGGACAACGCGACGGCCCCGGGAGTTCGGGGCGTCCATCTGGTCAGCGCGGGGATTGTCGCGGCGCTGGTCGGGTTCGCGAGCACGTCCGTCGTGGTGCTGGCCGGACTGCGGGCCGTCGGGGCGGATGCCAGGCAGGCCGCCTCGGGTCTGCTCGCTGTCACCGTCGCGCAGGCACTCGGGACGTTGTGGCTCAGCCGCCGGCACCGGATGCCGATCCTGCTCGCCTGGTCGACACCGGGCGCGGCGCTGCTCGCCTCGACCGGCCCGGTCAACGGTGGCTGGCCGGCGGCGGTCGGGGCGTTCTTCGTCGCCGGCGGGCTGATTCTGCTGACCGCGGTGTGGCCGCGTCTGGGCACGTTGATCGCTTCGATCCCCGCACCGATCGCGCAGGCGATGCTCGCCGGCGTCCTGCTTGCGCTGTGTCTGGCGCCCGTCCACGGGCTGGTGGACCATCCGGCGCTCGTCGTGCCGGGGGTCGTGGTGTGGTTGGTGCTGCTGCGGTTCGCGCCGCGCTGGGCGGTGCCGGCGGCGTTCGCCGCCGCGGTGGTGGCGATCGGGATCTGGCTTGGCCGCCACGGTGGGCTCGACGGGCCGCTGCTGCCCCGGGTCACGCTGACGGCGCCGACCCTGACCTGGGCGTCGGTGCTCTCGCTCGCCGTCCCGCTGTATGTCGTCACGATGGCGTCGCAGAACGTGCCGGGTGTGGCGGTGCTGTCGTCCTACGGGTACACGCTTCCCTGGCGGGAGTCGATGACGGTGACGGGCCTGGGTACCGTCCTCGGCGCGTCCGCCGGCGGCCACGCGATCAACCTGGCCGCGATCACCGCGGCGCTGGCCGCGAGCCCCGACGCGCACCCCGACCCGAGGCGGCGCTGGGTCGTCGCGCACTTCGCCGCCTGGACCTACGTCGCCCTCGCCGGGGTGTCGACGCTGCTGGCGACGGTCGCGACCGCGGCCCCCGCCGGGGTCCTCACGGCCGTCGCGGGCCTCGCCCTCGTCGGCACCCTCGCCTCGGCGCTGACGTCGGCCCTGGCCGACCCGGACGAGCGTCAGGCCGCGGTCATCACCTTTGTCGTCGCGGCCAGCGGTATCGTCCTCGCCGGTATCGGCGCCGCCTTCTGGGCTCTCGCCGCCGGCCTCACCGTCCGCACCGTCCTGCGCCACGGCCCGCAGGCCCGTCCGCCGGCGTGACCGGCCACGAACCAGCCAGGCGAGCTCACCCGCGTGACGTCTGCGTGAGCCGGTCGCCGAGCAGGCGGCGGGTGAGGTCGTGGTCCGGCGGGGCCAGGATCGGCCGGACCTCGACCTTGCGGTTGCACGCCTTCGACCCCTCGGTGGCCAGCCGTAGGGCCACGTCGAGATCCGGCGCCTCGAGGATCCAGAAACCGGCGAGGAACTCCTTGGTCTCGACGAACGGCCCGTCGGTGACGAGCGCCTGCCCAGCCCGATTGTCGATCACCGTGGCCGTCTCCGGCACACCGAGCCCGCCGGCGAACACCCAGCGGCCCTCGGCGATGAGCCGATCGTTGAAAACGTTGATCGCGGCCTGCTCGCCCTCGGTCGCCACCGTCGACTCGTCGGCAATCACGGAAACCAGATACTGCATCGCAGCTCATCTCCTGCCCATCCCGGGGCGTCCCTGGCGGGCCGCCGCTCACCCTCACCACGAATGTCCCCACCCCGATTCGACAGCTGTGCCGAAAAAATCTTCGCGGCCGGTCGGATCAGTCGTCGGCGGGAACCAGGACCGTGCCAGGGTCGATAGCCACGGTCGCCGGCCGCCGGCGGAATGTCGCGTCGCGGTGGAACAGCGCGTCGGCCGGACCGGTGGGGGCCTCCACCCACAGGCGGAAGTCGCGGTGGCGCAGGTAGCGGTCGGGGTAGTTGACCGAGCGGAACGACACGGCGCTCTGGTCGGCCCGGCCCGCGACGACCAGGAAGGTCGAGTCCGCGGCGAACAGTGTGTCGCTGGTGTGCGGGACCGGGTCCAGCCAGATCTGGAAGTCGCGGTGGCGCAGCACCCGGTCCGGGAAGTTCTGCGACCGGAACGTCACTCGCCCCTGTCCCCGGGACAGCAGGGTGAAGGCGAAGTCCTCGATCGGTTCGCCCCGCGGCGTCAGCTCGCCGGCGAAGTCACGGTGCCGGATGTAGCGGTCGGGGACGTTGAAGGACTGGAAGTTCTCGCTCACCGGAACGCCCTCTCGCTGAACGTGGCCGTCATAGAGCACAGCGCACACGCTACTGAGAAGGGGCGCCGCGGCAGCCACCCTGTAAAGAACGCGTCACCCGGTCCAGGCGAGATCCCCGACCTGCCGCGCACGCAGCTGGCCAGGTAGGGACTGCATCAGCGTGGGCGTGGCGGTCACCTGATACAGGTCGGCCACGACCATGTTCTCGTCCACGTCGACCGAGGCGATCCGCAGTCGCCCAGGTTCGCCGTCCCGGATCGCCGCCAGGATCGGAGTGATCATCTGGCGGTGCCCGCACCGTACCCTCAGGACATGATTTTCATCGTCGTCCGCTGGCCGGTGAAGCCGGAGTTCGCGGACCAGTGGCTCGACATCGTCGCCGACTTCACCACGTACACCCGGGCCGAACCGGGCAACCTGTTCTTCGACTGGTCCCGTAACACCGAGGACCCCACGATGTACACGCTCGTCGAGGCCTTCGCCGACCAGGACGCTGGCGTCGCGCACGTGAACTCCGGCCACTTCAAGGAGGCCATCGACAAGCTGCCCGACTACGTGACCGGCGCGCCAGAGATCATCAACGTGACGATCCCCGACGCGACCGGCTGGTCCGAGATGGCCGAGGTCAGGCCCCGGCCGTAGCGCAACGCCTGGGACGAGACTGGCTCGTTCTTGATCTCGGCCGACGTTCAAAGCTCGAGATCAGGCGACATGTGGGCGGCGTGACTTCGACAGATCACACCGTGGTCACCCCTGGATACGCAGCCGAGGTGCGACCTTGACTGAGACACGGCTCCCCGCCGCGGCGGGGAGCCAGCCGGGAGTGTTCACGGGCAGGGGGTTGCCGGATGATCGAGATATGTGAGGGTGCCGCGGATGTCCACGCAGCGGCCGAGGTGTGTTCGGCTACCGCCGGCGGACCTGTTCACGACCTCGACCTCGACCTCGACCTCGACCTCGACGTCGCGCCCGTAACCAGCGGCTTCCGTGCGGTGTTCGAGTATCCCGGTGTGCGCAGGGTGCGGCCGAGCAGACTATTCCAGGTCGCGGCTGCGGTCGGGCACCCACCGGTAGAGGTCTCGGGGTGGCCTGACATAGTTCTGGGCCTTTGGCCGGTCCGGGATGACAAGTGAGGGTCGCTCGACTTCCTGGTACGGAACGGTCGACAGCAGGTGGCTGATCAT
>NZ_JAMQQG010000082.1 GCF_023716925.1 Frankia sp. R82
TCACGATGCCGGGCGCGGCGCCGGGCCCGGCCCTGGCCCGGCCGCGTGACACCGGTCATGCGCTGGCCACCACCCGGGCGGCGCTGAGCCACCGCGCCGTCGTCACCGCCGCCGATCTCGACGGATTCCGCCGTGGGCTGCACGCGCTCGAAACCGGCCAGCCGGCGGCGAACCTGACCCGGGGCGTCGCGGACATCGAGGGCGACCTCGCCTTCGTCTACCCCGGCCAGGGCTCCCAGTGGGACGGCATGGTCCGCGACCTGCTGGCAGGCGAGCCGGATTTCGCGGCCTGTCTGGGGGAGTGCGCGGACGCGATCACCCCGCACACCGGCTGGTCCGTGCTCGACGTGGTGCGCGGCGAGCGGGGCGCACCGAGTCTGCGTCGAGTCGATGTGGTCCAACCGGTCCTGTTCGCGGTGATGGTGGGGCTCACGGCGTGGTGGCGGTCCCACGGGGTCGAGCCCGCGGCGGTCGTCGGGCACTCCCAGGGTGAGATCGCGGCGGCCTGCGTGGCTGGCGCGCTCTCCCTGCCGGACGCGGCGAAGGTCGTCTGCGTCCGCGCCCGGGCGTTGCGCGCCACGGCGGCCGGCCGGGGCGGCATGGTCTCGGTGTCGCTGCCCCGCGACGCCCTCGAGGCGGCGCTGCGGTCCTGGCCGGGTCGCCTCGAGGTCGCCGCCGTCAACGGGCCGGGATCACTCGTCGCGGCCGGTGATCCGCAGGCGCTCGACGAGCTGCTGGCGCGGTGCGAGGCCGACGGCGTTCGGGCACGGCGGATCCCCGTCGACTACGCCTCGCATACGGCGCAGGTGGAGGCCCTGCGCGAGCGCCTCCACCAGGAACTGGCCGAGGTCACCCCACGCCCGGCCACCATCCCGTTCTACTCCAGCCTCACCGGGGCGGAGCTGGACACCGTCACGCTCGACGCGGGCTACTGGTACCGCAACCTGCGCGGAACGGTGGAGTTCCAGCAGGCCACCGAGGCGCTGCTCGCCGACGGGCATCGGGCGTTCGTCGAGATCAGCCCGCACCCCGTCCTGACGGCCGCGGTGGAGGCCACCGCGGCGCAGGGAGACCGGTCGGTCGTCGTCGTCGGCTCGCTGCGCCGCGACCACGGTGGCCGGGAGCGGCTGTTGGCCGGGGCCGCCGAGCTGTTCACACGCGGCGTGGCCGTCGACGTCACCGCCGCGTTCGCGGACCCTCGCGGTGACCGGCCGCGCCCGGTCGACCTGCCGACCGTCGCGTTCCAACGCGAGCGGTTCTGGCTCGAGCCCCCAGCGGCCACGCGCCCTGAGGCCGCCGGGGACGGTTGGCGCTACCGCGTCACCTGGCGACCGATGCCACCCCGACCGGTGCCGGCCGAGTCGGTGCCGACCTCGGGCACCGGTCCCGAGTCCTGGCTGATCGTCACGCCGGCCGGCGCCGCGGCCGTTCTGGCCGAGGCATGCGCCGCCGCCTTCTCCCGGGCCGGTGCGCGGCCGGCGGTGCTGTTCGTCGATGCGGCCGCGCTCGATCGTGCCGGGCTGACCCGCCTGCTGTCGTCGGCTCCACCGGGCGGCTCCCGGGGCGGCGTGCTGTCCCTGCTGGCCCTGGACACCGACCCGCATCCCGATCATCCCGAGCTTGCTCGCGGCCACGCGGCGACCGTGACCCTGCTCCAGGCGCTCAGCGACGCCGGAGCCGGCGGGTCGGCCGAGCGGGGGCCGCTGTGGGGTGTGACCCGGGGCGCCGTGTGCGCCGTCGCGGGCGACACGGTGCCAAGCCCGACCCAGGCACTGGTCTGGGGCCTTGCCCAGACCACGAGCCTGGAGTACCCCGACCTGTGGGGCGGGATCGTCGACCTGCCCGCCGACGGCGAGCCGGCAGACCTCGATCTGCTCGCCGCCGTGCTGCGCGGTCCGGACGGCGAGAACCAGGTGGCGATCCGCCCGTCCGGGGCACTGGTCCGCAGGATCACCCCTGCCCCGCTGCCCGGCGCGCCGGAGAGGTCCTGGCGACCGCGGGGCACGGTGCTGATCACCGGCGGGACGGGCGGCGTGGGGGCGCGGGTCGCGCGGTGGCTTGCCGGGGCCGGCGCCGAGCATCTCGTCCTGGCCAGCCGGCGCGGCGCTGATGCACCCGGCGCGGCCGACCTGGCCGCGCAGGTGCGCAACCTCGGCGCCGGAGTATCGCTGGTCCGCTGCGACGTCGGTGATCGGGACGCGCTCGCGGATCTACTGGCGGGCATTCCGGCGGAGCGGCCGTTGCGCGCGGTCATCCACGCCGCGGCCGTTCTCGACGACACGGTGGTGGACCGGCTGACGGCGCGGCGGATGGCCGGAGTGTCGCGGGTCAAGGTCGGCGGGGCCTGGCATCTGCACGAACTGACCCAGGAGCTGGAGCTGGACGCGTTCGTGCTGTTCTCATCGGTGACGGCGACCTTCGGGCTGCCCGGGGTGGCCAACTACGCCCCGGGCAACGCCTACCTGGAGGCACTGGCCGAGCATCGCCGGGCGCGGGGCCTGCCCGCGACCGCGGTGGCGTGGGGGCTGTGGGCAGACGGCGGCATGGTCGAGGGGGCGGCCGGTGCGCGGCTGCGTCGCCACGGCCTGATCGACATGCGTCCGGAACTGGCCACGAAGGCCCTGCAGGACATCCTCGATCATGATCTCGTCACGTCGGTGGTCCTCGACGTCGACTGGGATCGGCTGGCCGGCACGCTGTCCAGCAGGCGCCCGACCCGGCTGCTCGACGAGATACCGGCGCTGCGACGGACTCTGCGACGGACCTCGTCCGGCCTGGGAACGCCGGCGGAGCAGGACGCGCCGCTCGCGTTGCGCCGGACGCTGGCGGAGCAGCCGGAGGCCGCGCGGGCGCGGACCCTGCTGACGCTGGTCGGCACGCACGCGGCCGCGGTCCTCGGACACACCTCGGCCGCGGCGATCGGCGCCGACACGGCGTTCCGGGACCTGGGATTCGACTCGCTCACCGCCGTCGAGCTGCGCAACCGGCTGAACGCGGCGGCCGGGATCCGGTTGTCGACAACGGCCGTCTTCGACCATCCGACCCCGACCGCGCTCGCCCGCCAGCTTGGTGCGCTGTGCGGGCAGGACCCCGCGGACGGATTGCCGGCCTCCGGGGACGGAACGTCGGTCGCCGTGGACGGAACGTCGGTCGCCGCGGCGACCCGCGCCCGCGCGGAACTCGACCGGCTCACGGCAGCCCTGTCCGCCGTGTCCGCGTTCGGCCCCGAGTCCGCCGCGGACCGGGCGGAGATTGTTCGCCGGCTCCGGGGGCTGCTGGCCGGTCTGTCCGCACCGGCCGCCGAACCTGCGACCGATGCGGACAACACGTCGGACGACGAACTGTTCGACCTGCTCGACTCCGAGCTCGAAACCCCCTGACGTCCTGACCCCCGCCCCGGCGATCACAGGAGTACGCGTGTCGCACCATGGAATGTTGCCGCGATCGGGCGCTGTCGCGTGAACACCGAGGACCGGCTGCGCGACTACCTACGGCGCACGACCGCCGACCTGCGCCTCGCCCGGCGGCGACTGGCTGATGCGCAGGCCGCCGGGCGGGAGCCGGTGGCGATCGTCGGGATGGCCTGCCGGTTCCCCGGCGGGGTGCGGACCCCGGCGGACCTGTGGCAGCTGCTGGTCGACGGCCGGGACGCCGTCACCGACTTTCCCGCCGACCGGGGCTGGGATCTCGACGGACTGTACGACCCGAACCCCGACCGGCCGGGACGCTCCTACGTCCGCTCGGGTGGTTTCCTCGACGACGCCGACGCGTTCGACGCCGAGCTGTTCGGTATCTCGCCGCGGGAGGCCCTCGCGATGGACCCCCAGCAGCGGCTGCTGCTGGAGACGTCCTGGGAGGCGATCGAGACCGCCGGGCTGAATCCGCAGCGCCTGCGCGGCGCCGACACCGGGGTCTTCGTCGGTACGAACGGTCAGGACTACGCCTCGAACCTGCCGGCGATCCCGCCCGAGGCCGAGGGCTTCCTGCTGACCGGACGGGCGGCCAGTGTCGTGTCGGGGCGCCTCGCCTACGTCCTGGGCCTGGAGGGTCCCGCGGTCACCGTCGACACCGCCTGCTCGGCGTCCCTGGTGGCGATCCACCTGGCGTGTCAGGCGCTGCGCGCCGGTGAGTGCCAGGCCGCTTTGGCCGGTGGTGTGACGATCATGTCGACGGCCGGGCTGTTCGTCGAGTTCAGCCGGCAGCGCGGTCTCGCCCCCGACGGCCGGTGCAAGGCCTTCTCCGACGCCGCCGACGGCACCGGCTGGGGTGAAGGCGTCGGCGTGCTGGTCCTGGAACGACTCCGCGACGCGCACCGTCTCGGCCACCGGGTCCTGGCCGTCATCCGCGGCAGTGCGGTCAACTCCGACGGTGCCAGCAACGGCCTGACCGCACCGAACGGCCCGTCCCAGCAGCGGGTGATCCGCCGGGCGCTGGCCGGGGCCGGACTCGGACCGGGCGAGATCGACGCGGTCGAGGCCCATGGCACCGGGACCGTCCTGGGCGACCCGATCGAGGCCCAGGCGCTGCTGGCGACCTACGGGCAGGACCGGCCGGCCGACCGTCCCCTGCTCATCGGGTCGTTGAAGTCGAACATCGGCCACACCCAGGCCGCCGCCGGCATCGGCGGCGTGATCAAGATGGTGCTGGCGATGCGAGCCGGTCTGCTGCCCCGCACCCTGCACGTGAACACTCCGTCGGGCAAGGTCGACTGGTCGGCCGGCGCCGTGCGGGTGCTGACGGAACCCACACCCTGGCCGGTCACGGAACATCCACGCCGGGCCGGCGTCTCGGCGTTCGGAGTCAGCGGGACGAACGCCCATCTCCTGCTCGAACAGGCCCCACCCGACCCGGATCCCACGGACCCGTCGGTGGCCCTGGACGTTCCGGTGGCCCTGGACGTTCCGGTGGCCCTGGACGTTCCGGTGGCACTGGACAGCACGGCGGATCCCGACGTTCCGGCAGCCGTGGACGTCCCCGGGGACACGGACACCCGGGACGGTGCCGGCGGGCCGTTCCCGCTGGTCGTGTCGGGCCGGGGTGCCGAGGCGCTGGCCGCGCAGGCCGATCGGCTGCACGAGCACCTCGGACGGCGGCCGGATCTGGACCTGGCCGAACTGGGACACGCCCTGGTGACGACCCGGGCCACGCTCGGGAACCGGGCGGTCGTGCTGG
Source organism: Frankia sp. R82 (assembly GCF_023716925.1). Classification (GTDB taxonomy): domain Bacteria; phylum Actinomycetota; class Actinomycetes; order Frankiales; family Frankiaceae; genus Frankia. The sequence continues at coordinate 5,173 of NZ_JAMQQG010000082.1, forward strand.
CCGAGAACCGTGACGAGGCGCTCGACGCGCTTGCCGCGATCGCCCGTGGCGAACCGACTCCGCATGCCGTGCACGGGATCGCGGGACCCGCCGGCCCGGTTGCCTTCCTCCTGCCGGGCCAGGGCAGCCAGCGCCTCGGCGCCGGCGCGCGGCTGCGCGCGACCAGCCCGGTCTTCGCCGCCGCCCTCGACGAGGTGTGCGGGCAGTTCGACCGGCACCTGCCGCGTCCCCTGGGTGAGGTCCTGTTCGCCGACCCCGGGACGTCCGCCGCGGCGGCCCTGGACCAGACCGGCTTCACCCAGCCGGCGCTGTTCGCCGTCGAGGTCGCGATGGTCCGGCTGTTCGAGTCGTGGGGCGTCGTCCCCGACCATCTGCTGGGCCACTCGGTCGGGGAGCTCGCCGCCGCCCACCTCGCCGGCGTTCTGTCGCTGCCCGACGCGTGCGCGCTGGTCGCCGCGCGAGGCCGGCTGATGCAGGCGCTCGCGCCCGGCGGCGCGATGGTCGCCATCGAGGCGAGCGAGGGCGAGGTGCTGGCGACGTTGGTCGGCCTGGCGGACCGGGTGGACCTGGCGGCCGTCAACGGCCCGGCAGCCAGCGTGATCTCCGGCGATACCGCGACCGTCGACGAACTCGCCGCCCGTTGGCGTGCCCAGGGACGCCGAACCACCCGCCTGCGGGTCAGCCATGCGTTCCACTCCCCGCACATGGACCCGATGCTGGCGGAGTTCCGCCGGGTCGCCGAGCGGCTCACCTACGCGCCGCCGCGCATTCCCGTGCTGTCCGACCTCACCGGTCGGCCGCACACCGTCGAACAGATCACCTCGCCCGACTACTGGGTGCGCCACGCCCGCGGCGCGGTGCGCTTCGCCGACGGTGTCCGCTGGCTGGCCGAGGCCGGGACGCGGGCCTACGTCGAGGTCGGTCCGGGCGGCGCGCTGACCGCGATGACGCGGCGCTGCCTCGACGACGCCGTGCCCACCGCGGCCACCCCTGCCGCGGCCACGCCCGCCGAGGGGCACGGGCAACCCGTCGTCGTCCCGACGCTGCGGCCGGGGCGGTCCGAGCCCCGGGGCTGCCTGACCGCGCTGGCCGGTCTGCACGTGCACGGGATCCCGGTGGACTGGTCGGCGGTCCTGCCGACGACCGGGAGCCATCCCGTCGAGCTCCCGACCTATGCCTTCACCCGCCGGCGTTACTGGCTGGCGCCCCCGGAACCGGCCGCCGGCCAGTCGCGGTCGTGGCGTTACCAGGTCGAGTGGAAACCGCTCGCGCCCGTCGCGCCCGTCGCTCCCGCCGGCATCTGGCTGCTGGTGACCGCACCCCGCCAGGCGGACGACGGCCCGCGCCGGGAAAGCGCGCGGATGCTCGCCGTCGCAGGCGTGGAGGTCGTCGAAGCCACCTGGGATCCGGCCAGTCCGAGCGACGACCCGTCGGGCTGGACGCAGGTGCTGCGTGCGGCGTTGCCCGCTGGACGCCGCGTCGACGGAGTTCTTGCGCTGCTGGCAACCGACCTCCCGACCGACCCCGACGTCCCGATCGACACCGCTGCCGACCGGGTGGTTGGCGGGGCGGCCCTCAAGGCCCTGCTTGCGGCGCTGGGTCTGCTGCGGGCCCTGGGCGATGCCGGTCCCGGCACCGGCCTGGGCGACGATTTTTCCGCTCCGTTGTGGTTGGTAACCCGCGGCGCCGTCAGCGTCGGACCGGACGAGAAGCTGACCAACCCGGACGCGGCGGCTGTGTGGGGTCTGGGCCGGGTCGCGGCGTTGGAGTATCCGCGCCGCTGGGGCGGACTGATCGACCTCGCCGGGCCCGATGCCGATGTCGGGAGCGGGTCCGAGGCGGAGATCTACCGGATGCTGGCGACGGTGCTCGCCGGCGGGTTCGGGGCGGAGGACCAGCTGGCCATCCGGTCGACCGGGGTGTTCGGCCGCCGCGTCTCGTCCCTCCCCGCAGCCGGCCGGGAGCCCGGTGCGGGTCGGCCGGCGTGGACGCCTCACGGCACGGTCCTCGTCACCGGCGGCCTGGGTGCTCTGGGCGCGCACACCGCCCGCTGGCTTGCCGGGGCGGGGGCGGAGCATCTCGTCCTGACCGGTCGGCGGGGATCGGCGACGCCCGGCACGGCCGAGCTGGTGGCGGAGCTCGCCGCACTCGGCGCCTGTGTCACGGTCGCCGCCTGCGATGTCGCCGACCGCGCCGCCGTGGCGAACCTTCTGGAGACACTGGCGGCGCAGGGGGAGACCCCGAACGCCGTGGTGCATGCCGCGGGGGTCGAGCGCACCACGGCGCTCGCCGAGCTGAGCCCGGCCGAGCTGGTCGAGGTGACCGCCGCGAAGATTGCTGGCGCGACCCATCTCGACGCGTTGCTCGATCATGACGCCCTCGAGGTCAACGTCTCGTTCTCGTCGGTCGCCGGCGTGTGGGGCAGCGGTGGCCAGGGCGCCTACGCGGCCGCGAACGCCTTCCTGGACGCCCTCGCGCAGCGGCGGCGGGACCGCGGCGGGCGGGCGAGTTCCGTGGCCTGGGGCCCCTGGGCCGGTGGGGGGATGCTGGCCGCGGCCGGTGCCTCCCGCGCCGACGACCTGCATCGCCGAGGTCTGCCGCAGATGCCCCCGGACGCCGCGATCACGGCACTGGCGGACGTGTTGAGCGGGGCGCCGGCCAGCGTCGCCGTCGCCGACGTGCGGTGGGACCGGTTCGCGCCCGCCTTCACCGCGATGCGGCCCAGTCCACTGATCGAGGACCTGCCCGAGGTACGCCGCGTGCTGGCTGGCCAGCACGACGACCACTCCACCGGCCGTCCGGATCTGGCCGGCCGACCGGCCGGTGACCCCGCCGGCCGGTCGGCGCCCGCGGCCCAGCCGTCGATCTCCCAGGAGCTCACCGCGTTGGCCGCGTCCGAACGTCCCGCGGCGGTCCTGGACCTCGTGCGGGCCGAGACAGCCCTGGTACTGGGCCATGTCTCCGCGGCGGCGATCGATCCGGCCCGAGCCTTCCGCGACCTGGGCTTCGACTCCCTGACCGCGGTCGACCTGCGCAACCGCCTGTGTGCCCGGACCGGCCTGCCGCTGCCCACGACGGTCGTCTTCGACGTCCCGACCCCACACGAACTCGCCGCTCACGTGCTCGCGCTGGCCCTCGGCGGCACGGCCCCCGCCGAGGAGCAGACGCGGCTACAGCTGATGGCAGCAGGTGCCGATGCCGGTGCCGCGGGGGGTGCCGACGAGCCGATCGCGATCGTGGCGATGAGCTGCCGTCTGCCGGGTGACGTCGCCTCGCCGGAGCAGCTGTGGGATCTGGTCGCCGCCGGCACGGACGCGATCTCCGGTTTTCCCGTCGACCGGGGCTGGGATGTCGAGGGCCTCTACGACCCCGACCCCCGGGCACCGGGGAAGTCCTACGTGCGCACGGGTGGATTTCTCCACGACGCGCACCAGTTCGACGCCGACTTCTTCGGGATCTCGCCGCGGGAGGCGCTGGCGATGGACCCCCAGCAGCGGCTGCTGCTCGAGAGCACCTGGGAGGTGTTCGAGCGGGCCGGGATCGACCCGGCCACGGTGCGGGGCAGCCAGACCGGCACCTTCGTCGGGCTGGCCGGCCAGGACTACGGCACCCGCGTCGGGGCGGCCGAGGCCGGCCTGGAAGGCCATCTGCTCACCGGCACCGCGGGCAGTGTGGCGTCCGGTCGGCTGGCCTACACCTTCGGTCTGGAGGGGCCGGCGGTGACGGTGGACACGGCGTGTTCGTCGTCGTTGGTGGCGTTGCATCTGGCGGTGCGGGCGCTGCGGTCGGGGGAGTGCGCGCTGGCCGTCGTCGGCGGGGCGACCGTGATGTCCACGCCACAGGCCTTCGTCGAGTTCAGCCGCCAGCAGGGGCTGGCTCCGGACGGGCGGTGCAAGCCGTTCGCGGCCGCCGCGGACGGCACCGGCTGGGCGGAGGGCGTGGGTGTCCTGCTGGTGGAGCGGCTCTCGGACGCGCGCCGCCATGGTCATCCGGTGTGGGCGGTGGTGCGCGGGTCGGCGGTGAACTCCGACGGGGCGAGTAACGGGCTGACGGCGCCGAACGGTCCGTCGCAGCAGCGGGTGATCGTGCGGGCGTTGGCCGATGCCCGGGTGGGTGCGGGTGAGGTCGATGTGGTGGAGGCGCACGGTACGGGTACGACGCTGGGTGATCCGATCGAGGCCCAGGCGTTGCTGGCGACCTACGGTCAGGCCCGGGACGCGGACCGGCCGTTGCTGGTGGGGTCGGTCAAGTCGAACATCGGGCACACCGCCGGGCTCTCCGGGCTCGCCGGTGTGATCAAGACCGTGATGGCGATGCGGCACGGGATGGTGCCGAGGACCCTCCACCTCGACGAGCCGACCCCGCACGTCGACTGGTCGGCCGGCACTGTCCGCCTGCTGTCGGAGACGGTGCCCTGGCCGGCCGGGCAGCGGCCCCGGCGAGCGGGTGTGTCGTCCTTCGGCATGAGTGGCACCAACGTCCACGTGATTCTCGAGGAGAACCAGGATTCCGGCACTGCCCCCACCGCCGGTGTCTCCGCCGCGGATTCCCCGGCCGATGACACGGGTGGTATCGGGTTTTTTCCGTGGGTTCTGTCGGGGCGGGATGCGGCGGGTCTTTCGGGGCAGGCGGGTCGGTTGTTGTCGTTTGTGTCGGGGCGGTCTGGGGTGGATCTGCGTGATGTGGGTTTTTCGTTGGTGACCGGCAGGTCGGTGTTTGCGTATCGGGCGGTGGTGGTGTCGGAAGATCGGGCGGGTTTTCTGGTGGGGTTGGGGGCTTTGTCGCGGGGGGAGTCGGCTGTGGGTGTGGTGTCGGGGGTGGTGGTGGCCGAGTCGAAGCCGGTGTTTGTGTTTCCGGGTCAGGGGTCGCAGTGGGTGGGGATGGCGGCGGAGTTGGCGGCTGCTTTTCCGGTTTTTCGGGAGCGGTTGACGGAGTGTGCGGCGGCGTTGGAGTCGTATGTGGACTGGTCGTTGATGGAGGTGGTGCACGGGATGGCGGGGGCGCCGTCGCTGGAGCGGGTGGAGGTGGTGCAGCCGGTGTTGTGGGCGGTGATGGTGGCGTTGGCGGGGTTGTGGGGTTCGTTTGGGGTGGTGCCGTCGGCGGTGGTGGGGCATTCGCAGGGGGAGATCGCGGCGGCGTGTGTGGCGGGGGCGTTGAGTCTGGCGGATGGGGCGCGGGTGGTGGCGGTGCGCAGCCGTTTGGTGGGGGAGCGGCTGTCGGGTCGGGGTGGGATGGCGTCGGTGGCGTTGCCGGCGGTGCTGGTGGAGGAACGGCTGGGGCAGTGGGATGGGCGACTGTCGGTGGCGGCGGTGAACGGGCCGTCGTCGACGGTGGTGTCGGGTGATCCGCGGGCGTTGGACGACTTTCTGGCCGGCTGCGAAACGCAGGAGGTGCGGGTCCGGCGGATCGCCGTGGACTATGCGTCGCATTCGGCGCAGGTGGACGGCGTGCGGGATGAGTTGCTGGATGCCCTGGGAGAGCTGTCGCCACGGGTCCCGAATATCCCGTTTTTGTCGACGGTGACCGGTGAGCTGGTGGATACGGCGGTGCTGGACGCCGGCTACTGGGTGCGGAACCTGCGGGAACCCGTGCTGTTCGAGCCGGTGGTACGGGGTCTGGTGGAGACCGGGCAGCGGGTTTTCGTCGAACTGAGTCCGCATCCGGTGTTGACGGTCGGGGTGCAGGAGACCATTGACGCAGCGGCAGCGGCAGCGGCAGCGGCGGATTCGGGTTCGGTGGTGTTCGGGACGCTGCGCCGTGACGATGGGGGGCCGGGGCGTTTCCTGACCAGTCTGGCCGAGGCGTTCACACATGGTGTCGCGGTGGACTGGGCGCCGGTGTTCGGGGCGTCGGCATCCGGGGCGCCGCCGCGGCGGGTCGACCTGCCCACCTACGCCTTCCAGGAACAGCGGTACTGGCTGGAACCAGCGGGGGCCGGGGCCACCGATGTCGCCGCCGCCGGGCTGGACGCGGCCAACCACCCTCTGCTCGGCGCCGCCGTCACGGTGGCGAACTCCGACAGCCTGCTGGTCACCGGCCGACTCTGCCTGAGCGGCCATCCCTGGCTCGCCGACCACGCCGTGGCGGGCACGGTGCTGTTGCCGGGCGCGGCGTTCGTGGAGCTCGCCGTCCACGTCGGCTCGCAGGTCGGCTGCGGGCGGGTGGAGGACCTGACCATCGCGGTCCCGTTGGTCCTGCCCGCCTCGGGTGCCGTCCGGATCCAGGTGACGGTCGATCCGCCCGACGACTCCGGCCGCCGTGCGGTGTCCTTCTTCTCCCATCCCGAGACCGCCGGTGCGGATGCCGGCGACCGGGTCTGGACGCGACATGCGTCCGGCCTGCTCGCGGCGGACACCCGGTTGCCGTCGAGCGACACCGGGGCCTGGCCACCGGCCGGGGCCGAGCCGACCGCTCACGAGACCCTTTACGACGACCTGGCCGCGGTCGGCTTCGCCTACGGCCCGGTGTTCCAGGGGCTGCACGCAGCCTGGCGGCTGGGCGACGAGGTCCTCGCCGAGGTGAGCCTGCCGGCCGAGCACGGACCGGACGCCGGCTCGTTCGGGCTTCATCCGGCGCTGCTGGACGCCGCCCTGCACGCGATGGCGCTCGGCGGACTGCCCAACCCGGGCGAGCGCGACGACAGCACCCGGCTGCCGTTCGCCTGGAGTGGCATCAGCCTGTATGCCGCCGGCGCCACCTCGCTGCGGGTACGACTGGCACCAGCCGGCCGCGACGCGATCAGCCTGCGGCTCACTGACACCGATGGTCAGCCGGTGGCCACCATCGAGTCGCTGGTGCTGCGGGCCGTCGATCCGGCGCGCCCCGCAGGTGGCTCGGCTGCGGTGGACGATCTGTACGAGTTCGGCTGGATCACGGTGCCGCCGGTCCCCGCGGACGTGCCGGTCGCCGCGGGCCTGGCACCGTCCACGTGGGCGGTCCTCGGCGCCGACCCGGCGATCACGCCGGAGCTGGCGGGTTGGGCAGAGCTGGCGGGCAGCGGCGTCGCGGTCGACCACCACATCGATCTGCCGGCGCTGTCGGCCGCCGTGGCGGCCGGGGCACCCGTGCCAGCTGTGGTGCTCGTGCCCTGCCCGTCCGCGCATCCGGATCCGGGCACCGGCCCGGCCGAAGATGGTCGGGTTGGGGGCACGCTGGCCCAGCAGGCACCGGCCCAGCAGGTATGGGTCGAGCAGGTGCGGGCCGAGGACGTGCGGACGGCCACCGCTCACGCGCTGCGGTTGGCGCAGCAGTGGCTCGCCGACGACCGCTTCGCCTCCTCCCGGCTGGTCCTGGTGAGTCGGGCAGCCGTGGCGGCCGGCCCCGGCGACCCGCCAGGCGATCCCGTCTCGGCGGCGGTGTGGGGCCTGTTCCTGTCCGCTCGCTCGGAGAACCCGGACCGTTTCGCACTGGTCGACCTCGACGCCGAGCCGGCGTCGTGGCAGGTGCTGCCCGCCGCGGTGGCGGCGTTGGCCGCCGACGAGCCGCGGCTCGCTATCCGCGCGGGCGAGGTTTGGGTCGGCCGGCTGGTGCGTGCCGGGGGTGGCGACACGCTCGTGCCACCGGCGGTGGCCGCCTGGCGGCTGGAAAGCACCGGCAGGGGTGCCCTGGCGAACCTGGCGCTGCTGCCCTGCCCGGAGGCGTCCCGACCGCTGGCCGGCGCCCAGGTCCGGGTTCGGATGCGGGCGTCCGGGCTGAACTTCCGGGACGCGCTGAACGCCCTCGGGCTCTACCCCGGCGACGCGGGTCCGCTGGGTATCGAGGGCGCCGGGGTGGTCGTCGAGGTCGGTCCGGACGTGACGGACCTGGCCGTGGGGGAGGCGGTGATGGGGCTGTTCGCCGGTTCCTTCGCCTCCCTGACGGTGACCGACCGGCGCATGCTCGCCCGCATCCCCGCCGGTTGGACGTTCGGCCAGGCCGCCTCGGTGCCGGTTGTCTTCCTCACCGCGTACTACGGTCTCGTCGATCTCGCCGGTCTGCACGCCGGGCAGGCGGTGCTCGTGCACGCGGCGGCCGGCGGGGTCGGGATGGCCGCCGTCCAGCTGGCCCGCCATCTCGGCGCCGAGGTGTACGCGACGGCGAGCCCCGGCAAGTGGGATGTCCTGCGGGCGATGGGCATCGACGGCGACCATCTCGCCTCCTCCCGGAACCTGGACTTCGCCGACCGGTTCCACGCCACCTCCGGCGGGGCGGGTGTCGACGTGGTCCTCAACGCGCTTGCCGGCGAGTTCGTCGACGCCTCGCTGCGGCTGCTGCCGCGCGGCGGCGCGTTCGTGGAGATGGGCAAGACCGACGTCCGGGACGCGGCGGTCATCGCCGCCGACCGTCCCGGGGTGCGTTACCGCGCGTTCGAGCTGATGGACGCCGGTCTCGGGCGCATCCAGGAGCTGTTCGCCGAGGTCCTCGCGCTGTTCGAGCAGGGGGTGCTCAGCGCCCTGCCGACCCGGTTCGTCGACGTCCGCCGGGCACCGGAGGCGTTTCGTTTCCTCAGCCAGGCCCGCCACATCGGCAAGATCGTCCTGACCGCTCCGCCCGCCGCACCGGCCACGGGATGGGATCCGCAGGGCACGGTACTGGTCACCGGCGCCACCGGGACGCTGGGGGCGCTCGTGGCCAGGCACCTCGTCGCGGTCCACGGCGTGCGCCACCTCGTGCTGATCGGCCGCCGCGGTGCCGCCGCGCCCGGCGCCGCCCGCCTGGCGCAGGAGCTGGACGATCTGGGCGCCACTGTCACGCTCGCCGCGTGCGACGTGGCGGACCGGGACCAGCTCGCCGCCGTCGTCGACGCCATCCCGTCCCGGCACCCACTGACCGCGGTCGTCCACGCGGCCGGCGTGCTCGACGACGGGGTGGTCGCCGCGCTCACGCCCGAACGGCTGGACCAGGTGCTGCGGCCGAAGGTGGACGCCGTGCTCAACCTGCACGAACTCACCGCCGGACGGGACCTGGCGGCGTTCGTCCTGTTCTCCTCGATCGCCGGGATCTTCGGTGGTCCGGGCCAGGGCAACTACGCCGCGGCCAACGCCTTCCTCGACGCGTTCGCCGAGCGCCGCCGGGCCGCCGGCCTGCCCGCGGTGTCGATGGCCTGGGGACGGTGGGCGCCCGGCAGCGACATGACCGGCCACCTCGACGACACCGCGCTGCGGCGGATGGACACCGGCGGGCTGCGGCCACTCGACGCCGAGGCGGGGCTGGCGCTGTTCGACGCGGCGGCCGGCGCATCCACCGCGGTGAGCGTCCCGGTCGCGTTCGACCTGGCGGCGATCCGGGCGCAGGCCTCGACGAGGGGCATTCCCGCGCCGCTTCGCGGACTGGTGCGGCCACCGCGCCGGGCCGCCGCGGCCGAGGCGCGAGCGGGTGGCGCCGACGGGCTGCGCCGGCGGCTGCTCGGCCTCGGCGAGGCCGACCGGGCCCAGGTAATGCTCGATCTGGTGCGGGCCCAGGCGGCGATCGTGCTCGGTCACGCCCAGTCCGAGGCCGTCGACACCGGGCGGCCGTTCCGCGATCTCGGGTTCGACTCGCTGACGGCGGTCGAGCTGCGCAATCGCCTGGCCGCCGCGGTCGGACTGCGGCTGTCGGCCACCCTGGTCTTCGACTACCCCACCCCCGTCGCCCTGGCCGGGTATCTGCGCACCGAGCTGCTGGGCGACGTCCCACCCGACGGGGAGCGCTCCCTCGGCGCGCACGCGCCCCACGGACCGGCCCGCGCGGTGCCGGCTCCGGCCGACGACCCGATCGTGATCGTCGCGATGAGCTGCCGGTATCCGGGTGGGGTGCGATCGCCGGAACAGCTGTGGGAGCTGGTGGCCGCCGGTGGGGACGCGGTGGGTCCGTTCCCGGCGGACCGGGGGTGGGATCTCGACGCCCTCTACGACCCGGACCCCGACCAGACCGGCCGCTCCTACGTCCGGGCCGGTGGGTTCCTCTACGACGTGGCTCAGTTCGATCCGGCGTTCTTCGGGATCTCGCCGCGGGAGGCGCTGGCGATGGATCCGCAGCAGCGGCTGCTGCTGACCACGTCGTGGGAGGCGTTCGAGCGGGCCGGGATCGACCCGGGGACGTTGCGGGGCAGCCGGACCGGGGTGTTCGTCGGCACCAACAGCCAGGACTACGTGTCGCTGCTGGCCGCCGCACCGAAGACCGGTGAGGGCTATGTGGCCACCGGCAACGCGGCCAGCGTCGTCTCCGGCCGTCTCGCCTACACCTTCGGTCTGGAGGGGCCGGCACTGACGGTGGACACGGCGTGTTCGTCGTCGTTGGTGGCGTTGCATCTGGCGGTCCGGGCGCTGCGGTCGGGGGAGTGCTCGCTGGCTCTGGTCGGCGGCGTCATGGTGATGTCGACACCCGGGGGTTTCGTCGAGTTCAGTCGACAGCGCGGGCTCGCCGCCGACGGACGGTGCAAGGCCTTCGGTGCCGGCGCCGACGGGTTCGGCATGGCCGAGGGCGTGGGTGTCCTGCTGGTGGAGCGGCTCTCGGACGCGCGCCGCCACGGTCATCCGGTGTGGGCGGTGGTGCGCGGGTCGGCGGTGAACTCCGACGGGGCGAGCAACGGGCTGACCGCGCCGAACGGTCCGTCGCAGCAGCGGGTGATCGACGCGGCGTTGCGCGACGCGGGCCTCGCCGCCGAACAGATCGACGCCGTCGACGGCCACGGCACCGGCACCGCGCTCGGCGATCCGATCGAGGCGCAGGCGCTGTTGGCCACCTACGGACGTGACCGGGACGCGGATCGGCCGCTGTGGGTGGGGTCGTTGAAGTCGAACATCGGGCACACGCAGGCGGCGGCAGGTGTCGGCGGTGTGATCAAGATGGTGCTGGCGATGCGGCACGGGATGGTGCCGAAGACCCTGCATGCCGACGAGCCGTCGCCGGTGGTCGACTGGAGTTCGGGGGCGGTCCGGCTGGTGACGGAGGCGACGCCGTGGCCGCGCACGCAGGATCCACGGCGGTCCGGGGTGTCCTCGTTCGGTATCAGCGGCACCAACGCCCACGTGATCCTGGAGGAGGCGCCCACGGCCCCGGCCGCCCGCGAACCGGAGCAGCCGCGACCGGTGAGCGAGGGTGCCGGGTCGGACGCGCCGGCCGGTTCGGTCGTTTCTTCGCCCGGTTCCCTGGTTGTGCCGACGGTTTTTCCGTGGGTTTTGTCGGGGCGGGATGCGGCGGGTCTGGTCGCGCAGGCGCAGCGGTTGTCGACGTTTGTGTCGGCGCGGCCCGAGGTGGATCTGGGGGATGTGGGTTTCTCGTTGGTGACGTCGCGGTCGGTGTTCGCGCATCGCGCGGTGGTGGTGGCGGGGGATCGGCCGGGCTTCCTGGCTGGGCTGGGGGCGTTGTCGCCGGGGGATCCAGCGGCGGGTGTGGTGTCGGGGGTGGCGGCGGCCGAGTCGAAGCCGGTGTTCGTGTTTCCGGGGCAGGGGTCGCAGTGGGTCGGGATGGCGGTAGAGCTGATGGATTCTTCACCGGTATTTCGAGATTGGTTGGCGCGGTGCGCGGCGGCGTTGGAGCCGTATGTGGACTGGTCGCTGCTGGAGGTGCTGCGAGGTGCTGCGGGGGCGCCGGATCTGGGGCAGGTGGACGTGGTACAGCCGGCGTTGTGGGCGGTGATGGTGTCGCTGGCGCAGCTGTGGTGGTCGTTCGGGGTGGTGCCGTCGGCGGTGGTGGGGCATTCCCAGGGGGAGATCGCGGCGGCGTGTGTGGCCGGGGCGTTGAGCCTGGCCGACGGTGCGCGAGTGGTGGCGGTGCGCAGCCGTCTGGTGGCGGCGCGGCTGTCGGGTCGGGGTGGGATGGCGTCGGTGGCGTTGCCGGCGGTGCTGGTGGAGGAACGGCTGGGGCAGTGGGATGGGCGACTGTCGGTGGCGGCGGTGAACGGGCCGTCGTCGACGGTGGTGTCGGGTGATCCGCAGGCGTTGGACGAGTTTCTGGCTGGCTGCGAAGCGGAGGAGGTGCGGGTCCGGCGGATCGCCGTGGACTATGCGTCGCATTCGGCACAGGTGGACGGTGTCGCAGAAGAGCTGCAGGCGGCTGTGGCCGGAATTGTTCCGCGGGTACCGGAAGTGCCGTTCTTCTCGACGGTGACCGGTGAGCTGGTGGATTCGGCAATCCTGGATGCCGGCTACTGGGTGCGCAATCTGCGGGAGCCGGTGGAGTTCGAGCCCGCGGTCCGTCGTCTGGTCGACGAGGGGCGTCGGATGTTCATCGAGGTCAGCCCGCATCCGGTGCTGACCGTGGGGATGCAGGAAACCATCGACGCGGCGGATGCGAGTGCGGTGACCATCGGAACCCTGCGCCGTGAGGACGGCGGTCCCCGTCGTTTCCTGGCGAGTGCGGCCGAGGCGTTCACACACGGCGTCGCGGTGGACTGGGCGCCGGCGTTCGGGGCGTCGCCGCGGCGGGTCGACCTGCCCACCTACGCCTTCCAGGAACAGCGGTACTGGGTGGACGCGCCCAGCACCACCACGGCGCCCGAGACCGTGAACCGGGAGGCGGCGGATCCGGCCACCGCCCGGTTCTGGGCCGCGGTGGACCGGGAGGACCTGACCGCGTTGGCGGCCGCCCTCGACGCCGATGTCCCACTCGAGCCGCTGCGCGCGGCCCTGCCGGTGCTCTCGTCCTGGCGCCGTCGCGAGGCCCGGGCGTCCGTCATCGATACCTGGCGCTACCGGGTCACCTGGCGCCCGATCGAGGCCACGACGTCGGGGGCCCTCACCGGCTCCTGGCTGCTGGTCCACCCGGTCGGTCACGGTACGGACCCGTGGGTGGTCGGCACCACCGACGGCCTGCGCCGGGCGGGCGTCGACGTCATCCCGGTGGAGCTCGCGGACGGCGCCGCCGACCGCGCCGCGGTCGTCGCCGCGTTGACGAACGTTCTGGCTGGCACCGACGTTCTGGCTGGCACCGACGTTCTGGCTGGCGCAGTGCGACCCGTCGGAGTCCTGTCCACCCTGGCGTTCGCCGAGACCGCCCACCCGGCGCATCCGGGGTTGCCGGCTGGACTGGCGCTGAACCTGGCGCTCGCCCAGGCCCTGGGCGACCTCGACGTGGCGGCGCCGTTGTGGATGCTGACCCGGGGCGGGGTGTCCCTCGGCCGGTTCGAGCCGATCGACGCTCCCGTCCAGGCGGCGGTCTGGGGACTGGGCCGGGTCGTCGGTCTGGAACATCCCGACCGCTGGGGTGGTCTGGTCGACCTGCCGGACGGCTGCGACGAACGCGCCGTGGCCCGGCTGCTCGCGGTCGTCGCGGCCGACCCGGCGGACGGCGGCGAGGACCAGCTCGCGATCCGGTCCGCGGGAACGTTCGCCCGCCGGCTGGTCCGGGCCGCCCCCGGCCCTCGTGGGACCGCCGACCGCGTCGACCGCGTCGACCTGGCCGACCGCGCCGAGCAGGGCGGCGGCACGGATTGGCGACCGCGCGGCACCGTCCTCGTCACCGGTGGGACCGGCGCACTCGGTCCCAGGCTGGCCCGCTGGCTGGCCCACGCCGGCGCCGACCACGTCGTCCTGGTATCGCGGCGGGGCGCGCAGGTCGCCGGGATGGCCGACGTCGCTGCCGATGTCGCCGCCGCGGGTGCTCGGCTGACCGTGACCGCGTGCGACCTACGGGACGCGGACGCGGTGGC
>NZ_JAMQQG010000083.1 GCF_023716925.1 Frankia sp. R82
CCGCGCCGATCTCCTCAAGACCGCCAGCCGCCTCGACCTCGCCGCATAACCGACGAACTTGCGCCGATCACCACTAGTGCGCTGTCCATGAGCGTTTGCCGGTTGTGGCCCGGGCGCTGGGGTGCCGGGGTGACCGGGGTGCCGGGGTGACTGCGGGCGCATCCTCCGGGGCTGGAGGCAGCCACCCGGCACCGGCGACCCGCACCCGGCGACCGGTGTGACGCACCGTGACCAGATTGGCTCGGCAGGTCGAGACAATCCCGGTCGTGTCGATCAACGTGGTCCTTCTATAGGGGTCAAACCGAAACTTTGTCCGTTTCATCCCTACAGAAGGACCCATCCGCCCCGCCAGGCCCGCCGACGCCGCCAACAGCCCGTGACGGCGGCGAGGTCGGCCGTCGAAATCAGCCCCGCGGGGCCGCGTGACCTCGGATGGTGCCCGGGAAACGCCGGAGAGCCACCAAGGGCTGATGGTGCCAGCCAGCCGGCGACGGCCTGGTCGGCCACAGCTGCCGACCAGCGACGGCTACCAACCCGGACGGCTACCGGCGCCCGCTGGCGCTTGCGTCCCGCCGTCTCCTCGACGGTGACCGCGGGTGTGGGTGGCGGATCGCGAGGTCCACGGCCGAGCTGGATGCCGGCAGGGGCAAACGAAGATCGTCCCGAGAAATTTTGAATATGGCTCCCGATCGATTTGACACCTGCCGGTGTCGGCCGTGTAAGGTGAACTCACACCGACGCGGGGTGGAGCAGCTCGGTAGCTCGCTGGGCTCATAACCCAGAGGTCGCAGGTTCAAATCCTGCCCCCGCTACCATCGAAACAAGACCCGGATGAAAATCCGGGTCTTGTTTCGTTTTCGGGATTCTTTCGCTGTCTGTCGTCACGGTCGGCTCGGTCGACTGCCGCCGTACCGGGACGACCACGGTGGCGCCCCGGTACGGCGGCAGGGCCGATGCGATGGGGGGTCAGCGGGAGTGCGGGTGTGGGGTTCGCCAGGGTGAGGCTGGTTGGACGGCTTCGGCCGCGCGGACGAGGGACTGCGCCAGGCGGCGTGCCTCGTCGGGACCCAGGTAGGCGGCGGCGAGCGTATCCAGCATGGGAGCATCGACCCGAAGCAGGATCACGGCGGAACCGCCGGCGGCTGCCGGCGGTTCGGGCCGCACGGTGATCTCGGCCTGGCCGATGCGGGTCGTCAGAATGCCGTCCTGCGGGTCATGGTGGACCAGCGCCATGGTTACCCCATTATGTCTGAGCCGGAGCCAGTGGGATTCCACTGTGTCTATTTGACTCTTGTTGATGCTTTATCGTTGTTCGGCCGCGGTGTCCTCCGTGTGACGCCGCCGCCTGTTCGGGCGGGCTGGGCCGTCCGTTCCCGCCCATCAACGGTCTCACCCGCGGTCGCGGAGGTGTTCCCGGTCGCGCGGGTGCTCCTGATCGTCGGTCGGGTGGCGGGCGGGGACGGCCGGGGACCGGCCGGTGGTGCGCGTTCCCCATGTGTAGGTCTGTTTCACCAGCCGGAGGTAGACGAACGTCTCGGTGGCGATGACCTGGGGCATGGTGCGGATACTGCTGTTGATCGCGTCCAGGAGATGCTCGTCGTCCTCGGCGACGAGTTCCACCAGAAGGTCGAACGAGCCGGCGGTGAGCACCACGTAGTCGACCTCGGGAAGCTCGGCGATCTGCTCGGCAGCCACCCGGGCGTCGCCACTGACCCGCACCCCGACCATCGCCTCCCGGCGAAAGCCGACCTGTAACGGGTCGGTGACCGCGACGATCTGCATCACCCCCGCTTCCAACAGCCGTTGGACGCGTTGGCGCACGGCTGCCTCGGACAGGCCGACGGCGGACGCCATGGCCGCGTAGGAACGCCGCCCGTCAGTCTGAAGCTGCTCGATGATGGCCCGGTTGGTGTCGTCCAACAGCCCGTCCGAGCCGGACCGCTGGCCTGGGGCCCGTCGCGCCCGCACCGGCATCCTCCTTGGCTCCCGCATCTGCCGTCATCGTATGGCTACCGACGCGTGGACGGGGATGCGATTCTAAAATCTGACTTTCCCGACGGATTCCGTCGTGATTTGAGGATGCGGTCTACGCTTTCAGTTGTCAGGCTGGTTCTTGGAGCGGTGGGTCAGCTCGGTGAGGGGGTGTGGACGATGGCAGAGACGATCGTGCCCAGGCCGCAGGCCGGCCAGGTTGTATCGGAACCGGGCCACCGGATGGTGGATCCCGCGGCGTTGCGTGTGCGGGCGGGCCAGCTGGCGGAGCTCGAGGAGGCTCGGCTGCGCGCGGGCACGCCCGGCTCGCAGCGCATGCACGAGCGGGCGGTGCGTTCGATGACGTCCGGAGTGCCGTCGTCCTACCAGGCCCGGGAGCCGTGGCCGATCTATCTCACGCACGGCGAGGGTTCGCGGGTGTGGGACGTGGACGGGACCGAGTACGCCGACTTCCACAACGGCTATGGATCGATGGTCCAGGGGCACGCGCATCCGGCGATCGTGCGGGCGGTGCGCGAGCGCATCGGGCTCGGCAGTCACTTCGCGATGCCGACGGAGGACTCCCTCGTGGTGAGCGAGGAGCTCGCCCGGCGGTTCGGGCTGCCGCAGTGGCGTTATGTGAACTCGGGTTCCGAGGCGACCATGGATGCCATCCGGATCGCCCGTGGGGTCACCGGCCGCGACACCATCATCAAGATTTTCGGTTCCTACCATGGCCATCACGACTACGTGATGGTCTCCATCGGCACTCCGTACGCCGACATCGGCCCGGCGGAGCACATGAACTCCCTTGGCTACGGGGCCGGCATCCCGCAGGTGGTCATCGACCTCACGGTCCCGGTGCCGTTCAACGACGCGTCCGCGATGGAGCGCCGGATCGAGGAACTGGACGCGCAGGGCCGCCTGCCCGCCTGCGTGATCATGGAAGCGGCGATGATGAACCTCGGGGTGGTCCTGCCCGAGCCCGGCTACCTGCAGGCGGTCCGGGAGATCACCGCGCGGTACGGCATCGTTCTGATCTTCGACGAGGTCAAGACGGGTCTGTGTGTCGCCCCCGGTGGCGCCACCGAGCGGTTCGGGGTGCGCCCGGACATGGTGACGCTGGCCAAGGCCCTCGGCGGTGGTCTGCCGTCCGGAGCCGTCGGTGCCACCGCCGAGATCATGGAGGTGGTCGCCTCCGACCGGGTGAAGCAGGTCGGCACCTTCAACGGCAACCCGCTGACCATGGCCGCCGCGCGGGCGAGCCTGCTGGAGGTGCTGACGGCACCGGCCTACGATCATCTTGATCGGCTCAATGACCGGCTGATCGGCGGATGCGACGCGATTCTCGCCCGCCACGGCATTCCCGGCTACACCGTCGGCATCAGCTCCAAGGGATGCGTGAACTTCACCGACGCGCCGATCCGGGACTACACGTCCTTCATGGCGCACCAGGTGGCGGAGCTTCCCGAGCTTGCCTGGTTGTACAACGCCAACCGTGGCGTGCTGATGGCGCCGGGCCGCGAGGAGGAATGGACGCTGTCGGTCCGGCACACCGATGCCGACGTCGACCGCTACCTGGAATGCCTCGACCGGCTCGCCCACGACCTCGTCGCCGTCGCCGTCTGACGACGGTCCCGGCCTCGCCGTCGCCGTCCGGCGGCGGCTTCCAGCTTCACCGCCGTCGCCGTCCGGCGACGGACCCGGCCTTGTCGGCCAGCACTCGGGAGACCTGCCATGGATGCGACCCTCGCGAACCTGATCAACGGCGTCGCGGTGCCGGCGGCCGACGGCGCGACGACCCCGATCGTGGATCCGGCAACGGGGCGGACGGCGGCCCAGGCGCCCCGCTCGGGACCGTCCGACGTGGACGCGGCCGTCAGCGCCGCGACGGCTGCGTTCGAGACCTGGCGGGACACTTCTCCCCAGACGCGGGCTCGGGCGCTGCTACGGCTTGCTGACGCGCTGGAGGACCGGGCCGCCGAGGTCGCCGCGGTGGAGAGCGCCAACACCGGCAAGCCCCTGGCACTCACCCGGACCGAGGAGGTCGGGCCGTCCGCGGACCAGATCCGCTTCTTCGCCGGTGCCGCCCGCACGTTGGAGGGGCGTGCCGCCGGTGAGTATCTGGCCGGGCACACCAGCTTCGTGCGCCGCGAGCCGATCGGCGTGTGCGCACAGGTCACACCCTGGAACTACCCGCTGATGATGGCGGTGTGGAAGATCGCCCCGGCGATCGCCGCGGGCAACACGGTGGTGCTCAAGCCGGCCGAGACGACGCCGGCGTCCAGTCTGTTGCTCGCCCGGATCGCCGCGGAGTTCCTCCCGCCCGGGGTGCTGAACGTGGTGTGCGGGGACCGCGACACCGGACGGACGCTGGTCGCGCATCCTGGTCCGGCGATGGTGTCGATAACGGGCAGCGTGCGCGCCGGGATGGCGGTGGCGCGGGCGGCGGCCGACACCCTCAAGCGGGTGCATCTGGAACTCGGCGGCAAGGCGCCGGTGATCGTCTTCGAGGACGTCGACCCGGCCGCGGTCGCCGCCGAGATCGCCGCGGCCGCCTACTTCAACGCCGGTCAGGACTGTACGGCCGCGACCCGGGTACTGGCCGCCGCCGGCGTGTACGAGGAGCTCACCGCGGCGCTGGCGAAGGCCGCCCGGAACACGACCACCGGGGCACCGGACGAGACCGGCGTCGACTACGGGCCGCTCAACAGCGCGGATCAGCTCGCCCGGGTCAGCGGTCTGGTCGAGCGGGCACCGGGACACGCCGAGCTGCTCGCCGGCGGGGTGCGGCTGGACCGGCCCGGGTTCTTCTACCCGCCGACCGTCGTCGCCGGCCTGCACCAGGACGACGAGCTCAGCCAGCAGGAGGTGTTCGGCCCGGTGATCACCGTACAGCGCTTCGATGCCGAGGATGCGGCGGTGGCCTGGGCCAACGGCGTCGAGTACGGGCTTGCCTCGAGCGTGTGGACCCACGACCACGGTCGGGCGATGCGCGTCGCGCGACGGTTGGACTTCGGCTGCGTGTGGATCAACACCCATCTGCCGATCGTCGCCGAGATGCCCCACGGCGGGTTCGGCCACAGCGGCTACGGCAAGGACCTGTCGGTCTATGGCCTCGAGGACTACACCCGGATCAAGCATGTGATGAGCAACATCGAGTTCTGACCCGGGCGCCTCGCCGGACAGCCGGGCCGGAGGTGGCTTGCTGGTTGCGGACCGTCGGACGTACGGACGTACGGACGTACGGACGCACGGACTGTCGGACCGGATGTCAGACGTACAGAGAACGGACAGCAGGCGGCAGGTTGGTCGGCATGTGGTTCCGGGTTCCGGGTTCCCGGTTCCGTTCGGGTCTGGACGCATGTTCGGGTGCGGGGGCCTGTTCGGGCCGACTGGACTTCGTGAGATGTGCGGTCTTCGGAGCTGGTCTGCATTAACGGGTCGCCAGCCACTATCATGGAGTTCAGGCGGGCAGGCCGCCGTCAATATGGCCTATCCTTGGTGACGTAACACCAAAGTCGTCAAATCGCGGAGGTCGACTCTTGGCACGCCGTGCACGACTCAGCTGGCCGCAGGAACGGCGCCAGGCGAGTGAAGTGGTTGTTCGCCGGGTCGATCCCGGGCGGGGCTGGACCTTGGAGCAGGCTCGTGACCTGGTGAGGCAGGGTTACTCGGTCGAGCGAGTAGCGGAACGCACTGGGTTTCCGGAGCAGATGCTGCAGGTCGCCGAGGCCACCGAGGTGGCCGAGGAGGACTGAGCGGAGTCATCCGCCATCGCCGTGTCAGTGGCGTGTCAGGAAAGTGTCTGTGGTGGGTCCGGGGCTCATCGGCGGTGTGTCGCGCGTTAATCGCACTCGGCGGCCAATCAGCTGGTTCGTCCCGTCAAGGAGCTATCCTGGTCGCCCGTCGTTCGCTCGCTGTTATAGCCCACCGAAGCCAACACAACTCACTGGTTTATGCGGGCCGCGTAGTCGGTCACGCTGCGCACCACGCTTTGAGTGAGGCTGCCGACTCCCGTGTCGTCCCGTTGGGTCATCGGCAGCCCGGTCGGCTTCCCAACTCAATTCGGGTGGCTCGAGGGTCGAGAGCCGGTCACCCGCACCAGACGGTCCAGGTGGTCGCTGTAGACCGCGTCGAGGCGGTATCCGGCCAGGCGGCGCAGTGTCGCCGTGCTCTGGGCGTCCCAGCCGAAGGCGGCCACACCCCGTTCGTGGAGCACCGGGACGATTCCGGCGGTGCGTGGGGTCCATTCCCGGGTCCGCAGGTTCAGCGCGGCGATGCCCGCGGCGCGCAGCCGCTCGGCGTACGCCTCGGGGCCGCCGCCGGCCCGCACGGCCTCGAGTGAGGCGGAGTTGACCAGCCGCACGTCCGGGTCACGGTCCCGGTAGGCGGCAAGCTGGCGAAGGTGGCCACACAGCCACAGGCGGCCGACCGCCGCCCTGCCACCGGCGGCCCGGGCCACGGCGATGGTGGCGTCGGCCCTGGGCACAAAGCCCTCGTCCGGGCCTTTCAGATCGAGGCTGAACTCGAAGGACAGGTCGAACAACGCGCCGAGCTCCCGGTAGCACGCCTCGAGCGTGGGCAGCCAGCCCGGCAGCTGCCGGGCCACCAGCGTGCCGATCGGCCGACGCCGCCCCGGTGGCCCGAGCACCCCGTCATGGTGCAGGACGGGCACACCGTCGGCGGTCAGCCAGACGTCGGACTCCAGGCCGCCCGCCCCGCCCGCCAGCGCCCGGCGAAACGCCGGCATGGCGTTCTCCCGCTGATGTGGGGCGGGCGCCCCACGGTGCGCGAAGCCGATCATCGATGATCGGGAGTGGACCCGGCCGGGTGGCGCGGGGTGCTCAGCGAACGAACGAGCGCAGCGCCGGTTCGTGCAGCAGGCCGTTGGTCGTCAGAACCGTGCCGTGCCCCGGGCCGCGCCGGCCGGTCAGGTCGGTGAACCGGCCGCCGGCCTCCTCGACGATGATCTGCAGGGCCGCCATGTCCCACAGTGATACCTCCGGTTCGCAGGCGAGGTCGACCGCACCTTCGGCCACCATCATGTGCGACCAGAAGTCTCCGTAGGCGCGCGTGCGCCAGACCTGGTCGGCCAGGTCCAGGAACTCGTCGAGGCGACGGGCGGTCCGCCAGCCCTCCACCGAGGCGAACGACATGAACGCGTCGCCGAGGTGGCTCACCGAGGACACCCGCAGCGCCCGCGTGTCGCCGGTGGCGTCGCGGGTGAACGCCCCGGTACCGCGGGCCCCCCACCAGCGCCGGCTCATCGCCGGGGCACTGGCCACCCCGACGACCATCTCACCGTCCACCTCGAGGCCGAGCAGCGTGCCCCAGACCGGGACGCCGCGCACGAAGTTCTTGGTGCCGTCGACCGGGTCGAGGATCCAGCGCCGCCGAGCGTCCCCGCCGACCAGCCCCTCCTCCTCGCCGAGCACCGCGTCATCGGGCCGGGCGACGGCCAGCCGCTCGCGGATCATGGCCTCGACGGCGGTGTCCGCGTCGGAGACCGGGGTGTTGTCCGGCTTCGACTCGACGTGTAGATCCACTGCCTGGAAGCGGGACAGGGTGATCCGGTCGGCGGCGTCCGCGAGGCTCAGCGCAAGCGCGAGATCGTCGGCGACGGTGACGGCGTCGGGAACCTCGGGCGACTCGGAGTCCACGGACGTGGGGTTAGGCGGGGTCACCCTGCGAGACTACGAGTCGACCCCGGTTGCGCGTCGGCGCGGCGAGCGCCCGGCGCCCGTGGGACGGGCGAGTGTGACGAATCTCCGATCGGTACGGTCAGATCGGCGTCCCGCGCGCCGCCAGCAGCCGGCGCAGGCTCGCCAGCCGGGCGGCATCGGCCGTCCCCTCGGTGACCGCGGAATCCAGGGCGCAGTCCGGGGACGGCGCGAGATGTTCGCATCCCGGCTGGCAGTACGCGGCCGCGGCGGCCAGGTCCGAGAACGCCGAGAGCACCCGGGACGGGGCCACCGCCCCCAGTCCGAACGACCGCACACCCGGCGTGTCGATCACCATGCCACCCGAGGGCAACCGTAGCGCCACGGCGGCCGACGAGGTGTGCCGTCCCCGGCCGGTGACCGCGTTCACCTCGCCGATCGCCCGGTCGGCGGCCGGCACCAGCCGGTTGACCAGACTGGACTTGCCCACCCCGCTGTGCCCGAACAGGACGCTGGCCCGTTGGGTCAGCAGGTCCAGCAGCTCGGTGAGGTCCCGGTCGGGCCGGGTTGCCACGACCGGGAAGCCCAGCGGCTGGTACAGCTCGGTGATCGACCCGGGATCGGCCAGGTCCGCCTTGGTCAGGCACAGCACCGGTGACAGCCCGCCGTCATAGGCGGCCACCAGACAGCGGTCGATCAGCCCCGGTCGCGGCACCGGGTCGGTGATGGCACAGACGATCACGAGGATGTCGGCGTTCGCGACGATGGGCCGCTCGGCCGGGTCACTGTCGTCCGGGGTGCGCCGCAGGACACTGGTCCGATCCTCCCGGCGGACCAGGCGGGCGAGCGCTCCGGCCGCGCCGGACAGGTCCCCGACCAGGGCCACCCGGTCGCCGACGACGACGGACGTGCGCCGCATCGACCCGCCTCGCACCGCGGCGACCAGCCGTTCGGGCGTCCGCTCCGGCCGGCAGGAGTACCGGCCGCGGTCGACGCCGACCACGATCGCCGGCACCGCCTCGTTGTGGTCGGGCCGCTGCCGGGTGCGGGGTCGCGAACCCCGACCGGGACGGATCCGGACGTCGTCCTCGTCGAGCTCTCGGGGCA
The DNA here is from genome assembly GCF_023716925.1 of Frankia sp. R82. Classification (GTDB taxonomy): domain Bacteria; phylum Actinomycetota; class Actinomycetes; order Frankiales; family Frankiaceae; genus Frankia. The sequence continues at coordinate 8,742 of NZ_JAMQQG010000083.1, forward strand.
TCGAACGAGCCCGCTACACCGAGCCGACCCGGGCCAGGCCGACCACCCGGATCAGGCCGACCACCCGGATCAGACCGACCATCGGGGGCAGGCCGGAGCGGGTCATGCCGCGGCCTGGTCGGCGAGCATCGCGGCCCACATCGCCGGGAAGTCGGGGACGGTCTTGCCGGTCGTCGCGATGTCGTCGACCTCGACTCCGGGTACCACCAGCCCGACCACCGCGTAGGCCATCGCGAGCCGGTGGTCGGCCCGCGGATCGAGACGCCCGCCGTGCAGCGGCGCCGGGTCGATCGCCAGCCCGTCGTCGGTCACGGTGATCCGGGCTCCGAGTCGGCCGAGCTCCTCGGCGAGGGCGGCGAGCCGGTCGGTCTCCTGCAACCGCAGATGGCCGATGCCCCGCAGCCGAGACGGCGAGCTCGCCAGCACCGCGAGCCCGGTCAGCACCGGCGCGGCCTCACCGAAGTCGCTGAGGTCGACGTCGATGCCGTGGATCGTGCCACCGCCGGTCACCGCAAGGCCCAGTTCGGTGCGTTCTGTGGAGGCGCCCATGGCCGCAAGCAGTGCCGGCAGCATCCGGCCGGGCTGCTGGGTCACGTCCGGCCAGCTGGGTATCACGACCCGTCCACCGGTGGCGACCGCGGCGGCGAGGAACGCCGCGGCGCTGTTCATATCCGGTTCGATCATCCTGTCGCCGGCGAGCAGCTCGCCCGGCGCCACCCGGAAACGTCGGCTGCCGCCGGCCGCGGGCGGGTCGACCTCGACGGTGGCACCGGCGGCGCGCAGGTCCGCCACCGTCATGTCCAGGTACGGACCGGACGGCAGCCGGGAGCCGTGGTGCACCACCGTCACCCCGGCGTCGTAGCGGGGGCCGGCGAGCAGCAATCCGGAGATGAGCTGGCTCGAATCGGACGCGTCGACCTCCACCTCACCGCCGGGCAGTCCGCCGTGACCATGCACGGTGAACGGCATCCGGTCGGAATCGATGTCGGCGCCGAGTCGACGCAGCGCCGAGAGCAGGGGAGTCAGGGGGCGCTCCCGCATCCGGGTGTCGCCGTCGAACACGACGTCACCCTCGCTCAGGGTGGCCAGCGCCGGGGTGAACCGCGCCACCGTGCCGGCGTTGCCGCAGTCGGCCCGGACCCCGGGCGCCAGCCGCGCCGAGGCGGCCGGCCGGACGGTCCAGTCCGAACCGTCGACGTCGACGTCGGCGCCGAGCGCCCGCAACACCCCGGCCATGAGCAGGGTGTCGCGCGAGCGCAACGCGCCGTGCAGCCGGGACTCGCCACGGGCCAGCGCGGCCAGCACCAGGGCCCGGTTGGTGCCGGACTTGGCTCCTGGCACCGGGACGACGGCCGCCACCGGCCGTGCCGCGGTCGGAGCGGGCCACGGATCGGACTGGGTACCGGTGTGCTCGGTACCGGTCAGGATGCTCACCCTGTCAGCATGCCGGATGGACGGCCCGCCCCGAACCAGCAACCCCGCAGGCCCGCCGGGGAACATCCCCGGTTCACCCGCAGGCCCGGCGCCGGCACCGGGCCTCGGACGTTCGTCGGGCCCGGCCCGTGGGCCACCCCTCGCCCCGGCCGCGGCACGCCACCTGCGGGCTACGCCTCACCCCGCCGCCCCGCACCCGCCGCCCGTCACCTCGGCCGGCGGGCCGAGGCGATCAGATGGATGCCGATGGACTCGCCCTCGCGCTCCGCGGCGAGCTCCACCTCGGTGCGGACCAGGGTGGGAAAGCAGGAGACGTCCTCGGCGAGCGCGCGCGTGACGGCCTCGGCGGACAGCACGGTGCGTGGCCGGATCCAGTCGACCTCGAAGCCGGCGCTGGCCAGCAACGCGTGCAGTTCCTCCGGCCAGAAGCAGCGGGTGATCGTGCCGTCGTCGGCGGGCACAAGCACGACATCCGCGCGGGGAACGTCGGACAGCTCCGCCCAGCGATGCTGTTCGGCCAGCCGGGCCAGTCCCAGCAACAGCGAGTCGACACACAGCAGCAGCTGGCCGCCGGGGCGCAGCATGCGGTGGATCTGTTCGAGCGTGGTCTCGGTGGCCAGGCAGAACGACAGCGCCCGTGCCTCGGCGAGCACCGCGTCGAACGACCTGGGACGAAACCAGTCCAGCGACCGGGCGTCGCCGACAACCGGACGCAACGCTCCGCCGCTCACCCCACCGCCGTTGCTCCCGCTTCGACCGCCCCCCGCCCCACCGCTGCGCGCGAGGCCGCCACCACCTGCGGGAGCGCCGGTGCCGGCAAGGCCACTGCCGGGCTTGACGCCAGCACGATCGCGCAGGTCGGTCGGGTCGGCGTCGGTGACCACCCGGACGACCTGATGGCCGGCCCCGACCATTTGACGGGCGAACCGGGCCCGTGGCCCGGAGACGTCGAGCACCCGGCCCGGGCGGGCCGGCAACCACTCCCGCAACTGGGCGACCGCGACCTCCTCGTAGAACGCCCAGTAGGGGTCGTCACTGTCCGTCGGTGCCTCGCAGACCAGGGACTGTGCTCGTCCTCGCGACGAGCCCGCGTCTGCGGCGGGGCCAGGCAGCATGGAGCTCTTCCCATCCTTCAAGGGGCATTGATGAGAGGCAAGTCACAAACTCACGGTGGAAGTCTGACAGATTCCGCGCCGGACCACGCGAGGTCTTTCCCCATTGCGTCCCGGCGATGCGCGTCGGTGACCAACCACCGTGCTGACCGGCCCGTGCGCGCTGATCTCCCGGGCGGTGTCGCGGTCGTGGGCGGCATCGGGTCTGTGGGTAGCGTCGAGTCCGTGAGCAGCGAGGACGCCCCCGCCGTGCCGAGGGGGGCAGGACGGGAGAGCGCGGCGGAGGTCCACACAGCAGTGGACGGTGGGCGGCTGCGTCTGGTTCCCGGCAGTGGCCCGGCTGTCGTCTTTCTGCATGGTGCCGGTAGCGGGGTGGACACACCGCTGTTCGGTGCGCTGGCCGCCGAACTGACCGCGGGCGGTGTGCGGGTGGGGCGCCTGGAGATGCCGTACCGCGTCGCCGGTCGGCGTGCCCCTGACCGGGCAGCGCGCCTGGACGCCGTGGCCCTGGCGGCGTTGGCGATCGTCAGCAGCGGTCGCGACGTCGCCGGTCCGGCGACCGGGGACCGGCCTGACCCCGGGGCCGGCGACCTGGCCGAGGGCGGTGCCGGAGGTGGGACGGGGCGGCCGTTCGCGCTGGCGGGGGTGTCGATGGGATCGCGGGTGGCCGTGCGGGTCGGACGGCAGGCGGGCGCCCGTGGGGTGCTCGCGCTCGGTTTTCCGCTGCGTCCGCCGGGCCGAACCGCGACCGGGACACAGAAGCCGTCCCGGCAGGGCGAACTCGACGACGCCGGGCTGCCGGTGCTCGTGGTGCAGGGCGACCGTGATCCGTTCGGCCTGCCGGATCCGGACCCGTCCCGCGCCCGCCTGCGGTATCTCGTCGCCGGCGGAGACCACTCGATGCGGACCAGGATCCGTGACGGACGACCACCCGGGGACGCCATCGCCGAGGCGGCCCGCGTCGGTGCCGCGTACCTGCTCGACCGCCTGGGCCTCCCGCGGCCCGAGCAACCATCGGTGCTGGCCGGAACATCGGTGCCGGCCGGAACAGGCGGGACACCGGGGCGGGAATCATCCGTGGCCGGGTCCGGTTGATGAGGAGGCCAGACGAGGTAGCGGAGGTCACATGACTCCAGCGAGCGCCCTGCACCAGCAGGCATCGTACGGACGGCCACCCCAGCAGCCGGTCCGTGAGCGGACGTTCCATGCACAGGTATCGCGGCCCGTTTCGCCGCGCGATCATGCGATGCCCGGGGTATCGTCCAGCGCGGGGAGGCGGCCCGGTTCCGGGTCGCCCGCCACACCGCAGGCCGGGTCCGCGGTCGCCGGGTCCGCTGTCGGTGCACACGACGGTGAGGGGATGATCCTGGTCGACGAGACCACCGAGGAGCGGGGTGCGCGGTTCGAGCGCGACGCTCTCCCGTACCTCGACCAGATGTATGCCGCCGCGTTGCGGATGACGCGCAACCCGGCCGACGCGGAGGATCTCGTCCAGGAGACCTTCGTGAAGGCGTTTGCGGCCTTTCACCAGTTCCAGGCCGGGACGAATCTCAAGGCCTGGCTCTACCGAATCCTGACCAACACCTTCATCAACACCTATCGCCGCCGGCAGCGTCAGCCGCTGCAGAGTCCGACCGAGCAGGTCGAGGACTGGCAGCTTGCCGAGGCGGAGTCGCATACCTCGGTCGGGCTCAAGAGCGCCGAGACCGAAGCGCTTGAGCACCTGCCCGACAGCGACATCAAGGATGCGCTGCAGGCCCTTCCGGAGGACTTCCGGATGGCGGTCTACCTGGCCGACGTCGAGGGCTTCTCCTACAAGGAGATCGCAGAGATCATGGGCACGCCGATCGGGACGGTCATGTCCCGGCTGCACCGGGGTCGTCGGGGTCTGCGCAAGTCCCTCGAGCAGTACGCGGCCGACCGCGGGCTGGTTCCCGCCGGTTCCGCCGACGCCGAGAGCGGTGCGTCGTGAGCTGCGGCGGTGAGCACGAGATCGACTGCCGAAAAGTTCTCGATGCCGTGTTCCTGTATCTCGACGGGGAGTGCGACGGTGGCCAGCACAACCTCATCCGCTCCCACCTTGACGAGTGCTCCCCGTGCCTGCGCGAGTTCGGCCTCGAACACGAGGTGAAGATGCTCGTTGCCCGTAAGTGCGGTGGGGAACGCGCGCCGGAGACCCTGCGGGTGAGCGTGCTCGCCCGCCTGCGCTCGGCCCGCGTCGAGGCCGACGCCGTCGAGTTCCGGGCCGAGTAGCCGCCACCGCCGAGATCGGGCCCGCCGAGCCCCGCCGAGCCCCGGCGGGTCGCGCTGGAGAGCACGACCCGCCGCGTTGCTCAGGTGTTGGGGCGCTTGCCGTGGTTGGCCTTGTGCTTGGCCCGCGCGCGCCGCTTGCGCTTCTTCTTCGCCATGACGTCCTCCTTCCGTTCACTGGATACCGCAGCCATCGTGCCAGTCCGCGCGACCGCCGGGTTACCCGCGTGCCGTCGCCCCCGGCTGGCGCGGTGATGGACCGTCACCCCAGGGGTCGTCCTGACCGGACACAGCCGTGTCGCGATCCCTGGCCGTGCCGGCCCTTGCCGCACCCTCGGCGGCGGTGGCGTCCTCGGGCGTCCGGTACACCGAGATGTCATACGGGTCGTACCCGTCGCCGTCGCGTGGAGCGTGGCCGCGATCATCGGGGTCGGCGTCCTCGGCATCCTCGAGACCACCGGAATCCTCGCGATCACCGAGGTCGTCAGGCCCGCCGCGCCCGCTGTCGGCGTCCTGGTCGTCTTGGCCCTCGTGCGCGTCCGGGTCGCCGTGGTCGCCACGGGTGTCCAGGTCGTTCGGATCGTCCAGGTCGTTCGGGTGGTTCGGGTGGTTCGGGCCTTCGGGCTCGTCCGGGTCGAGCCCGTCCGCGGTGGCGTCCCGCGGGTGGGCGACCTTGACGTAGTCCCAGGAGTCGTCGTCAGCCAGGTCGGTGCCGGGGTGGGCGCCGGCCGGGGCACTGGTGTCGCGGCCGGCGGGCCGGCCAGAGCCGCCGTAGTTCGCGGGCAGCGCCCCGGCGAGGGCGGCGTTGCGGCGGGCCTGCAGCGTCCTGCGGGCGCGGACCGGGGTCACCGCACCGAACACCCCGAGCGCGGCTGCGATCAGCACGTCCCCGATGCTCAGGACCGCGGGTACCCCCGGGAAGGCGAAGGGGATGATGTCACTGAGCAGCCGCAGGCTCGTGTCATCCCCGGCCGGAGTGTGAAAGGCCGAGTTCAGGATGTCGTGGATCGGGACCCCGGCGTGCTGGGCCTGCCACAGTGACACCGGCATCTGCCCGCCGTTGGCCGTGATCACGGCGGCGTTGGCGATGATGCCGGCGACCAGCAGGCCAAGACCCGGCAGCCGGTTGTTCATCCCGGCGAACAGGGCCGCGAGTACGGCAGCCACGATCCAGGCCACGCTGTGCAGCGCCGGGACGAGCCCACCCACCGCGAGCACCAGCACCAGCGTGGCGAACAACAACGGCTGTTGGACATGGACGCGGGCGAGGGCGCTGAGTGTTCCACCGCGGGCGAGACCCACGCCCAGCCCGATCACCAGGGTCAGCACGACAAGTACGAGCACATGCGTAGTCTGCGGGTTTGCCGTATTCGTTCCCAGCACCGGGCGGTCGAGTCGCGCGCGCCGCGGCCATCCGACCCGGCGATCCGCGTCCCGCGGCAGGTCTCTGCCGGCGATTGGCATTGGTCCGGATGACTGTGGGCACTACGCTTCTTGCGGGCTCACCGTCGGTGGGCTCCATGACCCGCGGGGTCGCGGCCGCCCGGCCTGCGCCCCACCGCCGTTGAAGGGGGCCCCGATGGCCGAAGAGGTCCGCGCGGAGATGGTTGCCAACGTGTGGAAGGTCGTCGTCGGCGAAGGAGACGCGGTGGCGGCCGGCGATGCGCTGGTGATCCTCGATTCCATGAAAATGGAGATCCCGGTGATCAGCGAGGACGGTGGCACCGTGGCCCGGATCGCCGTTTCGGAGGGTGACGTCGTCCAGGACGGCGACCTGATCGCGGTCGTCGACCCCGTCGCCGCCGGCTGACGCCATCGGCCCGGGCCCACCGCGGTCCGTCCACCGGTCTGCCGTCGACCGGGCACCTGGGGTCACACCTGTGTGCCATGCCTTAAGCTGATGTTCATGGACGCCTCGTTCTGCGACCGTTGTGGTCAGCTAGCCGGTGTGGGAAACCATGAGGCGTGTGCGCGGGCTCGTGAGCTGGAGCCACCGCGGTACTGCCGGATCTGCCGTCGGCGGATGGTCGTGCAGGTGACGCCTGGCGGCTGGTCGGCCCGCTGCGCCGAGCACGGCCTGATGACGGCCACCAACGCCTGACGTCGCGCGCCGCCGGCCCGCATCCGCATCCGCCGTTCGGCACCCCGGGCTCTCGGGTGAGGCCGCATTCCCGGAACTCGTGTATTTGGAGCATTTTCCCTTGCCGGCTCAGATGTGGCGCCGGGGTGGCTGCGGGCGCATCATCTGGGGCCGTACGTAGCTGCCGGTTACCGGCAGCCAGCAGTAGGCAATTGACGTGACACGCCGTGCCTGAGGTGGGTCCCGCCGGTCGAGACAATCCCGGGTGTGTCGATCAATGTGGTCCCTCTACCGGCTTGATCGCGCAATTTTGTCCGTTTCATCCCGACAGAAGGACCGGTCCGCCCCACCAGGCCGCCGACGTCGACAACGGCCCGGGACGGCGGCGATGTCGGCCGTCGAGACCGGCCCCGCGGGGCGCCATGGCCCGGGATGGTGCCCGGAACACCTCGCGCACCAGTGGGCCGGCTCGCGGCAACGCGGTCAGGACGCCACGGTCGCCACCGAACAGGCCGGCGGAGTCCACGGCGACCGGTTGGCGTGCTTGTGCCTTGCGACCCACTGCGGGCGTAGCGAAGGGCCGGTCCCGGCGGCAGCCGGTCGGCCGGCGGCGGGTGGCCGCGCGGCCGACCAGGGGGAGGCGATGCCTCAGAGGGTGGACTGGAAGGACTTGATCGGCATGCTGAGGTCGGCCAGCATCTTCAGGTCGGCTTCGGCCGGGCGGCCAAGCGTCGTCAGGTAGTTGCCGACGATGACGGCGTTGATGCCGCCGAGCATCCCCTGCACCTCCAGGTCACCCAGGGTGATTTCGCGTCCGCCGGAGTAGCGCAGGATCGTGCGGGGCAGCGCGAGGCGGAAGGCGGCGATGGCGCGCAGGGCGTCCCGCGGCTGAACCGGCGGGTAGTCGCCGAAGGGGGTGCCGGGCCGCGGGTTGAGGAAGTTCAGCGGCACCTCGTCCGGCTCCAGGCGGGCGAGCTGGGCGGCGAGCTCCGCGCGCTGCTCCAGGGACTCGCCGACGCCGAGGATCGCACCGCAGCACAGCTCCATGCCGGCGGCGCGGACCATCTCGCAGGTCTCCCACCGCTCCTCCCAGGAGTGCGTGGTGACGACCTTGGTGAAGTGCGACCGGGCGGTCTCGAGGTTGTGGTTGTAACGGTGGACGCCCATCGCGGCGAGCTCGTCCACCTGTGCCTGGGTGAGCATTCCCAGCGAGCAGGCGACATTGATCTCCACCGCCGCCTGGATGGCGGCCACGCCCTCGCGGACCTGCGACATCAGCCGCTCGTCGGGGCCGCGCACGGCCGCCACGATGCAGAACTCGGTGGCCCCGGTGGCCGCGGTCTGGCGGGCGGCGTCGACCAGCGACGGCACGTCCAGCCAGGCCGAACGCACCGGCGAGTCGAACTTGCCCGACTGCGAGCAGAAGTGGCAGTCCTCCGGGCAGCCGCCGGTCTTCAGGCTGATGATGCCCTCGACCTCGACCTCCGGGCCGCACCAGCGCATCCGCACCTCGTGGGCGAGCGCCAGCAGCTCGGTGAGTGACTCGTCCGGCAGCTGCAGCACCGCGAGCACGCCGGCCTCGTCCAGGCCACGACCGCCCTCGAGCACTTCCCGGCGGGCGTGGGCCAGGATCGCCGCTGGTTCGGCCAGGTTCGCGACCGCGGTCGCGGTCGCGTCGCCCGGCGCCGTCTGGTCGGCGGTCAGTGGGGCTTCGGTCAACACAGCCTTGGTCAGTGGGGCTTCGGTCAGCACGGCCTCGGTCAGCGTGGCCTCGGTCAGCGTGGTGCCGGCCGGCTCCAGCGGGGAATCCACCACCACGGGGGTGGGGTACGCGGTCACGGGTGCGGTCACGGTGGCCTCCTGGCGAGGTCTACAGCGGATATGGTCGGCTGCTCGGTTGTCGGGTCGATCAGTTGGTCGCTCAGGTGATCAGGGTGTCCGTCCGGATCGTGAACGTGGGCGCCACCATTGTCGGGCCCCAGGCGCGATGGTGTTCCCCTTTCGGACGCGACATCGGGCACGTTCACCACGTGTCCCGTGCTGTTCATCACATTGTGTTGGCGGCTTGGAACTGCTGGGCGCGGAACGTGCCGCCGAGCTGGGGTTCCAGTGACCGTCGGGCGGTGGCGAGGAAGTCGTTGCGGCCCAGCCGGCCGGCACCGGCGGGGACCGCACCGGACAGCGGGCGGCCGGCGAGGGCGGCCAGGTCCGCCAGATTGCTGCGGCAGGCCAGATCCGGCTCTGCCGGCCAGGAGCCGATCACCACTCCGGCGAGCTCCAGGCCGCGGTGGGCCAGGGCCTCGAGGGTGAGTGCGGTGGTGTTGAGCGTACCGAGTCCGGCGGACGCGACCACGAGCACGGGTGCCCGCAGGCCGCGGGCGAGATCGGCGAGGGTGGTCCCGTCCTCGTCGAAGCGCACGAGCAGGCCGCCCGCGCCCTCGACGAGCACCAGATCGCGGTCGGCGGCCAGCTTGTCGAGCCGGGTGCGGACGCCGACGAGGTCGACGGCGGGCATCCCCGCCCGGCGGGCAGCCGTCGCCGGTGCGAGCGGATCCGGGTAGCGGGCTCCCTCGTGGACGTCGCGGATCCCGGTGAGCGCGGCGACGAGGTCCACATCGCCGGGTTCACCGGGCGCCAGGCCGGTCTGCGCGGGCTTCACGACGGCGACGGCGCGGCCCCGGTCCTGCGCCAGGGCGGCCACCGCGGCGGTGACCACCGTCTTGCCGACCTCCGTGCCGGTACCCGTGACGACGAGGATGCTCATGGCGCCACGATGCTCAGGCGACCGGAGTGCTCCGACAAGCCCGGGTGCTCCGACAAGCCCGGGTGCTCCGACAAGCCCGGGTGCGCGGATGCCGGGACGAGGATGCCGGCGGCGGCGAAGGCCTCGGTGACCAGCTCGAGGTCGGCCGCGGTGAGGTCGGCGCGGGCGGCCAGCCGCAGGCGGCTGGTGCCGGCCGGGACCGTGGGTGGGCGGAAACAGCCGACGGCGACCCCGTGCGCCCGACAGGCGGCGGCGGCGGCGAGCGCCGGCTCGGGGGCACCGAGCACGACCGAGACGAC
>NZ_JAMQQG010000084.1 GCF_023716925.1 Frankia sp. R82
GCCGGCCACCGAGCTCCTCGGCGGCGCCGGCGACCGGCCCGCCGACGGCGACCAGCACCGGATGTGCGGCGGCCAGCAGCTCACCCGCGGTCCGCGGTTGACCGCCCTCGAGGGCTCGACGCACCGCGGCCAGCGCCTCGGCGGCCTCCTTGGCCTGGCGCAGGCTGTGGCCGCAGTGCCGGCAGACCACCGCGGCGGCCTCGGTGAAGGTGCCGCACGACGGGCAGGTGGTGTACAGGTCGGTGTCGCAGTAGCGGCAGTGCTGGGCCGTGCCGGCGGCCTCGGGGCGCCCGCAGCCGGGACAGACCACATAGTCGACGACGCCGCCGACGTTCACCGCGGCGCCGAGCTCCCGGGTGACGCCGAGGACGACCGACTTGGCCTGGGCCGCGGTCAGGCCACGGCCGGTGGCCAGCGCCGCGCGGACCAGGCCCTCGAAGGCGACGGCGGTGAGCTCGCCGTCGAGCACCACGTGCTCCTCGACGGCGGGGCGCAGCTCGTCGGCGGCGTCGGCCAGCAGGCCCACCGTGTAGGCGGCGGGATCGCCTTCGATCAGCCGGGCCCAGACGAGGGCCAGCAGGTCGGCGGTGACCGTCTTCTCCCGGTCGTGCGGGCGGCGGTTGTTGGCCGCCGCGACCGCGGCGTGGGCGGCGCGCAGCCGTTCGGGGGAGGCATCCGGGGTCAGCCCCAGAAACGCCCACAGCGAGGCGCTGGAGACCCGGTCGCCGCCGCGCAGGGCGCGCAGTTCCCCGAGCCGCTGGGCGATCTGGCGACGCACCTCGCTGGGCAGCGGTTCGATGCCGCCGCCGACGCCGTCGACGATGAGCTGTTCGCGCCCGAGCCGGGCGTCGAACTCCGCGGCGGACACGCCCGCGGCCGCGGCGAGCCGGCGCAGCCCCTCGACCCGGGACGCCGGGATGCCGCCGAAGCGTTCGCGCACGGTGGCCAGGTAGCCGTCGACCTTGGCCAGGCGCTCGGCGTCACCGCTGCGCCGGGCGGACAGCACCCGCGCCCGGATCTGCTCGCGCGAGTCCGCCTCACGCAGCGGCTCCTCCCACTCGGCCCGCCGACGCACGAGCTCCGTGGCGAGCGTCGCGTACTTGGCCGAGTTGCGCTCGCGCTGCAGGAACGCCAGAACCCGGACAAGATGCGTGCTGACCTCGGAGTCGGTGTGGCTGACCGTGGGATCGAGGCCGGCGATGAGGAAGGGATCAGCGGTCTCCACCGAGGAGCTCGCCCGCAACGGCGCCAGCACACGCTGGCGGTACCCGCTGCCATCGAACGCCGCGCTCAACGATCCACCTTCGTCCCACCTGCCCGTCGGACCGGTCGGTGACCCGCCCGGCCCCCCCGGGCGCCGAACGCGGTACGCGGAACGGCAGGTCAACCGTTCCACACCCGCAGGCCCACATCCGAGAGTAGTTAGCGACGCCGAGGCAGGGGCCCCGACGTCACGGACATCGCGGTCGGGTTCGGGAGCGGGCGGTGTCGGCGTGCCCGTTCCGCTCGTTCCCGAACCCAACCAGGTGTCCGGGCCAGAACCTTACTGACTTCTCGAACGACGCCCATAAGCGCGGGTGAAGGTGGATTACTACGAATTCGTAACTGTTAGCAGTTTGTTAGTTCGTTAATACTGTTAAGAAGTGCAGGTAGCCGACCCGCAGGATCAGTCACGGCGCTTGAGCAGACTCACCTTGGCCGATTCCGTCGCCCGCATCTCCGCCGAGCCGACACCCGCCCGGACCTGCAGAACCAGTGCGGTGGCGGCACCCTCGTGCGATGCGGTAACCCGGATGGTCTGGTCCGCGGCCATCGCAAAGGTGACCTCGACCGGAGTCCCACGCTGATGGCCCGGCGGAATTCCGGTGATCGCGCCGGCCACGATCACCTTGTTGTCCTCGATCTCCTTGGATTCCGCGGTGGTGCCCTGCTCGAAGACCCGGATATCGACCTCGGCCTGGTCGTCGGTGACCGTGTAGAACGTGCGGACCACCGAGATCGGCAGCGGATCGTTCTGATGGGCAAGGAACGCCGCGACCGGAACTCCGCGGTCCTCGGCGAAGATCCCGAAACCCCTCGATGTGACGTTAGTCACCTTCGTGCGGACCAGGTCGACGACGGACGCGGTCGCGAGCCCCGCCTCGTCGGCGCTGGCCGCGGCCGCCCGCTCGACGTCGGCGTCCTCGGCCGCTTCCAGGTCCTGGTCCGGCCGCAGCGCACCGCTGGCCACCAGATCCGAGTGGACGGCCCGCTCCAGCGCCTTCTTCTGCCCGTACACCGCGGCCCCCTTGGCGACCGCGAGATCCGGATCGACCAGGCGCGAGGTGAGCCCGAAGGACTCCTGCAGGCTGCGCCCGACCATCGGGGTCTTGCTCATTCCACCGACCAGCAGACACAGGTCGATCTGCTCGACGCCCTTCTCCCGCGCCCGGGCCAGCACCGAGCCGGTCAGCTCCAGGGTGCGACGCAGCAGCGGCCCGGTGATCTCCTCGAACGTCGCCCGGGTCACCGGCACGCTCACCCGGTGCCCCTTGTGCACGACGAGGACGTCCACGCTGTCGCGCCCGGAGAGGGCGAGCTTGGCGTCCTCGGCGGCGCTGAGCAGCTCCTGCTCGTCGTAGACGTCGTCGAGAGGATCGCCTGCCGTGGGCTCGGCCTCGGTGAACTTCTGGGCCAGGTACCGGACGAGCTCGTTGTCCCAGTCCGCGCCGCCGAGTTCGTGGTCGCCGTCGGTGGCGACGACCGTGATCGCACCCTCGCTCAGCCGGATGACGGTCGTGTCGAACGTGCCGCCGCCGAGGTCGTAGACCAGCACGGTCGACTCCTCGGCGCCGTCCTGGCCGAACCCGTAGGCGAACGCGGCGGCGGTCGGCTCGTTGATGATGTCGACGACGTTGAGCCCGGCGAGCTCGCCGGCGAGCTTGGTCGCCTTGCGTTCCTCGTCGCCGAAGTAGGCCGGCACCGTGACGACGACATCCGTCACCGGCACACCGGCCGCCCGCTCGGCGTCCGCCACGAGCGCCTTGAGCACCAGGCTCGACACGGCCGCGGCGCTGTACTCGACGTCATGGGCGACGAAACGCCAGTCGGAGGTGCCCATGTGCCGCTTGACCAGCCGGGCGACATCGTCCGGACGGATCCGGGCCTGACGTTTGGCCTGGGTCCCGACCACGAAGGACGTCTCGCCCTCGGTGCCCTCGTCGAACAGCACCACCGACGGTGTCGTCGGTTGCGACTCGATGTTGCGGATCACGTCCGGCCGACCGTACTCGTCGACCTGGGCGATGCAGGAGTAGGTCGTGCCCAGGTCGATCCCGAACACCTTGGTACCCGCCACCGTTTGAACTCTCCCTTTCACACAAGGTCAACATCTCACGCAATGTCAGCGCGGGGTATCCGTCAGCGCAGGCGGGCCACCCGTCAGCGCGCGCGGTAGACCTCGGTCTCCGCAGGCCGCACCACGGTCGTCTCGCCGCGGACGAAGCCGGGCCGGACCGTGCGCGCGATCGTCCCGTCCCGCCCGGGATCGTCGGTGGGCACGCGCCGCACACCCAGATGCCGAGCCGGATCGAAGGTTCCGCCGACAACGGCGGTATAAGGACGCACGTCCACCGCGAAGTCGAGCACCTGAAGCAACTGCTTGCGCAGGATGCCGGCGACGCTCTGTGGATCGTCCGCCCCCAGGCTACCCATCTGGTCGTGCAGTCTGATCAGTCCACGCAGCAGCGGCGCCATTGCCTCGGTCAGCTCACCGGAGCGCAGTCGGCTGTTCTCCGCGTGCAGCCGGTCCACCAGCTCGGCGTCGTGGCGGCGCAGGCGTGCCAGTTCGTCGACCCGGCTGGCCAGCCGTTCCAGTGCCACCGCCTGCACCGCACCGACCGAACCTGCCAACAGATCGACCGCTGCCAGGTCCGTCGGCGGCAGGTCCGTCGGCGGCAGGTCCGGCGCTGGCGGCTCCGCCGTCGGCGCAGCCTGCGGCCAGTCGGTCGCGTGCCCGCCCACCGACTCGGCGTCCTGCGCCCCGATCGCGCCGGCCCCGATCGCATCGATGGGCCCGTCGGCGGCCGGCACGTCCTCGGTGGAGTCCGATGGGAGCGAACCGGCGCCGAACAGCACGGCGGCCGGATCGTCGGGCTCGGGGCCCGGTCCGCCGGACGGCCCGCCGGAGGTCGCCTCGACGACCACCCCCCCGGTGGGACCCCCGGCAAACCCGCGCTCGGCGTAGCCCGTCCCGGTCGGCACTTCCACCTCGTCGGGGGCGCCCACCTCGGCGCCGCCCGGGCCCTCCCCGACGGACCCCCCGTCGCCCACGAACCTGGTCCGGCCCCGGGCGACCGGCACATCATGATCGAAATTCGCACCCCGGTCGTGGTCCGCATCATGGTCTCGGCCGGCGGCATTTCCCTGGTCCTGGCCGGACGAGTCCGAATAGCCGGTCGAGCCGAGACGGCCGAACGAACCCAGGTAGTCACCGGACGAGGCCGAATAGTCACCGGAGGAGGTCGCGAAGTCCTCCGCCGAGTCCCGGTACTCCGCCGAGCCCTGATAGTCGGCGGGGCCGGCGTAGTCGCCATAGCGGTTGGATCCGGGGTACTCGTCGGCGTACCCATCGACATCGCTGCGGACATCGCTGCGGACATCGCTGCGGACATCGCTGCGGGCGTCACCACCCGCGACGCCGTCACCGTACCGGGTGGACGCACCGAGGCCATCCGCATCGTCGGGGTACCGGCGGTAGCCCACACTCGTGCCCGCCGACTCGGCGGTGAAGCCGCGGATGCCCACCGGCACCGACGGCACGTCCCACTCGGACGGGCCGCCCGCGTGGCGGGGGCCGCCGGCCGGCTCGGGCCGCTGCGGCGAACCGCGGTCGTCGTCGACCCGGTCGGCGGCAGTGTCACCCTCCGTGACATCGCGGTGGCTCTCGACCTCGCGGCGATCCACGGAGCCGTCGAAGAAACTGCCGAGACTGGCCGGTTGGCCGGTGGGGCTCCAGGGACGGGGTGCCTGGGCGTGGGTCGACCGGGACTGGTCGAACGGGTCCACCGGTCGTCCCCGGTCCGGCTGGTCCGCCAGGCCCGGATACTCCACCGGACCGGTAGGCGGTGAGACCTCCGGATACCGCGCCTCCACCGGCTGGGCCGGCCCCGAGGGCGACGCCGTACCCATCGGGAATCCCCGAACCAGCGGGGCTGGGCCCAGCGGATCGGGCTGACGCGGATCCGGCCGGTAGGGGTCCGACGCGGTGCCCCCGGATGCCCGGGGATCGACATGACGTGGACGGACGTCGAGTGGGTCGACACCACGCGGGTCGACGCCACGCGGGTCGACATCGTCGTACTCGGGATCCGAAAAATCGGCACCCCGATAATCGGGGCCCTGGCGGTCGGTGCCCAGGGCGTCGGCTCCACGACGATCCGGGTACTCGACCGGGTCGTCCTCCTCCGAGGACCCGGGACGGGTCGGCCCGTTGGGAAACCAGCTCGTCCGCTCGGTGCGTGGGGCGGGGTCGCGGCGTGGCTGGAACATCGGATATCGATCCTCCTCGCCGCCGGGCGGCGGGACCGGGGGGGTCATCGCGAGGTACCGGCGTGTCTCACTTACGGCCGGCGGTCCAGTTCAGTCCCCATCCATATGCCTGGTCGAGGTCACGGTGCCCGCTGACATACCGGACCTCACGGCTGACGCTGAAGTCGTTGCCAGTATTCGTCAACAGCGCGATCGCGCACATCCGCGCGCCACCCGCCTGCTCGTCCAGCCGTACCTCGATCGGGGCCCCCTGCGCGGGGGTCAGGGTGACCACGGCGTCGGCCTGATCGAAGGAGGCCACCCCCTCGTAGATGAAGGCGAACACGAGCACCCGGCGGATCTGGGCGATCTGGTTGAGGTTGACGTAGAGGTTCTCACCGCCGGTGGCGGCACCGGTCCGGTCGTCCGCGTCGAGGTTGACGAACGGCGGTGCGTCGAACGAGCCGAACGCGTTGCCGAGCGCCTGGACGACGCCGGAGCGGCCGTCGGACAGCTCGAACAGCGCGGCGAGGTCGAGGTCGATGCCACCGGAGCCCGCGCCGAGCACGCGCTTGAGGAAACCGCCCTTGGGTGCACCGCCCGCGGGGGTCTGGTTCCAGTTCAGGTTCACGTGCAGTCGCCCGCCGCCGCCCTGCTTGCTCAGCGACACGGTCGGAGTGGATTTGGTCAGTGTCACCTTGCTCAGCGACACCGGGCCGGAACCGGCCGGTGGCGTGGCCGGACGCTTGGAGTAGTCGATGCCCATGGGTCCGCTCCCTCGCGGTCGCCGGGTCCCTGCGCGGTCGCCGGGCGCCTACGCGGGTTCCGGAAGTCTGTCGGATCACTGGATGCTCCCGACGATGTCACATCCGTTGCCTGCTGCTCCAGGCTCTGTCCGTCGTCCCACGGACAGAGCCGTCCCACGAAGCAGTGCGGTCGTGCCGGCCGTGCCCTCGTCCCGAGCAGTGCCGTCGTACCAGGTGGTGTGGTGCCGTCGTACCAGGTGACACGCAGGTGCAGGCAGTGTGGTTACAGCGGGGCCGCGGCCGGCTCACGGGACTTGTCGGGCTCGTCGCCGTGGCCGGCGTCGTCGCCCGCCGCGGCGGCCTCCCTGCGCCGGTGTCGGATGGAGGACACCAGGGCCAGGCCGATGAAGGCGACACCGACGAGGCCGGTGACGATCTCCGGAACCTCGGTCTCGATCGAGACGGCCAGAATGATCGCCAGCGCGCCGATCGCGTAGTGCGCACCATGCTCGAGGTAGATGTACTCGGACAGGGTGCCGCGACGAACCAGATACACGGTCAGCGACCGGATGTACATGGCGCCGATGCCGAGGCCGGCGGCGATGACGAAGATGTTCTGGGAGATCGCGAACGCCCCGACGACCCCGTCGAACGAGAACGAGGCGTCGATGACCTCCAGGTAGAGGAACAGGAACACGGCGGCCCGGCCGGTGGCGAGCACCAGCTTGGACGACCCGCCGGTCCGGGCGGGAGCGGCCGTGTCGGCGGTCGCCACGCCACGTCCGACGGCGCTGTCGTCGCCAGCATCCTCGGTGTCCTCGTCCTCCTCCCCGATCCCCTGCGACTCGAAGAACTCCCCGAGGCCACGCACCGCCAGGTAGGTGGCCATGCCGGCGACACCGGCGGTGAGCACCTGCTGGGTGTTGTCACCGGAAAAGGCCTCGCCGACGACGAGCAGCGAGACGAGCGCGATCACGATCGGAAGCACGTCCAGCTGGCCGGCCCGGCGCAGCGGCTCCTCCAGCTTCTTGATCCACTGGATGTCACGCTCGCCGTCGAACATGAAGTCCAGAAAGATCATGAACAGGAAGATCCCACCGAACGCGGCAATCGCCGGATGCGCGTTCCCGAGCTTGTCCGCGTACTGCGCGCTGTCGTTGAGCGCCAGGTCGAACACGTCGACCGGGTTCAGATGCGCGGTCAGTGCCACGATCACGATCGGGAACAGCAGCCGCATGCCGAACACGGCGATGAGCACACCGAGCGTCAGGAAGATCTTCTGCCACCACTCGCTCATCCGCCGCAGGATCGTCGCGTTGATCACTGCGTTGTCGAAGGAGAGGCTGATCTCCAGGATCGCGAGGATGGCCACGATGGCCGCGTCCCGGGGGCCACCGAGCACCCCGGCCGCGGCCACCCCCACTGCGGTTATTGCAAAGGACCATCCGAAGATCCGCAAGGCGTGCACGCCCATCAACACCTTTCCGGACCGATCGCCAGACCACGGTCACCCGGTCACACCGCGCGGGCGGATCCGCGGTCCGTCGGATCCGCCGGGTCGCTCGAAATCACCGGAGACCGCGTCGATCACGAGGCCATCGGCCCCAATCGGCGGTCGACGGCATCGTAGCCGCTCACCAGGGGTGCGCGGCCTGACAAATGGGCTACACCGGAGCCAACTCGCTGGGCGCCAGCAGCATGTGATCGGGGCTCGGCGCTCGGCCGGGCCCCGACGTTCGGTCAGACGTCGATGTTCGGTCAGACGTTGACGCCGAAGTCGCGGGCGATGCCGGCAAGGCCCGAGGCGTAGCCCTGACCGACGGCGCGGAACTTCCAGTCGCTGCCGTGCCGGTAGACCTCGCCGAAGACCATCGCGGTCTCGGTGGAGGCGTCCTCGGTGAGGTCGTAGCGGGCGATCTCGGTACCACCCGTGCCGTTGACCACGCGAATGAAGGCGTTGCGGACCTGGCCGAAGTTCTGCTGGCGGGACTCCGCGTCATAGATCGACACCGGAAACACGATCTTGTCGATCTCGGTGGGCAGCGAGGTGAGGTTCACCGTGATCGCCTCGTCGTCGCCCTCGCCCTCACCGGTGAGGTTGTCACCCTGGTGCGCGATGGCCCCGTCCGGGCTCTTGAGGTTGTTGAAGAAGATGAAGTACCCGTCCGAGACGACCTTGCCGTCGGCCCGGCAGGCGATGGCACTGGCGTCCAGGTCGAAGTCGGCGCCGGTCGTGCTGCGCACGTCCCAGCCCAGCCCGACCAGGATGCTGGTCAGGCCGGGGGCCTCCTTGGACAGCGAGACGTTGCCGCCCTTGCTGAGACTTACTCCCACAGTTCTTTCTCCTCCCACGTACGCCGACCACCGTCGACGCTCGGACAGCTGCGATGTGTTTACTTTTTGGTCACGCGGTGCGATGGTGCGACCCGGGCGCCGGCAGCCTACTGCCGGGCGCGAGCGCCCCCGTGCGACCGCACCCGGGTACACCACGCGCGCCGGTGCCGGGGCCGGCCGTACGGACACCCGTCTGCACAGGTGCCCGTCAGCGCAGGTGTCCCCTCGGCGCGTGTGCACTGCGGGACGAACGGGCGCGGTGCGAGGTTCCCGGTCGCCCCCCGAAGAGATTGGTCACGTGGCTGTAACACGCGGGGGCGCCGTAACACGACTGGAAACTCGGCCCGCGACCCAACGGACCCATCCACACCGTGCGCCCAACGCCCGAGCACCGCCGGCGGGCGGCACCAGACCGTCCAGTGGCACCGGTCTGGCCGCGAAAGTCCACGCCGAACCACACAACAGACGCGGTTCGGACGTTCGTGGGCACGGCAACCGGGGAACATCGGCAGCAGTGCAGACCATCCGGACGGTGCAGACCGACCCACCTCGATGCCAACAATCACCCACGCGATGGTCGCGGGCAGTTCACGTAGAGGTGTCGCTATTCGCCACGTGCAGGGCGGACCATTGAGGCGTGGTTCGTCTGGATAAGGTCGCCATGATGATCGGACGTTCAGTAGGCCGGGTTGTCATCTCTGACGTGACCCCGGTCGTGTCGTGCGGCCAGTGGCCCGCGCGCGCGGTCGTGGGCGAGGAAATTACCGTGGGCGCGACCGTCTTCCGGGAGGGTCACGATCTCATCGGTGCGAACGTGGTGCTGTCCGGGCCGGACGGTCAGGGCACGCCCTACGTGCCGATGCGGGTGGTCGGCGCGGGCACCGACCGCTTCGAGGCGGAGATCACCGTGGGCGGAAGTGGCCTGTGGGGGTTCCGCGTCGAGGCGTGGGCGGATCCCGTCGCCACCTGGCGACACGGAATCGAGCTGAAGGTCGGCGCGGGACAGAGCGCCGACGAACTCGCCGTCGACTTCGAGGACGGTGCGCGCCTGCTGCTGCGGGCGCTGCCGGGCGTGCCGGAGGGACGCCGGGCGGAGATCGCCCGCGCGGTCGCCGTGCTGCGCGACGACACCCTCGATGATCCCCGTGACCGGATCGCCGCGGTGCTCGACGCGCGCCTGGTGAGCCTGCTCAGTGCGTTCCCGCTGCGTGAGCTGGTCACCCGTTCGCCGCTGTACCGGGTCTGGGTCGACCGGCCCAGGGCGCTCTACGGCAGCTGGTACGAGCTGTTCCCGCGCTCGGAGGGTGCCACCCTCGACCCGCCACGCTCCGGGACGTTCCTGAGCGCCGCCGAGCGGCTGCCCGCAGTCGCGGCGATGGGCTTCGACGTGGTCTACCTGCCACCGATCCATCCGATCGGCGAGGTCAACCGCAAGGGTCCGAACAACACCCTCACCCCGGGTGCGGACGACCCGGGCTCGCCGTGGGCGATCGGCAGCGAGCACGGTGGCCACGACGCCGTGCACCCCGACCTCGGCACGATCGAGGACTTCGACCTGTTCGTCGCCCGCGCCCACTCGCTCGGGATGGAGATCGCCCTCGATCTCGCCCTGCAGTGCGCGCCGGACCATCCGTGGGCCAAGCGGCACCCGGAGTGGTTCGTCGTGCGCAGTGACGGCTCGATCGCGTACGCCGAGAACCCGCCGAAAAAGTACCAGGACATCTACCCGCTGAACTTCGACGCGGACCCGAACGGTCTCTACCAGGAGATCCTGCGGGTGGTCCGGTACTGGACCGGGCACGGAGTGCGCATCTTCCGTGTCGACAATCCCCACACCAAGCCGGTCGAGTTCTGGGAATGGCTCATCGGCCAGGTGAAGGCGACCGAACCGGACGTGCTTTTCCTCGCCGAGGCGTTCACCCGGCCGGCGATGATGCACACTCTGGCCAAGGTCGGTTTCACCCAGTCGTACACCTACTTCACCTGGCGCAACGAGAAGTGGGAACTGGAGGAGTACGCGACCGAACTGGTCGCCGCCGCCCACTACATGCGGCCGAACTTCTTCGTCAACACCCCGGACATCCTGCCCGCCTACCTGCAGGACGGTGGGCCGGCGGCGTTCCGGATCCGGGCGGCGCTCGCGGCGACGCTGTCGCCGACCTGGGGCGTCTACGCCGGGTACGAGCTGTACGAGAACGCGGTGTTCCGCCCGGGCGGCGAGGAGTACCTGGACTCCGAGAAGTACCAGTACCGGCCGCGAGACTGGGCCGGGGCCGAGGCGGCCGGGCTCTCGCTCGCGCCGTACCTGACCCGGCTCAACCAGATCCGCCGGGCCCACCCCGCCCTGCACTGGCTGCGCAACCTGCACCTGCACCATGCCGACGGCGAGCAGATCATGGTCTACTCCAAGCAGCTGCCCG
The DNA here is from genome assembly GCF_023716925.1 of Frankia sp. R82. Lineage (GTDB taxonomy): Bacteria > Actinomycetota > Actinomycetes > Frankiales > Frankiaceae > Frankia. Next base: position 11,009 of record NZ_JAMQQG010000084.1, read on the forward strand.
CCACCGATGCCGCCACCGGCGTCCCGGTGACCGGCCCGTCGTCCGGTGGCGGCCCGGCCAGCGCCGCCTTCACGGGTGGCGGCTCCGCGGGTGGCGGCTCCGCGGGAGACACGGTGATCGTCGTCGTCAACCTGGATCCGCATCAGGCCCACGAGACCACCGTGCGCCTCGACATGCCCGCACTCGGTTTCGACTGGCATGACACGCTCGAGGTCACCGACGAGATCACCGGGGCGACCTACCAGTGGGGTCGAGACAACTACGTCCGGTTGGACCCGGCGCTGGAGCCCGCCCACATCTTCACCGTGCGGCCACGGTCATGACGGACGAACTCGACGACACCGGGGCCTCCGAGATCACGATCGTCAACACCGAGCCGGAACCGCTGAGCGAGCCGATCCGCGCCGACTCCCCGGGGCCGACGCCGTCCGGTCCGGTCGGCGAGACCGCCCGTGACCCGCACTGGTACAAGCGCGCGGTGTTCTACGAGGTGCTGATCCGCGGCTTCGCCGATTCCAACGGTGACGGCACCGGGGACATCCGCGGCCTGATCTCCAAACTCGACTATCTCGAGTGGCTCGGCGTCGACTGCCTGTGGCTGTTGCCGATCTATTCGTCGCCGCTGCGCGACGGCGGCTATGACATCGCCGACTACTTCCAGGTCCTGCCCGAGTTCGGCGATCTGGGTGATTTCGTCGCACTTGTCGACGAGGCCCACCGGCGCGGCATCCGGATCATCGCCGACCTGGTGATGAACCACACCTCGGACGCGCATCCGTGGTTCCAGGCGTCCCGCTCGGATCCGGACGGCCCCTACGGCGACTTCTACGTCTGGTCCGACACCGACACCCGCTATCCGGAAGCCCGGATCATCTTCGTCGACACCGAGAAGTCGAACTGGTCCTGGGACCCGGTGCGCGGCCAGTACTACTGGCACCGGTTCTTCTCCCACCAGCCCGACCTGAACTATGACAACCCGGATGTCCAGGAGGCGATGCTCGAGGTCCTGCGGTTCTGGCTGGACCTCGGCATCGACGGGTTCCGCCTCGACGCGGTGCCCTACCTGTACGTGCGGGACAACACCAACGGCGAGAACCTGCCCGAGACGCACGAGTACCTGCGCCGGGTCCGCAAGGAGGTCGACGCCAAGTACGCCGACCGGGTGCTGCTCGCCGAGGCCAACCAGTGGCCCTCCGACGTCGTCGAGTACTTCGGCGCCGACGACGAGTGCCACATGGCGTTCCACTTCCCGCTGATGCCGCGCATCTTCATGGCGGTCCGGCGCGAGTCGCGTTACCCGATCTCGGAGATCCTGGCGCAGACCCCGCAGATTCCGACGAACTGCCAGTGGGGCATCTTCCTGCGCAACCACGACGAGCTCACCCTCGAGATGGTCACCGACGACGAGCGTGACTACATGTGGGCGGAGTACGCCAAGGACCCCCGGATGAAGGCGAACATCGGCATCCGCCGCCGGCTGGCGCCGCTGCTGGACAACAGCCGCGACCAGATGGAGCTGTTCACCGCGCTGCTGCTGTCGCTGCCGGGTTCCCCGGTGCTCTACTACGGCGACGAGATCGGCATGGGCGACAACATCTATCTCGGCGACCGCGACAGCGTCCGCACGCCGATGCAGTGGTCGCCCGACCGCAACGCCGGCTTCTCCACCTCCGACCCGGCCCGGCTCTACCTGCCACTGATCATGGACCCGGTGTACGGCTACCAGGGGCTCAACGTCGAGGCCGGGCAGCGTACCCAGACCTCGTTCCTGTCCTGGACGAGACGGATGATCGAGGTGCGCAAGCGCCACCCCGTCTTCGGCCTGGGCAGCTTCGAGGAACTGGGCGCGTCCAACCCCTCGGTGTTCGCCTACGTCCGCGAGTTCGGCGACGACAGTGTGCTGTGCGTGGCGAACCTGTCACGCTTCGCCCAGCCAGTGGAGCTGGACCTGCGCCGGTTCGAGGGAATGGTGCCCGTCGAGCTGCTGGGCCGGGTGCACTTCCCGCCGATCGGGGACCTGCCGTACCTGCTGACCCTGCCAGGTCACGGACATTACTGGTTCGCACTGACCAGACCGGGGGAGTTCACTCCCTGAGGCCTGTTCGTGTTCCGTCCGTCGGCCCGGGTGATGTTCGTGCGATCGCCCGGGCCTGCCCGATCAACCGTCCTGCACCGGTCCCCCGCTCCCCGTCCGACCGCCGCCCGCCCGTCGATTCCGCTGTTCGTCCGCCGATTCCGCGGTCTGTCCGGTGTACCCGGCCCCTACGGCGTGCCCGGTCGCCCCGGCGGATGCCGGCCCGGCGCCCGGCGCCGGACATGGGCCGTCGACGGCGGGGTCCGGCCGGCGGATGGTGGGGAGGCAGGCGAGGACGGCGGTGAGGACGGTCCGGACCGGTGTTGGTGCGCTGTGTAGGCGTAGTACGGACAAGGAAAGGTATTTTCGGGATATTCGACGTTAGGTGCAATGATGATCGTCGACTGCGGGCACCGGGAGGCCGGGGATGGGTGACCACCATGGCGAACTGAGCGGCCTGTTGGCGGACTGGCTGCCTCGGCAGCGCTGGTTCGCCGGGAAGGGCCGTGCCGGCGGCCGAGTACGGATCCACCGGGACCTCGTCGTCGGCGAGCCACTGCGCCTGCTGGTCGTCGAGGTCGACTACGACCGTGGCCCCGCCGAGTACTACCAGGTCCCGCTGGTACTGCGGACCGACGCGCCGCACGGCCACGAGGGCTTCCTGCTCGGCGAGTGCGGGGGCGGGCTGGTGTACGACGGGCTGGCCGACCCGCGCGGCGCCGCCGTGCTGCTGGAGTTCCTCGCCCGCGCCGTCCACCGCGACGGCCTCGTCGCCGAACGGGTGCCGGCGCCGGACGACGACACCCGGGTGCCGCTGGTCGATCTGCCCGCCGCCCCGGTGGGCGCCGAGCAGTCCAACTCGTCGATCGTCTACGGGGACGCGTACATCCTCAAGGTGTTCCGCCGGCTGTGGCCCGGCGAGAACCCCGACCTCGAGGTCACCCGGGCGTTGGCATCCGCCGGCAGCTCCCACGTCGCCGCCCCCGTCGCCTGGTACTCCGGAACGGTCGAGGGCGTCCCGACCACGTTCGGATTTCTGCAGGAGTACCTGCGCAGCGGCAGCGAGGGCTGGCGGCTGGCGCTGGCCAGCGTGCGTGACCTGTATGCCGAGGCGGACCTGCGCGCCGACGAGGTCGGGGGCGACTTCTCCGCCGAATCCGAACGGCTCGGTGCCGCCACCGCCGAGGTCCACGCCGATCTCGCCCGCGTCCTGCCGACCCGCTCGCCGACCTCGACCGACCTGCGTGATCTGGCCGCCTACCTGCACGGACGCCTGGACGCCGCGCTCGAAGGGGTGGACGCGCTGGGTCCGCATGCGACCGCGGTGCGGGCCGCCTACGACGTGCTCGCGGACGTCTCGCCGGCGGTCGCGCACCCCCGTCCCTTCCAACGTCTGCACGGCGACCTGCACCTCGGCCAGGTGCTGCGGGTCGACTCCGGCTGGGTGCTGTTCGACTTCGAGGGTGAACCGGCCCGGCCGGTCGCCGACCGTACCGGCCTGGAGTCCCCGCTGCGCGACGTCGCCGGGATGCTGCGTTCGTTCGACTACGCGGCCCGGTCCCTGCAGCTCGAGCGGCCCGACGAACCCGCGTTGGTGACCCGCGCGCAGGAATGGGCACAGCGCAACCGGGACGCGTTCTGCCGGGGCTATGCGAGCACCGCCGGTCGCGACCCGCGCGACGACATGACCGTGCTGCGCGCCCTGGAACTCGACAAGGCCGTCTACGAGGTGCTGTACGAGGCCCGGCACCGGCCGGGCTGGGTGCGGATCCCACTGTCCGCGATCACCCGGCTCACCGAGATCGCCACGCCGGCAGCACCCGCCGGCTAGCCCTCGCCCAGGCCCCGTCCCCCGGGCCGGCCCCGAACCCGGCCAGCCGGGCCGGGCCCGTCCGAACCGTCCACCAGATCACCCGATCCCCCACGCGGAGAGAGGCAGGGGTGTCCCCGTGAACAACGGCGACGTCAACAACGGCACGGCGCGAACGGGACGCCGCGGCGCCGAGCGTGCCGGCGGCTGGCTGGCCCCCACCGGCCCCGCCGCACCGGCCGGCCCCGATGCGTCGATCCGCGACCGGGAGGGCCGGGTGGCCCTGGCCGATCGCGCGCCCGAGCGGTTCACCCACCCCGGCGAGCCGCCGGTCCCCACGACCGAAAGAGCCGAGACGGTGCCTGCGGCCGAGACCACCCAGCCGACCCAGTCCACCGGCGCGGACAGCCCGGCCCCGGTGGCCGAGCCGCCGTCGCTGACCGTGCCCCAGCCGGAGCTGGACCGGCTCGTGGCCGGCACCCATCACGACCCGCACGCGCTGCTCGGCGCCCATCCGTCCGGCGAGGCGACGGTGGTGCGGATCCTGCGCCCGGACGCGAGCGCCGTCGCGCTGCTGGTCGGCGACGAGCGCCACCGGGCCACCCGGCTGCACAGCGGCGGGGTGTTCGCCGCCGCGCTGCCCGGCCACCTGCCCGACTACCAGGTCGAGGTGACCTACCCGCACACCACCGTCGTCATCGAGGATCCCTACCGGCATCTGCCGACCCTCGGCGAGATCGACCGGCATCTGATCAGCGAGGGGCGCCACGAGCAGTTGTGGAAGGTCCTCGGCGCCCACCTGCGCACCCTGCACACGCCTGGTGGGACAGCCGTCACCGGCGCCAGTTTCGCGGTGTGGGCACCGTCCGCGCGGGGGGTGCGCCTGGTCGGCGACTTCGACTTCTGGGACGGTCGGGCCTTCCCGATGCGCTCGCTGGGCAGCTGTGGGGTGTGGGAGCTGTTCGTCCCCGGTGCCGGCGCCGGCCTGCGCTACAAGTACGAGATCCTCGGCTTCGACGGCGTCTGGCGGCAGAAGGCCGATCCGATGGCGTTTCGCACCGAGGTACCGCCGGCGACCGCCAGCGTCGTCACCCGGTCGGCCTACACCTGGGACGACCAGGAGTGGCTCGCCCGACGCGCCCGCACCGCCTGGCACGCCGAGCCGATCAGCATCTACGAGGTGCATCTGGGTTCCTGGCGGCGCGGACTGTCCTACCTCGAACTCGCCGAGCAGCTCACCGCCTACGTCCGGGACAACGGTTTCACCCACGTCGAGCTGCTGCCCGTCGCCGAGCACCCCTTCGGCGGCTCCTGGGGCTACCAGGTCTCCGCGTACTACGCCCCGACGGCGCGCTTCGGCAGCCCGGACGAGTTCCGCCACCTCGTCGACGCCCTGCACGCCGCCGGCATCGGCGTGATCGTCGACTGGGTGCCGGCGCACTTTCCCCGGGACGCCTGGGCCCTGGGCCGCTTCGACGGCACCCCCCTGTACGAACACCCCGACCCGCGCCGCGGCGAACAGCCCGACTGGGGCACCTACGTCTTCGACGTGAGCCGGCCCGAGGTGCGCAACTTCCTGGTCGCCAACGCCCTGTACTGGTTCGAGGAGTACCACGTCGACGCACTGCGGGTCGACGCGGTGGCTTCCATGCTGTACCTGGACTACTCCCGCCCCGACGGGCAGTGGCTACCCAACGAGCACGGCGGACGGGAGAACCTCGACGCGGTGGCGTTCCTGCAGGAGACCAACGCGACGGTCTACCGCCGCTTCCCCGGCGCCATGATGATCGCCGAGGAGTCGACCGCCTGGCCCGGCGTCACCCGCCCCACCCACCTCGGCGGGCTCGGCTTCGGCTTCAAATGGAACATGGGCTGGATGCACGACACCCTGGACTACAGCTCCCACCAGCCGGTGCACCGCAGCTTCCACCACCACCAGATGACGTTCTCGATGGTCTACGCCTACTCGGAGAACTTCATCCTGCCGTTCAGCCACGACGAGGTCGTGCACGGCAAGGGTTCGATGCTGCGCCGGATGCCCGGCAACCGCTGGGAGCAGCTGGCGAACCTGCGCGCCCTGTACGCCTACATGTGGGCGCATCCCGGCAAGAAACTGCTGTTCATGGGCAGCGAGTTCGGCCAGGACAACGAGTGGAACGAGGCCGCCTCCCTCGACTGGCCCCTGCTGGCCGAGCCCGGCCACCACGGCGTCGCCACTCTCGTGCGCGACCTCAACGCCCTGTACCGCAGCTCCCCCGAGCTCTACCAGCGAGATGTCGACCCGACCGGCTTCTCCTGGATCGACGCGAACGACACCGGCAACAACGTCTTCTCGTTCCTGCGCTGGGCCGGCCCCGCTGCCGCCGGTGGAGCCGGCGCGAGTCCGGGTACGGAGTCGGGTTCCGGGGCGCTTGCCTGCATCACGAACTTCGCGGGCATCGCCCACCACGGCCACCGGATCGGCCTGCCGTTCCCCGGCCGCTGGCGGGAGGTCCTCAACACCGACAGTCAGCGCTACGGCGGCGCCAACCTCGGCAACCTCGGCGCCGTGTACGCCACCGACCAGCCGTACCACGGCCTGCCGGCGTCCGCTGCGGTGACGCTGCCCGTCCTCGGCGCCGTCTGGCTGCGGCACGACCCCGACCCGGCTACCTGACCTGGGTTTCCCCACCACCAGGTGTCGGCGCGGCGCCGACTCGGCGGTGGTCGTCGGGCCCGGCGCCACCGCGGTGACGGCGCCGGGCCCGACCACAACACCAGGCCGGCGTCCGCGGCCCTCAGAACAGCGCAGCGGCCAGCGACCTGCGGGCGGGAGCGACGGCGGGATCCTCGTCGCCCAGGGCTTGGAAGAGGCCGACCAGGTGGGCCCGGACCTGCTCCCGCTCGGGGCCGGCGGTACGCCGCACCAGGGCGACCAGGTCCGCCAGCGCGCCGGGGGTGTCCCCCTCGGCAAGGCGCAGGTCGGACGCGGCGATCGCAGCCTCCACGTCGGCCGGATCGGCGGCCAGGCGGGCCCGGATCCGGGCCGGGTCGTGGTCGCGCACCCGGCGCAGCAGCTCGGCGCGGGCCAGGCCGATCGCGGCCTCCGGGTCACCCGGTGCCTCGGCGAGACGGAGGCGGTAGGACTCGATCGCCGTGTCGAAGTCACCGTGGGCGAGCGCACTCTCGGCGGCGACCAGGTGCGGGTCCCGCTCGGGAGCGCCATCCCCCGGTGCGCCGCCCTGCGCGCCGCCGGTCGCCTCGGCGACGACGGACAACAGCTGGTCGAGCCAGGCCCGAGCTTCCCGTTCGGGGACCGCGCCGGTGAACTCGCCGATGATCCGCCCGCCGACGACCGCCTTGACCGCCGGGATGCCCTGCACACCGGCCGCCTGGGCGAGCTGCGGGTTGGCGTCGACATCGACCTTCGCGAGGATCCAGCGCCCGCCGTCGGCCACCGCGAGCTTCTCCAGCACCGGGCTGAGCTGCTTGCAGGGGCCACACCACGAGGCCCAGAAGTCGAGCACGACCGGCACCTGCATCGAGCGGTTGATCACGTCCGTGGCGAAGCTCGCCTCGGTCACGTCGATCACCACCGGGCCGGTGGGGGTGCCTGCTGCGGCGGGGGCGCCGGGTGCCGCGCCGGCGGCCCCCGCGGG
>NZ_JAMQQG010000085.1 GCF_023716925.1 Frankia sp. R82
GTTTTGTTTTTAAGCCGCCGGGGGGGGGGGGGGCGGGGGGGGACCGGGCGGGCCCTGTTCGCCCCGGCCACGGTCGCAGCCCCGGCCGCGGCGGTGGTGGGGCGCCGATGAGCTTCCTCGCCGGCCACTGGCTGTGGCTCTATCTGCTGGTCGCGGCGCTGCTCGCGGCCTACGTCGCGGTGTCGCTGCGCCGGCGGGTCTACGCCGCCCGGCTGTCGTCGACCGCCGTGCTCGCCTCGGTCCTGCCCCGTCGACCCGCCTGGTGGCGCCGGCACGTGCCGGCCGCCCTGCTGCTGCTCACCCTGGCGGGACTGGTGTTCTCGCTGGCCCGGCCGGCCCGCGCCGAACGGGTCCCGCGGGAACGGGCGACGATCATGCTGGCAATCGACGTGTCGAACTCGATGGCCGCCACCGACATCGCGCCCACCCGGCTGGAGGCGGCCAAGCAGGGCGCGGTGGCGTTCGTCGACCAGCTGCCGCCGCGGATCAACCTGGGGCTGGTGTCCTTCGCGGGCAGCGCCACCGTGCTGGTGCCCGCGTCCACCGACCGGGAAGCGGTGCGCGCCGGCATCCGCGGGCTGGCACTCGGCCCGGCCACGGCGATCGGCGAGGGCGTGTTCGCCTCGCTGCAGGGCATCACCGCCGCGGGCAAACGGCTCTCCGAAGGCGGACAGAGCCCCCCGCCGGCGGCGATCGTGCTGCTCTCCGACGGCGAGACCACCCGGGGCCGGCCGAACTCCCAGGCCATCGAGGCGGCCCGGCAGGCCCACGTGCCCGTCGACACCATCGCCTACGGCACGCCCGGTGGCACGCTGGACGTCGGCGGTCAGGAGGTACCCGTCCCCGTCAACGAGCAGGCCCTGCACGACATCGCCGACCAGACCGACGGCTCCTACCACCGGGCCGCCACCGGCGACGAGCTGCGCTCGGTCTACCGGGGGCTGGGCAGCTCCATCGGCTACCGCACCGAGTACCGGGAGGTCACCACCTGGTTCCTCGGGCTGTCGGTGGTCCTCGGTTTCGCCGCGGCGGCCACGTCACTGGCCTTCACCTCCCGGCTGCCGTGAACAGCCTCGCCGCCGCCGGCATCACCGATCCGCGGCTGCGGGCGTCCTACGCCCGGGCCCGGGACCTGCACGCCGCGCACGGGCGCACCTACTACCTGGCGACGCTGCTGCTGCCGGCGTGGAAACGCCCGCACGTGCACGCCCTGTACGGCTTCGCCCGGTACGCCGACGACCTCGTCGACGACCTCGGCGCCCAGCTCGGCAACGCCGAGCGGGCCGCGGCCCTGCGGACCTGGGGCGAACGGTTCCTCACCGCGCTGCGCGCCGGAGCGCCCGCCCACGCCGTCGACGCCGGCCCCGGCCAGGCCGCCGGGTCCGGGTCCGGGTCCGGGTCCGGGTCCGGTGACGTGTCGGTGCTACCTGCGACGATCCACACGATCCAACGGTTCGCCCTCGATCCGGACCACTTCGCCGCGTTCCTGACGTCCATGGCCATGGATCTCACCGTCACCGGATACGCGACCTGGGAGGACCTGGTCGGCTACATGTACGGCTCGGCGGCGGTCATCGGCCTGCAGATGGTGCCGCTGCTCGAACCGGTCGACGACAGCGCCCTGCCCTACGCGCGCGACCTGGGGATCGCCTTCCAGCTGGCGAACTTCATCCGCGACGTCGGCGAGGACCTGCGGCGCGGCCGGGTGTACCTGCCGGCGGAGTCGCTGGAGCTGTTCGGCGTCACCCGGGAACGGCTGGCCGCCGGGGTCGTGGACGGGCCGGTGCGCCGCCTGCTCGCGTTCGAGATCAGCCGGGCCCGGGAGCTGTTCCGCTGCGCCGAGCCCGGCATCCGGCTGCTGCACCCCACCTCACGTGACTGCATGCGCACCGCGTTCGTGCTCTACCGCGCCATCCTGGACGAGGTGGAACGCGCCGACTACCGGGTCCTCGACCAGCGGGTCTCGGTCGCGATGCGGCGCCGCCTCGCCGTTGCCGGCCCAGCACTCGTGCGCGCCCACCGCGCCCGCCGCCACGACCCCGGCGGCGATCACGACCCCGGCGGTGGCCACGGCCTCGACGGTGGCCACGGCCTCGGCAGTCGCGGCGCCGGTGGCGGCCGGGTTCAGAGCAGTTCGCGTCCGCCCAGGTAGGGACGTAGCACGCCGGGCACCCGGACACCGGCATCGGCGGTCTGATGGTTTTCCAGCAACGCCGCGAGCAGGCGCGGGGTGGCCACCGCGGTGTTGTTCAGGGTGTGCGCGAAGTGGATGGTGCCGTCGGGGTCGCGGTAGCGCAGGTTCGCCCGACGGGCCTGCCAGTCATGCAGGGTCGAGCAGCTGTGCGTCTCCCGGTAGCGGCCGAGCGACGGGAACCAGGTGTTGATGTCGTTCATCCGGAACTTGCCGACGCCCATGTCACCGGTGGCGCATTCGACCACCTCGTAGCTCAGCTCGAGGTCGGTGAGGATGCGCTCGGCAGTGGCCAGCAGCTGCGCGTGCCAACGGGCCGACTCGGCCTCGTCCGCGGCGCACAGGACGAACTGCTCGACCTTCTCGAACTGGTGCACCCGCAGCAGACCGCGGACGTCCCGGCTGGCGCTGCCGATCTCTCGGCGGAAGGACGCGGAGATGCCGGCGTAGCGCACGGGCAGCTGGCCGGCCTCCAGGATCTCGCCCGCGTGCAGCCCGACGAGGGCGACCTCGGCGGTGCCGGCGAGGAACAGGTCGTCGGCCGGGACCTCGTAGATCTCCTCGCGGCCCTTGGGCAGCATCCCGGTACCGACCAGCGGCTCCTCGCGAACCAGCGCCGGCACCGAGATCGGGGTGAACTCCTGCGTCCGCAGCAGGTCCAGCGCATACGAGTGAATCGCGCGCTCGAGCAGCACCAGATCGCCGACCAGGGCGTAGGCCCGCTCGCCGGCCACCCGGCGGGCCCGGGCGAACTCGGCCCAGCCGCGCCGCTCGGCGAGCTCGACGTGGTCCAGCGGGGCGAAGTCGAACCGCGGCGGGGTGCCGACGGTGCGCAGCACGACGTTGGCCGACTCGTCCGGACCGACCGGCGCACCGGACCAGGGAATGTTCGGCGTGGCGAGCATCAGCTCGGCCAGTCGCGCACCCGTGCGGGCCAGCCGCTCGCGGTTGTCCTTGAGCTGACGGTCGAAGGCCTCCTGCTCGGCGCGCAGCTCGGCGCGGCGGGCCTCGTCGGCCTTCGCGAACTGCTTGGAGCGGCTGCGCCGCTGCGCCTGCGCCTCGTCGACCTCGAACTGGAGCTTGCGGTTCTCCTGGTCGAGCTGGAGCAGTTCGTCGACATCCAGGTCGATGCCCTTGGCCGCGACCGCGTCCCGGACGGCCTGCGGGTTGTCCCGGATGAATCGCTTGTCGAGCATGCGTCGCGTCAGCCCCTGAATGATCACGCCTCGTGGTGGTGCCGCATCGCACCCCCACGGCCACGCTATCAGCCGTCCCTGCGGACGCCCGTCGCCCACGGACAGCCCACGCACAGGCAGGGCCGGCATGCTGGCTGGATCCGGCATCGCGGGTCGGAGCGCCCCGCCACAGCCGACCTGGAACAACAGTTACCGTGTGGAACGGTTACGGTGACGGTGCCCACGCGACGGTGCCCATCGGTGCGTACCGCCCCCGGTGCGGACCGCCCGGCGGGTGCGGGGGCGTCAGAACCGTCAGTCGAAGACATGAGGAGGGCCGGCGACGGTGGCCACCAGTTCGAGGGAACGACGCCAACGCGAGCTCGCCGAGGCCCGGGCCACCCGGCAGGCCCAACGCCGCCGGGAGGCCCAGCGCCGCCGCCAGCAGCGGCTGGCCATCGTGGCCGGCTTCATCGTGGTGGTCGTCGCCGCGTCGTCGATCGCCGCGATCCTGCTCACCAGCAAGGACGACAACGCCACCGCCACGGCGAACCCGGCCGCGACGCCCTCCGCCGCGGCGGCCGTACCGACCAGCAAGGTCGGTGCCTGTGTCTACACGTCCAACGGGGAGACCCCGGCCCGCAACGCCACGCTGCCCAAGGCCGCCGCCAAGGTCGATGCCTCCCCCGCCACCATGGTGATCAACACCAGTGCGGGGACGATGACCGCGACCCTGGATGCCGACAAGGCCCCGTGCACCGTGCACGCGCTGCTCACCCTCGCCGACACGAAGTACTTCGACGACACCACCTGCCACCGCGAGACGGCCGGCACCGAGGCCGGCATCTTCGTCCTGCAGTGTGGTGACCCGACCGGCACCGGCTCCGGCAGTCCCGGCTACGGCTACGCCAACGAGAACACCGCAGGCGTCACCTACGACCGCGGTGTTCTCGCGATGGCGCACAGCTCGCAGCCGAACAGCAACGGCAGCCAGTTCTTCATCAACTACGCCAGCCCGACGAAGCAGGGTGCAGCCGCCCTGGCCGGCGGCTACACCGTCTTCGGGAAGATCACCCAGGGGCTGGACGTGCTGGACAAGCTCACCAAGCCCGGCGTCGAGGGCGGCGGCTCGGACGGCGCCCCCGCCAGCAAGGCGAAGATCCTGTCCATCACCGTCTCCCAGGGCGGCTGACCCCCACCTGGGCCGACGACCCGTCGCGGCGGCCACCACCGCCGTGACGGTCATGGGGCTGGCGGCGCTCAGCTGGCCCAGCGGCGGACGGTGTCGATGCGAGCCTGCAGCTGGGCGGCGGTGGCCTGGCCACTGGGTGGGCCACCGCAGGTGCGGCGCAGCTCGGCGTGGATCATCCCGTGTGGCTTGCCGGTGCGGTGGAAGTGCATGCCGACGAGCCGGTTGAGCTCACGGCGCAGCTCGGCGATGATCTCGTGCTTGGGCCGGGCGGCGCCGTCCTCGTCCGGACCGCCGGTACCCGCGGCCCCGGCCACACCGGGGACCCCGGCCACACCCCCGGCGGACGCGGACGCGGCACCTGTGCGGGCGGCGGGCACGACGGGCTGCGGCTGCGCGGCCGCCTTCGCCGCCTCCTTGCGGGCCGCGGCCTGCTGGGCGGCCTGACGCTGGCGTAGCAGCGTGGCGACCTGGTCGGGTTCGAGCAGTCCGGGCAGGCCGAGGAAGTCCTCCTCCTCGACCGACCCGATTGCGGCGGGCGTGCCGAACTCGCCACCGTCGAAGATGACCCGGTCCAGGTGGGCGGACGAGCCGAGCGCGGTGAACAGGGTGTCGGGCTGGTCGGGGGCGTCGCGGCGGCGGTTGGCCTCGCGCAGCGCGTCGTCGTCGAAGGCGTCGGGATCGCGCGGGGACTTCTCCAGCGCATGGTCGCGCTGGACCTCCATCTCGCCGGCAAGCGCAAGCAGGGACGGCACGCTCGGCAGGAACACCGAGGCCGTCTCGCCCCGGCCACGGCCACGCACGAACCGCCCGACGGCCTGGGCGAAGAACAGCGGGGTGGACGCCGAGGTGGCATACACCCCGACGGCCAGGCGCGGCACGTCCACGCCCTCGCTGACCATCCGCACGGCGACCATCCACCGGTCGGTGGAGCGCCGGAAGTTCTCGATCTTCGAGGACGCGGTGGGGTCGTCGGAGAGGATGACCGCCGGCGACGAGCCGGTGAGCCGGGCGAGGATGCCCGCGTAGGCCCGGGCGGTCGCATGGTCGGTGGCGATGACCAGGCCACCCGCGTCCGGCATGCCGCCGGCGCGGACCTGGGACAGCCGGGTGTCGGCGGCCGCGAGGACGGCCGGCATCCAGTCGCCGCGCGGGTCGAGCGCGGTGCGCCAGGCGGCGGCGGTCTGGTCGTTCGTCAGCGGCTCACCGAGACGGGCGGACAGCTCCGCACCCGCGCTGGTCCGCCAGGACATCTCCCCCGAGTAGGCCAGGAACAGCACCGGGCGCACGACACCGTCGCGCAGCGCGTCGGCATAGCCGTAGGAGGAGTCGGCGACACTGCGCAGCACCCCGTCCGTTCCGGGCAGGTAGGTGACGAACGGGATGGGGTTGACGTCCGACCGAAAGGGCGTTCCGGTCAGGGCGAGCCGGCGGGCGGCCGGGGCGAACGCCTCCCGGACCGCCTCCCCCCACGACAGCGCGTCGCCCGCATGGTGGATCTCGTCCAGGACGATGAGCGTGCGCCGCGCGCCGGTCCGCGCCCGGTGCAGCGCCGGATGGGCCGCGACCTGGGCATAGGTGACGGCGACGCCGGTGTAGTCCGACGACGTGGCGCCGGCGGCGTTACGGAAGTCCGGATCCAGGTCGATGCCGACCTCGGACGCGGCCGCGGCCCACTGCCGCTTGAGGTGCTCGGTGGGCGCGACCACGGTGACCCGGCTGATCTCGCCGGCGGCCAGCAGGTCCGCGGCGATCTGCAGAGCGAAGGTCGTCTTGCCCGCACCCGGCGTCGCGACCGCGAGGAAGTCCCGCGCGCCCGAGGCCGAACGGGAACGGTAGATGTCCAGAGCCGCCTGCTGCCACGCCCGCAGCGGCCGCGCGGGGGCGCCGGATCCGGGCGGTCGAGGTCGGCGGTCGAGGGGTCCGGCTCTCACTCCCTCACTCTAGAAGGCCGGTCCCGTCCGGGCGAAGGCGACGCCCGGCTCGAACGGACCGACCTCCCCCGGACGGCGCGACCTCGCCCACGGCACCCCGGAGCACCGCGCACTCCGACCCGAACGCCCGGTGCTCCGACGCCCGGTGCTCCGACGCCGGACGCCGGCCGACGTGCCACTGTCCGCAGTGCCATCCGAACCGTTCACGGACAACCGGGACCACAGAGACCACACTTCCTTCGTTTCTGGTCCCGGAAGGACCACGGACGGCATGACCGGCATATCTCACTGAGGGTTAAGCTCCAGGAGTCAACCGATTGACTTCGGAGGCCCCGATGCAGCTCACCACCGGTCCTTCGGCGGCGCCCCGGACTTCCGCCACCGGGGCTTCTGTCGACGATGTCACGCCGCCCGGCCGCGGTCCGGCTTCGCGTACGCCGAACGCCCGGCTGCGACTGAGCCGGGAGGAGCGGGGCTGGTCGCAGGAACGGCTTGCCACCGAGATCCGCCGCTTCTCCATGGTGCACGACGGTCGCGAGGCCGGCGTCACCGGAAACATGATCTGCAAGTGGGAGAAGGGCGACAAGAAACCCAGCCTTCGCTATCAGCGGCTGCTGCGCGCCCTGTTCGGCCGGTCGTCGGTGGAACTGGGATTCGTCGACGACGAGGCACTGCCGTCCACCGGCGGCGCGGTGCGGGCGGAATCGGGCCGGGCCGTCGATGTCGCCGGCATGGCGATCGGCGGGGCGACATCGACGCCGGGCTCGGCCGCGGTCCTGCACGGCATAAGTGGTGTGATCGACCCCAACGGCCTGCCGGTGGAACGTCGCGACGTGTTGCGTCTGCTGGCCGCGGCGGGTGGGGTGGCGGTGGTCCCGCTGGGTGCGGGCGCCGACGGGCCGCCCTGGGAACGGCTGTCCGCGGCACTGCGCCGACGCGCCAGCGTCACCCCCGAGCTGGCCGAGGAGCTGGGGCAGCACACCGCGGGCCTGTACGGCCTCGAGGAACGGGTTCCGGCCCGGATGCTGATGCCACGCGTCACCGAGCATCTGGGGCGGCTCACGCAGCTGCTGGAGTCCACCGGCCGCTCGCCGGTGCGCCGCTCGTTGACCTCGACGGCCGGCGAGACCGCGGCGCTGGCCGGCTGGCTGGCCTTCGACAGCAACGACCTGCCGGCGGCGACGGCCTACTACCGGGTTGCGATCGAGGCCGCCCGCGACGCCGACGACCACGGCCTGTGGGCCTGCGTGCTCGGCTACGAGAGCTACCAGACCGCGAGCCAGGGCCGCCACGACCAGGCGTGCGCGCTACTCGGCGAGGCCCAGCGGCGGGCCACCGCCGGCAGCACGGCCATGACCCGCGCCTGGTTGGCTGCCCGGGAGGCCGAAGAGCAGGCGGCCCGCGGGGAGGGCCGGGCGGCGCTGACCGCACTCGACCGGGCCCAGGATGCCTTCGACCGGGGCGAGAGCGACGGCAGCCGGGTCTGGACGCATTTCTTTGACCGGGGCCGACTCGACGGCCTGAAAGTCACCACATATACCAGGCTGCGTCGTCCGGCAGCCGCCTACGCCGCGGCGACCGAAGCGCTGCGAGTGGCCGGGCCCGGGGCCACGAAGAAGCGTTCCCTGCTCCTCAGCGACATCGCCGAGGTGCATATTCAGCGACGTGAGATCGACGCGGCCTGTCACTTCGCCGCCGAATCCCTCGCAATCGTCGCGCAGACCGACTTCTCCCTCGGGCTCGCCCGTGTCCGCCGGGCCCGCGAACACCTGCGCCCCTGGCAGCACACCCAGGTCGTGCGGGACCTCGACGACCAGCTGCGGGCCCTGGTCTGACCCCGGAACCCACCCTCCGGCCCCGATTTCCGTCCCGACCTCGATCTCGACTTCGACCGCGACCCCCGTTTCGGGCCCGATCAACCCGTGGGCGGCGTGGTCTGCTCGCTGATCCAGGTGAGATAGTCGGCGTGCCCGGCGACTATCGGCGTGGCAATGATCTCGGGGTTTTCGTACGGATGCAGGAGGACGAGCCGTTCACGCATCTCGTCGAATCGCTCGGTGGTCGTTTTCGCCAGGCAGATCCATTCCTCCGCCTGCTCGACCTCGCCCCTCCAGCGATAGATGCTGCGCATCGGGCCGAGCACCTGGAAACAGGCGACCAGGCGGGCCTCCACCAGTGCCCGGCCGATACGCTCAGCGCCGTCCAGGGAGTCGATACTGACGACGACCTGCAGGTGACCCATGCGCACTCCCTCTGGAAACGGGGACACGCGGGATACTCTACATCGATGGATCGCCTCGGCCGTTGAATTTTCGGCGTCCCGAAGAGGCGGCCACATTCCGCCCGCCGACATTCCCCCGTAAGCTGCCCGGCAGGATGTCATTCGATACGCCGCGGTTACATCCGGTCCGTACGAAGGCACCTTCCGACATGGAATCGCCACGCTGCGCCCGACTCCGGCCGAACCGTACGGGAACCGGGAGGAAGGTTCTGGCCAGGTAGCCGGACCACCCCGTCCGGGCGTCGGTAGCGACATCACCGTACGTAAGGAAATGGCCCGAACAGGCCCCTCCTTTGAGGTGATCCACTCCCCCGATGGGAGTTGTCCCGCCAAGCCCAGAACCACCCCCACCGCCCGCCACCCACTTGCCCCGCCACTCATCTGTCGCGCCTTCGCCCGCCGCCCCCGTCCCGAGCACCCGTCGCCCAGGGCTAACCCGCCACCGCGGACCCAACCACCAGGCTGCCCACTTTCCGCAACCAAGATGCGCCCTATCCACACAGAAAGTAACTCGCCCCTCGCCGCAACCCCGCCCCGCAGCCGGCCCCAGGCAAGATCCGCCTACCCGGTTCGTCCATGCTCGACGGACGGCGGGCCCGCATGGACAAGCCAGCAGGATCGGCATACGGGCCCGCGCAGGCACCCGGACGCACGGACGTCGTCAGGCAGGTGGGCGGCACCAGCCGGCAGATCTGCGCTGGCGGGCGGGCAGCACCGACGGACGGGTCAGGGGCGCTGACCGGCGGTCGGTCCAGACCCGCGCGGGGCTGTGGGCGTCGGGGCCGTGGGCGTCGAGGCCGTGGCTGCGGGCTGCGGGCCGCGGATGGTGTCCTGGCGAGGTGCGCGCGGCGGGGCCTGGGTCTGACAGGCTCGGTAGCAGTCGTAGACGCCGCCGACACGGCGGACCGCGGCGAGCACCCGGTCGAGCTGTTCGAGTCCGGTGACCTCGAGGGTGAAGCGGGCGTGGGCGACCCGGTCGTCCGAGGTGGTGGTGGAGGCTGCTCGGACCGATACCGACGTCTCGGACAGGATCTCGGTGATGTCGGCCAGCAGGCCGTAGCGGTCGAACGCCTCAACGGCGATCTCCGCCGGGAAGATCGTGACCTGCGGCATGGACCAGGTCACCACCGGGACCCGCTCGCGCTCGGCGGACACCTCGGCCACGTTCGCGCACTCCCGACGGTGCAGAGCCGCGGCATTTCCGTGGGTGGTGAGGCCGACGACGGCGTCGCCGGGCAGCGGCAGACAACATCGCGCCAGTCGGATCGGCATGCGGGTACCGGTACCGTCATCGGCGACGGCGGATGGGTTGCTCCCGCCTGTGCGACGTCCGGCGGGTCGTTCGACGGCGGCGCTGCGCTCCCGGTGGACCGCATCACGCACAGCGTCGGCCGCAGGCGAACCCACCGCGATCGTGGCCGATGCCACCTCCGCGGCGCTGCCGGCCGTCCCGTTGGCACCAGAGCTCGTCCCGTGGGCCCGGGCGGGCGTTCCCTGGACGCCGGGGTTCGTCCCGACAGCACCGGTGGTTGTCCCGAAGGGACGCGGAGAGTTCGCGGTCGTCCCGAGCCCACCGGGGGCCGTGACCTGGGTGGCCGTCGTCGCCGGAGGGGTCCCGGTACTCGCGGCCGGCCAGCTCGGCCCGCCGGAACCGTTCGACGGCGCCGTTGCGGTCGCCGCCGCCGAGCGAGCGGACGCGGCCGGCGCGGACGAACCGGTCAAGGAGGTCGAGCCGGTCGGGGGCGTGCGGCGAGCTCGGGCCAGGTGGCGACGGATGCGGACCCGGGCCCGGGAGGTCCGGACGAAACGGAGCCAGTCCTCCGAGGGGCCGGCGCCGGGGAGGTTGGAGGTGAGGATCTCGACGACGTCGCCGTTGCGCAGCCGGGTGTGCAACGGGACGAGCCGGCCGTTGACCCGGGCGCCGATCGCGCGGTGGCCGATGTCGGTGTGTACCGCGTAGGCGACGTCCACCGGTGAGGAGCGGGCCGGCAGTGCGATCATCCTGCCCTTGGGGGTGAAGGCGAGCACCTCGTCGGATTCCAGGTCCGAGGACAGTGACTCGAGGAACTCGTCGGAGTCGACGGTGTCCTCCTGCCAGTCCAGCAGGCTGTGCAGCCAGGACAGGCCTTCCAGGCGGGCCCCGGCGGCGCCGGCGCCGACCGGGCGGGCGATGATGCCCGTCTCGGCCAGCTGGTGCATGGACGGGGTGCGGATCTGGATGTCGATGCTGCGACCACTGTCATCGACGACGGTGGTGTGCAGCGACTGGTACATGTTGAACTTCGGGGTGGCGACGAAGTCGCGCAGCCGGCCCGGTACCGGGCGCCACAGTGCGTGGATCACACCAAGCGCCGCATAGCAGTCGGTGATCTCCTCGACGAGGACGAGCACCCGGACGATGTCGGTGTAGTCCCGCGGGGCCCGGGCCCGTTCCTGCGCCCGCTTGTAGATGGAGAACAGGTGGCTGGCACGGATGGCCACCTCGCCGTCGATCCGGGCTGAGGCGAGGCCGGCCTGCAGCCGCGACACCATCTCCCGCACGGTGCCGCTGGACTGCTCGGCGGCGGTGAACTCGTCGACGACCGCGGCGATGCGGGCGTGCTCGGCGGGATGCAGCACGGCGAACGCTCGGTCCTCGAGCTCGCGCTTGATGACGCTGACGCCGAGCCGGTGGGCCAGCGGCGCGAGGATCTCCAGTGTCACCCGGGAGATCTTCTGCTGCTTGGCCGGGGACATGAAGTCAAGGGTGCGCATGTTGTGCAGCCGGTCGGCGATCTTGATGACCAGCACCCGGTAGTCCCGGGCCAGCGCGACGATGAGCTTGCGCAGCGTCTCGGCCTCGGCGGCCTCCCCGAAGCGCATCTTGTCCAGTTTCGTGACGCCGTCGACGAGGTTGGCCACCTCACCGCCGAACTCGTCGGTGACCGAGCCCAGCGTGTAGCCGGTGTCCTCGACGGTGTCGTGCAGCAGCGCAGCGATCAGCGTCGTCGTGTCGACGCCGAGCTCCGCCAGCTCCGCGGTGACCGCCAGCGGGTGGCTGATGTACGGGTCGCCGCTGCGCCGCATCTGGCCGGCGTGCAGCTGCTCGGCGACCCCGAAGGCGTGCACGAGCGCCGCGATGTCGGCGCGGGGATGGTAGTCGCGATGGGCCTCGACGATGTCGCGCAGCTCGGGGGGGACCTGCGACATCCGCGGTGCCGCCATCCGCCGGGCCAGGTGGGCGAGGCGGACGCTGGCCTGGCGGGCCGCCGACAGCGCCCGGGAGGCGTCGTCGGCCGCCTCGGATCTGGCCAGTGCCGGGGACAGCCCGCCACCGGCCGGAAGGCCGGCACCTACCGTCTCTGCATCCACGGCGCCCCCTTGGGTCTGGCCAGGCCGGGGCTTCGCCAGGCCTGGGTCTCGGCTAGGCCTGTACGCCCGAGGTGACGCGGAAACAGTCGTAGACCCCGTCCAGGGACCGGACCGCGCTCAGGATGTTCCCGAGATGCTTCGCGTCGCCCATCTCAAAGGTGAAACGGCTGACCGCAACTCGGTCACGGGTCGTGGTGACCGAGGCGGACAGAATGTTGACGTGCCGGTTGGACAGCACCCGGGTCACGTCCGAGAGCAGTTTGGTGCGGTCCTGCGCCTCGACCTGGATGACGGCGAGGAACACCGAACCCGAGGACGGTGCCCACGCCACCTCGACCAGGCGGTCGTGCGGGCCGCCGCGCAGGCCGGTGAGGTTGACGCAGTCGCTGCGGTGCACCGACACGCCCTTGCCGCGGGTGACGAAACCGGCGATGTCGTCCCCGGGCATGGGGGCACAGCACCGGGCGAGTTTCGTCCACACGTCGGGTGCACCGGTCACCAGCACGCTCGGTTCCGCGCCGGAGCGGCGCAGCGTACGGATCGGGAGCTCGGTTTCGCCGACGTCCTCCTCGGCCCCCTCCGGCCCGCCGAGGGTCGTCAGCAGCCGGCTGACGACGGACGCCGCGCTCAGGTGGTTCTCCCCCACCGCCGCGTACAGCGCGGCGACATCCGGGTAACGGATGTCCTTGGCGAGGCCGAGCAGCGCGTCCCCACTCATCAGCCGGGACAGCGGCAGGCCGTGGCGGCGCATGGCCCGGCCGATCGCGTCGCGACCGGCGACGATCGCGTCCTCGCGCCGTTCCCGGGCGTGCCACTGGCGGATCTTCGCCCGGGCCCGGGACGAGCGGACGAACATCAGCCAGTCCTCGCTGGGACCCGCCGACGGTGCCCGCGAGGTGAAGACCTCGACCGTGTCACCGTTGTCGAGCTGGGTGTCGAGGGTCGCGATCCGGCCGTTGATCCGCGCGCCGACGCAGTGATGGCCGACGTCGGTGTGCACCGCGTAGGCGAAGTCGACCGAGGTCGACCCGACCGGCAGCGGGATGACGTCGCCCTTCGGGGTGAACACGAACACCTCGTCGGCCTCCGCCGCGAAGCGCAGGCTGTCAAGGAACTCGCCGGGGTCGGCCGTCTCGCGCTGCCAGTCGAGCACCTGCCGCAGCCAGCTCATCAGGTCCGGTTCGGCGCCACCACGACGTCGCCCGGGGCGGGGGGTGACCGACGTGCGGACGGCGACCCCGTCCTCCTTGTACTTCCAGTGCGCGGCGATGCCGTACTCGGCCCGGTTGTGCATGGCGTGCGTGCGGATCTGCAGCTCTACGGGCTTGCCCTCCGGGCCGATGACCGTCGTGTGCAGCGACTGGTACATGTTGAACTTCGGCATCGCGATGTAGTCCTTGAACCGGCCCGGAATCGGCTTCCAGTTCGCATGGATATTACCGAGTGTGGCATAGCAGTCGCGTACAGAGTCGACCAGGACGCGGATGCCGACCAGATCGTAGATGTCGTCGAACGACCGGCCCCGAACCACCATCTTCTGGTAGATCGAGTAGTAGTGCTTTGGTCGGCCGGAGACGACGGCCTTGATCCGCGAATCCCGCAGGCCGGTCTGCACCTGGCCGATCACGTCGGCGAGGTAGACGTCCCGGCTTGGCGCCCGGTCGGCGACCAGACGGACGATCTCGTCGTAGCGCTTGGGGTACAGCGCGGCGAAGGAGAGGTCCTCCAGCTCCCACTTCAGCGAGTTCATCCCGAGCCGGTGGGCCAGCGGCGCATACACCTCGAGCGTCTCGCGGGCCTTGCGCTCCTGCTTGTGTTCGGGCAGGAACCGCAGGGTACGCATGTTGTGCAGCCGGTCGGCGAGCTTGACCACCAGCGCCCGTGGATCGCGCGCCATGGCGACGACCATCCGGCGGATGGTCTCCGCCTGCGCCGCCTCCCCGACCTTCACGCGGTTGAGTTTGCTGACCGCGTCGACGATCAGCGCGATCTGGTCCCCGAAGGTCTCCCGGATCACGTCGACGGTCAGTGACGTTTCCTCCAGCGTGTCGTGCAGGAGGGCCGCGGACAGCGTCGGAGTGTCCATCCCGAGGTCGGCGAGGATGCCCGCGACCGCGATGGGATGGCTGATGTAGGGATGGCCGGAGAAGCGCACCTGGCCGGCATGGGCGGCGTCGGCCACCTCGAAGGCCCGCTGCACCTGGGCGATGTCGGCCCGCGGGTGGTTGGCGAGCAGCCCGCGCAGCACCGGGTCCAGTGCGGACGACGGAGTGGCCCGGTGGGTGGACAGCCGGGAGAGCCGGCCGCGCACCCGGCGCGGCAACGGCGGCGACTCGTGCCCGAGCCGGGGGATGACCGGCGAGGTCTGCGATCCGTCGGCCGATCCGGTCGTCTCCGCCTCGGACGGGCCGGAGCCATCCCGGGCCTGGCCGTCGTGCGCCCGCTCCGCCGGCGACGAGCCGGCCGCATCCCAGCTCACGGGCTCACGGGCCGCGGCCTCCCGGCCCACGGGTTCGCAGCCAGCGGAGGCACTGCCAGCAGGCTCGCGACCAGCCGGCTCGCGACCAGCCGGCTCGCGACCAGCCGGCCCGCGACCGGTCGGCTCACGCCGCGTCGGCTCGGGGCCCGGTGGTTCGCGACTCACCGCCCCGGGACCGGCCGGCTCGCGGCCGGTCCCGGGGCGCGCCGCAGCGGCCGCCGGCCTCGGCTCCCGGGTAGGGGCCGAGGCGGACGCCGACGCTCCGGTGGTCACCGGCGCTGCCTCAGGCACGGGCCGCTCCTGGTTAGGGACTGGATACCGAGCCTAACCCCGTGGCGAGCTCATGCCTTCCGCAGACTCACGCCCACTTAGGTCAAATCATCAGAAGTGGGACAATATCCAGTGGTGCGACCCGCGCGCGGCCCGGCAGAAACGACAGTTCCATCAGCACCGCGAGCCCGACCACGTCGGCACCGCACCCGGTGAGCAGGCCGTGCGCGGCGGCGGCCGTGCCCCCGGTGGCGAGCACGTCGTCCACCAGCAGCACCCGCTCGCCGGCAGGCACCGCGTCGGCATGTATCTCGATGGTGGCGGTGCCGTACTCCAGGTCGTAGGTCGCGCTGCGGGTCGGCCCGGGCAGCTTGCCCTGCTTACGGATCGGCACCAAGGCGGCACCGATCCGGTCGGCCACCGGGGCGGCCAGCAGAAAACCACGGGCCTCGATACCCGCGATCGTTGTCGCACCCAGTTCCCGCGCGATGTCCGCGAATGCTCCGATCACCACGCCGAACGCGGTGGGTGACGACAGCAGCGGGGTGATGTCCTTGAACACGACGCCGGGCTGCGGCCAGTCCGGGATGTCCCGGATGTGGCTACGCAGCACGTCGGCGGCCGCGTCGTTCGTGGCGGACCGCTGGGGGACCGCCTCGCCGATGCCTGTCATCGTTGTGTTCATCCCACTTTCGGGTTAGTCCGCTGCCTGTTCCAGACGGCCCGGCACAGCCGGCGCCGCACGCGGGACCCGCCCGGCTCCTCGGAGTCCTTCCGGCAGACGTTCCTACCGTTGTTTCCTACCGTCGTTTCTTACCGCTCGGCCGCCCTCGTCGCCCGGGTCTACGCTGCCCGGCGCGTCGGGGGGCTGCGCCCGGCAGCGGCCGACGGGACTCACCGCCGAGGTTTACGCCGGCAGGCACCGGTTCCCCTCGTCCGCCGGTTGGCCGCCCGTCGGCCGGCACCGAACTCCGCAGGCCACCGGGACCGTCCGGATCATCCGCGTCATCGACATCGTCGATGCCCCGGGTGCCCGCCAGATCACGCGAACCGCGGCCGGCCCGCACCGACCCGGCGCCAGCTCCGGCCGAGGTCGACGAAGCGTCGCCGGCGGCGGATCGGGCCCGTCGCGCCCGGTCGCGGCTGACCCGGGCATCAAGGGCCACCACGGCGGGCTCGGACCGCTTGAAGTCGACCAGCAGCGGGGTGGCGACGAACAGCGACGAGTAGGTGCCCGACGCGATACCGACGAACTGGGCGAGCGCAAGGTCCTTCAGCGTGCCGGCCCCAAGCAGCCCGGCGCCGACGAACAGCAGCGACGCCACCGGGATCAGGGCGATCAACGAGGTGTTCAGCGAACGGACCAGCGTCTCGTTGAGGGCGTCGTTCGTCGCCTCGGCGTAGGTGCGCCGGGTGGACGTGGCCATTCCCGCCGTGTTCTCCCGCACCCGGTCGAACACCACCACCGTGTCATAGAGGGAGAAGCCGAGAATCGTCAGCACGGCAATGACCGTGGACGGAGTCACCTCGAACCCGACCAGCGAGTAGATGCCCATCGTGACGACGAGGTCGTGCACCAGCGCGGCCATGGCCGCCATGGCCATCTTCCACTCGAACCGCACCGACAGGTAGATCACGACAAGGACGAGGAAGACGATCAGGCCCTGGATCGCCTTCTTGGTGATCGTCGAACCCCAGGACGAGCCCACGGTCGACACGGCGATGTTGCGGTCCGGATCGGAGATCGAGAACCGCTTCGCCAGTGCGCCGGTGACCTGCTCGGTCTGCTGGTCGGTGAGTGTCCGGGTCTGCACCCGGAACTGGTGGGACGTCTCGAGCTGCTGGATCACGCTGTCGGACGGGTCGAGCCCCGCGCTCGAGAGCGTCTCCTTGACCTGCTCCACGGTGCCACCGTTGCTCGGTAGCTGGAACACCGCGCCGCCGGAGAACTCGATGCCGAGGCTGAACCCCCGCACGATCATGCTGATGATGCAGACGGCAAGGACGACGCCGGACACCGTGTACCAGGCCCGACGGCGGCCGACGAAGTCCGCGTGGAAGTCGCTGCGGTAGATCCGCGCGAGCAGTGCCATCGTCTCAGCTCTCCCGCTTCTGCCCGGCCGGCGCCGGCCGCTTGGCGAGCCGCGCCCGAGTGGTGGTCACTGGGACCGCACCGGCCCGTCCACCGATCATCTTTGGACTCAGTCCGGAGAAGCGGCTGACGGAGAACAGTCTGCGCCGCACCAGCAGTGCCACCAACGGCCGGGTGAAGATGAACATGATCAGTACGTCGCTCAGGGTGGACAGACCCAGAGTGAAGGCGAATCCGCGCACCGAGCCGATCGACAGGATGTACAGCACCGCGGCGGCGAGGAACGACACGGTGTCGGCGGCGAGCATCGTACGCCGCGCAGCTGGCCAGGCCCGGTCGGCGGCCACCCGAACCGTCCGACCGGCCTGCACCTCGTCCTTGATCCGCTCGAAGTAGACGACGAACGAGTCCGCGGTGACACCGATCGACACGATCAGACCGGCGATGCCCGCCAGCGTCAGGGTGAACCCGATCGCGCTGCCGAGCAGCACCACCGACGCGTAGATGATCCCACCGCTGACCGCCAGCGACGCCACCACGACGATGCCCATCGCCCGGTAGTACAGGAACGAGTAGATGACGACGAGCAGCAGCCCGAGTGCACCGGCGAGCAGGCCACCGTGCAGCGAGTCGCGCCCCAGGGTCGGCGAGATCGACTCGGCCTGGGACCGTTCGAACGCCAGCGGCAGCGCGCCGTAGCGCAGCACGTTGGCCAGAT
The DNA here is from genome assembly GCF_023716925.1 of Frankia sp. R82. GTDB lineage: Bacteria > Actinomycetota > Actinomycetes > Frankiales > Frankiaceae > Frankia. The sequence goes on from NZ_JAMQQG010000085.1 coordinate 17,681, forward strand.
CGTTGGCGTCGGACTGGTTGAAGGATCCGGAGATCTGGGCCGTGCCGGCGATGCGTTCGTTGGTCTGCGGCGCCGACTGGACGACGCCGTCGAGCACGATGGCGACCTGCTTGCCGATCGTCTGCTCGGTCAGGCGGGTGAACTTGCCTTGGCCGGAACCGGTGAACTCGACGTTCACCACCCACTGCCCGGTGTTGATCGACGTGGAGCCACCGCCGCCCTGCAGGCCGGCGGACGCCGTCTTCACGTCCGTGCCGACCACGGACGCCGGCATCAGCAGGTATTTCGTGGTGCCGTTGCGGTCACAGGCCACAATCCAGTCCTGCGCCTTGTCAGTGCTCGCCGCAGACCGGCGCACATCACTGGGCGCGCAGGTCAGCGCGGTGTACTGGGCCACCACGTTGGCCGGCGGGGTGGGTCCGGCAGCGGTCGCATCGGTGGGTTGGGTCGGCGTGGGCGACGCCGATGGGACCGGGGACGCCGACGGGACCGGGGACGCCGATGCGCCCGGAGCTGTCGACGCGGCCGGCGCCGAGGAGGCTGCGGGTGCCACCGAGGTCTCGGGAGCGGTGGAGGCGGCCGGCGCGGCGATCACGGTCGAACCGGACCGCGTGGAGTAGGACACCGCCTGTACCGAAAGCCCCGTGCTTTCGCCCGGTTCGCCGAGAGCCGCCGGGCGCTGGGTGGCCCCCCCCCCCGCCCCCGGGCCCCCCCCCCCCCCACGACCGCGGGTCCCGCCCCGTCGGCCGCATCCGTCCCGTCGACCGGTTGCCCGGGGCTGGTCGGCTCGCCGAGGAG
>NZ_JAMQQG010000086.1 GCF_023716925.1 Frankia sp. R82
GGGAGGTCCCATCTCGTGGGGTCGGCCGGGGTCGCGGGTCGGCATCCCCGTACGCGGCGGTGGCATGGCGCCACGGGCCGGCGGCACGCCCTCGCGCGGCGGGGGAGCCTCGCGAACAGGCGCGGCCGGGCGCGGTGGCAGTCCGTCCCGGGATGGCAGTCCGTCGCGGGATGGCAGTCCGTCGCGGGACGGTAGGCCGTCGCGCGGTGGGATCGCGTCGCGGCCGGGCGGGCGACCGCGGGGCGGTTGGCGGGCCGGAAGTGAGGTGACCGGCCCGACCCGGGTCGGCGCCGGGCGAGGCACCTCGCCGGTGCGGTTGAGGAGCTCCTCGACCTGTCCGAAGGCGGGCCCGACGGCGTCCCCGCCATGGGCCGTCGGCCCGGCAACGAGACGAAGTAGCAGCTCACGGGCGCTGGGACGGTCGTCGGGATGCTTGGCCAGCGCCGCGGAGACCAGACCGACCAACGGCTCGGGCAGGCCACGCAGGTCGGGCGGACCACCGACGATCCGCATGCCGAGATCGATGTCGGAGCCGTCGCCGAAGGGATGGCGCCCGGTGCCGGCGTAGGCGATCAGGATGCCCCAGGCGAACACGTCCGCCTCGGGGCCGATCGGATGGCCGTGGACCTGTTCGGGTGCCATCCAGCCGGCCGACCCGAACCCCCAGGCGGTCGGCTTGGCCTTGGCGCCCTCGAGGGCCTGGGCGATGCCGAAGTCGATCACCCGTGGGCCTGACAGCGACAGCATGACATTGCTCGGCTTGAGGTCGCGATGGACCAGCCCGGCACTGTGGATGGCGGTCAGCGCCGTGGCGACGCCGACGGCGAGGCCGGTCAGGGTGGACGAGGCCAGTGGGCCCCGGTCAACCTGCTCGTCGAGGCGGACCCCATCAATGAACTCGGTGACAAGGTAGGGCGCGGGGGCATGGGGGTCGGCATCGAGGACTTCGGCGGTGCAGAACGGCGCGACCCGGCGGGCCGCCTCGACCTCGGCCCGGAACCGACGGCGAAACTCCTCGTCGGCGGCCAGATCCGGCCGGATGACCTTGACGGCGACCCGCCGCCCGGCCGCGGTGCGGGCCAGGTACACCGTGCCCATCCCGCCCACGCCGAGCCGGCTGAGCAGGGTGTAGGGGCCGATCACGCGGGGCTCGTGCGGATTGAGCGGGTCGCCGGGATCGCTGCGGCGCCGGCCGTGGCCGGCGGCGTCGTCCACCATGGTCAGCACCGTACGGCGATGGTCACGACCACCGCCCACTACTAGTCACCCGAATGCCTCTCAACTCCCGATTCGATCCGCGTGCCCGACCACGTCACGACCGCTGTCGTGCGACCTGGCGCTGCGCGGGCTCTACGTTCGCAGTCTGCCGCACGGCGCGCGCTCATCGGCACACACCGGCGGACCGTCGGCTGTTCGGGTCGGCAGTACGACAATGTGTTGCGATCGTGGGATGTTTCCGCGTGGACATGGGGCATCGTGGAGGAATGCACACCGATGCGGAGGGCGGTCGGCGCCGGGTGGACGGGCCGTGGCTGCTCTGCCCATGGTGTGATGGTCCGGTTCCGCTCAGTCATCTTGTGCCGTCCGACGAGGAACCGGGCACGCACGTGGCAGTGTGTCGAGGATGTGGCCGGCGGGTGAGCATCCTGGCGCCGCCGGAACCCTGAGCCAGCTGGACCCCTGAGCCAGCTGGACCCCTGAGCCAGCTGGAACCCTGAGGCTACGCCTCGAGCTCATTGGCGACGGCATGGACGACCTTGGCGACCCGCTGCGCGATGCGCCGGTCCGGATAGCGCCCACGGCGAAGGTCGCGCTGCACGTCGTCAAGCACCTTGATCATGTCCTCCACCATGCTGTGGAGCTCGTCGGGGCTGCGCCGCGCGGCCTGCGCGACCGCCTTGGCCACCGACGGCGGCGTGGACAGCAGCCGCACCGACAGCGCCTGGTCGCCGCGCCGGCCGGCGGCGACGCCGAACTCGACCCGATCACCTGGTTTGAGCCGGTCAACACCGGCTGGCAGGGCCGCCTTGTGCACGAAGACGTCGCCACCGTCGTCGCGGCTCAGAAAGCCGAAGCCCTTGTCAACGTCGAACCATTTGACTTTGCCGGTGGGCACGGGCGACCTCGATCTGAGTAACGACAGGACAACGCGACGAAAGCTGCGGGACTCCCAGGCTATCGGTCGACCGCACCACACGTGGGGCTTCGGTAGCGATCGGCGCCTGGATCGTCCTGAGCTGTGACGACTCCTCGACGCGTGTTATCCGGGCCGCACGACGGGCATGCCTGGTCGCGACACCCGAGTCGGCGGTCCGGACCTGGACGGCCGACCGGCCCCGAGATGAGGAGCGGATCGATGTCGAAGCTCGAACATGACGAGGCACGGGTTCCCGAGGACTTTCGTACCCGGGATGACGTCGAGGCGGCCGAGGCCGGCCGGGCGCGCGACGAGGCGGTCCGTGGGGCCGACGCCGGCCCGGACGATCCGCAGGCCCGCGAGGCCGCCGACGGGCTGACCGTGTCCGAGCGCGAGGCTGCCACCTACCGGGAGCACGCCGAGCGCGGTGCCCACCAGCAGGGCGAGGGCGCCCCGGTCGTCTGACCGCCCGGTGTGGTGCCCGGTCAGCCACGGCTTGCGGCTTCGGCCGCGAGCCGGGCCGGGAACTCGGCTACAGCACGGTGGGGGCGGCGCCGCCCTCGGCCACCATCGGACGACCACGCGCCTGCCAGGCGACCATGCCGTCGGTGAGGTTGCGGACCTGCCAACCACCCTGGGCCAGATAACTGGTGACGGCGGCGGAACGCCGCCCGGAACGGCACACGACGACGATGTCCTGCCCGCGGGGAACCTCGTCGAGGCGGGCAACCACATCCCCCATCGGAATGTGCAGCGCGCCGGCGATGTGCCCGGCGGACCACTCGTCGGGCTCCCGGACGTCGACGAGCAGGGGCGCCCCGTCCACGGTCAGGTCAATGGGCAGGTCGTCGGCACCCACGGCCGGAATCTGGTCAGAGCTCACCCGTCCATCCTGCCATCCGCGCCCGTTGCCGAACCACGCCCGAGCTGCCAGTCGGCCGGAGAACCGGACACATCCGGTGCGGGTCAGCGCAGGGGATGGGTGAGCGGGGGGACAAGGTCGGCCTCGGCGGCGCGGGCGAGCAGGGCCTGGACCGCGGCGAACCCCTCGTCGCCGAGGTCCAGACTGAACTCGTTGACGTACAGCTTGATGTGCGCCTCGACGACGTCGGGTTCCATCTCCTGGGCATGCGCGAGGACGTAGTCCTGCGACGCCGAGGGGTCGGCGAACGCCTGCGCCACGCTGTCACGCACCGCGGCGGACAGGGCGGGCCCGTCCAGCTCGCGACGGGCGAGGATCGCCCCGAGCGGAATCGGCAGGGACGTCTGCCCCTCCCACCAGTCGCCGAGGTCGGCCAGCGCGGTCAGCCCGTAGGACGGGTAGGTGAAGCGCGACTCGTGGATCACCAGTCCCGCGTCGTATCGGCCGTCCCGCACCGCGGGCATGATCTGCTCGAACGGCAGGACGTCGATGGCGGCGAGGTCCACACCCGCAGCCCACAACCGGAACAGCAGGTAGGCGGTGGTGCGGGTACCCGGGATGGCGACCCGCGCCCCGCGCAGGTCGCTGCGCCCGGCGGTGAGCACCAGCGGGCCACAACCACGCCCGAGCGCGCCGCCGGAGGTCAGCAACTGGTAGTCGGCGAGCAGCCACGGCAGGGCGGCGTACGACACCTTCACCAGATCGTCACGCTGTTCGGCGGCACGGCCGTTGAGCACGTCGATGTCGGCGAAGGCGACCGCCACCGCGGGTGCCCCGGCGACCAGTCCGTGCACCAGCGCGTGGAAGGCGAACGTGTCGTTCGGGCACGGGGAGATCGCCAGGGACAGCGTCCGCCCCGGACGACCCGGGCCAACATCCAGGTCGTCCGGTCGTGCGTCGTTGCTCATCCGCCGCTCCTAGCGTCAGGGCCGCCGCCGACACCGCCGACACCGCTGCACAGCACTGCCGATGGCCGTGTCGCTGATGGCCGTGCCGCCTGGCTGCTAGCCCTGGTGCGCCGGACCGCTGGCATGCGGGCCTGCGCCGTTGCTGTGCGAAACCGGACCGGCACCAGTGGAGGTGACCGGCTCGGCTGCGGCGACCAGGCCCTCGGGGTGGGCGACCAGTGCGGCAGCGGCCATCCGCAGGCTGGCCAGCGCCGACGGCAGGTTCCAGGCGGCCCGGTCACGCCGACCGACCGGGTTGCTCACCGCACGGATCTCCACCGCGGGCACGCCGAAGGCACGGGCGGCGAGCGCTACCGCATAACCCTCCATCGCCTCGGCGACCGGGTCAAGCCGGTCGGTCAGAGCGGCGGCGCGGCGCTCCGTACCGGTCACGGTCGACACGCTGACGACGGTGCCGGTGACGATGCGTCGGCCGGTGGCGTCGAGCACCGTTGCGAACCGAGAGACCAGCTCCGGGTCGGGACGGGCGGTCGACGAGCCCAGGCCCAGGTCGTCCAGGGTGAGAAAGGCAGCGTCAGCGGCGGCCCGACCGTCACCGACGGTGCGGGGGGTCGGCGCGCCGGTGGAATGGAAGCCGAGGTTGCGGTCGAGTTCGCTGATCCGGCCGACGGCCGCCGGCGGCTCCTCGTCGAGGCCGGATTCGGCACCGAGGTCCGCGGCGACCATGCGCTCGGCGACGACGAGGTCACCGATCTCGGCCCAGCCGCGGAACCCACCGGCCACGCCCATCATCAGCACCAGGTCGAACGGCTGGCCGGCGGCGTTCGCGACCGCCAGCGCCGTCGCCGCCCCGGCTGCCGCCGCGGGACCGCCGGTGCCGGCGGCGAGCACCGTCACCGGGCCGCGCCGGCGACCCACGTACGGGCCGAGGGTGGAAGTGGTGAGCAGCTGACGGTCCCAGTCGGGAGAGACCAGGTTCGCCGGGCCGGTGGGTAGCCGGGTCCGCCCGCGCGACCAGCTGCCCATCAGGCCCGCGCACACCGCGTCCGCCTCAGCGGTCACCGCGGTAACGATCAGGGTGCGGTTCACGACCGCCTCCGGGTCATCGTTTGGAATGTCCTCGTCCGCCGTCCTGAATGTGCGAGTCGATTCGCCTGAATGCCACCGCACCGGACGGCAAGGTAACGGCACGGGGTTTTCGATGTGGTGCAAATCGGACGTGTTGCCGGACCATAGCACCACGGACGACACAGCGTGGCACCGATGGCCGTGTGCGGCGCGGCATGCGCATTGCGTGGGCTGCGGCGGTGTGGCGGGGGTACCTGCGTTGATACGCACACCGGACCTGGCACCGAGGTGCCCGATCAGCCCTGCTGTGGTCCGCCCGGCCGGTATGCCTCGAGCGGCGCCGTCCCGGGCATTGATCCGGGGACCGTCTCGGGCATTGGTCCGGGTATTGATCCGGGCATCGACGTCTCGGGCATCGACGTCTCGGGCATCGTTGCGGCCAGCGGCCAGGCACCTTCGGCGGTCATCGGCACGGTCGGGGACGACGGGTCGGGCTGGTTGCCCATCGCCGCCGGTGCCGGCGGGACGCCCGGCGGTGTGGCCAGCCCGGTGCGGGCAGCCTGGCGAGCCCGGTGCAGCGCCCGGGACTGGACGACACCGGTGGTGACGACGACCATCGCGGCCAGGGCGAAGCCGAGGGTGCCGGGCATTTCGATGAGGCCGATCGCGCCGCCGGCGACCCAGGCGAGCTGCAGGGCCGTCTCCGACCGGGCGAACGCCGAGTTTCGGGTCGACTCCGGGATGTCGCGTTGGATGATCGCGTCCAGCGCGAGCTTGCCCATCGAACCGGCCATGCTGGCGAGCAGGGCGGCCAGCAGCGAGGTGAGCCGGGTGTAGGTGACGGCCGCGCCGAGACACCCGCCGGCCGCGAGGATCATGGCCAGCACGAGGATGCCCTCCGGCCGGCGCCGGCCGAGCCGGCCACCGATGACCACGCCGAGCCCGCTGCCCGCGCCGGCCGCGACGGCCAGGCCACCCAGCCACAGGTTGTTGCCGCCGTTGGTGCGCAGGAGAAAGGCGAGATAAAACGTGAGAAAGCCGACGAGCCCGCGCAGGACCAGAGTGGCCCGCAGCGCCACCGGCATTGTGCCCAGCGTGGCGCGCAGCCGGGCCCGCAGCCCGAGCCGCCCGGCGCCGGGGGCTGTCGCCGCCCGCAGCGGCAGCTCACCGGCGGCCGAATCGACATGCCCGGGCAGGTTGAAGGCGAGCAGCACGCCGGCCATGTACACGATCGCGCACGTCCGCAGCACCCATGGGTAGCCGACGAACGGAATGTTCGCCAACCCCAGCCCCACTGGCGCGACGATCGCCCCGGCGACAATGGTGATCAGCGTGATCCGCGAGTTGACCCGCACCAGGGTGAGCTCGGCCGGCGCGACCCGGGGAGTGACGGCACTGCGGGCGACCCCGAAGGCACGGGAAAGCACGAGCAGCCCGAGGGCCAGCGGATAGACGGACAGCCCGTCGAGCGCACCGGCCAACTGCCAGGCCAGCAGGCCCCGGGCCAGGCACAATGCGGCGAGCGCCGTGCGCCGACCATGGGCGACCCGGTCGAGCAACGGGCCGATCACCGGGGCCAGCAGCGCAAACGGCACCATGGTGATCAGCAGGTACAGGGCGACCTTTGACCGGGCCTCGGACGAGGACACCGAGAAGAACAGCGACCCGGCCAGTGCCACCGTGACCAGGGCATCGCCGGCGGCGTTGACAAAGGACAACTCGGTCAACGAGGACAGTCCGGTGCGGCCCGCGTCCTGCCCGCGGATCCGGGTACGCAGGCGGCGCGCGCCTGTGGAGATCGCTCTGCCCACGCTCACCGTGCCGAGTGTCCTCGTCCCTGGCCTGCGCTTCCACGACCTTGTCGGGCGGCGCACGTGTCCGTGGGTGAGAATACGTTGCGTGGATGCTCCAGAGGCTCGTTCCGCCACGACCGAGTCAACCCGCCTGCCCGCGTCGGGCCCGGCCGTCGACCTGGCCGAACCGGCCGGGCCCGCCGAGCCGCCGGCACCCCTCGACCCGTCCGCCTCTCTTGATCCGCCCGCGTTCGTCGAGTCGCCGGTCGCCGGTGATGCGTCGGCCGCGCCCGAGCAGTCCCGGGGCGCCCGGGTGAGCCGGGATACCGGGGTGGATGCCGCCTGCGCGGCCGCGGTGGACCTGGCCCGGGCCGCAGCCGTGGCCGAGGCCGGCAGCGAGGACGCGGTCGGCGCGCATCTCGGGGTCGAGGCCGAGGGCGACCGGATCGTCCTGCACCGGTTCGCCTGCGAGTCGCCGGCCTACCACGGCTGGGTATGGACCATCGTGGTCACCCGGGCCGCCCGGGTGCGCAAGGCGACCGTCGACGACGTGGTGCTGATGCCCTGGGACGACGCACTGCTCGCGCCGGCCTGGGTGCCGTGGTCGCAGCGGCTGCGTCCGGGGGACGTCGGTGTCGGTGACCTGCTGCCGACGGCGATCGACGATCCGCGGCTCGCGTTGCGGATGACCGATGTCGAGGAGCTCATCGACACCGACGACTTCGTCGAGCTGGGCCTCGGCCGGCCGCGGGTGCTGTCGGTGACCGGCCGGGAGGAGGCCGTCGAACGCTGGTACGCAGGCGACCCCGGCCCGAACGCCTCCATTGCCAAGGTGGCGCCGGCCTCCTGTCTGACCTGCGGCTTTCACGTCCGGCTGGCCGGGGCGCTCGGCCGGATGTTCGGCGCCTGCGCCAACGAGCTCGCCCCGGACGACGGGCGGGTCACCGCGATCGACCACGGGTGTGGCGCCCACTCGGAGGCCTTGATCGCCCCGTCCGCCCATCCGGAGCCGGTGATCTTCGATGAGGACCCGACCGGCCTCGCTCCGGGGGACGTGGAGCTCATCGGTGTCGCGGCCCATCCGCCCGGCTCCGTGGCGGACCCGGAACCGGGGGACGAGTCCGCCGATGGCCCCGAACCCTACGGCCACTCCTGACCGAACCCGAGCTGCCCGTCCGACGCACACCCGCGCCTCACGTGCGGACGGGGCTCGCATGCGCCCGGCCGTCCGGGAGCCTGGCCGTCCGACCGGGGCACTGCCGACCGGACGGCCAGGGTCGTCAGCGGGACCTAGAGCAGGCCCTTGTCCCTGAGGTAGGAACGGGCAACGTCGGACGGCTTCTCCCGGGAGGAGTCGACCTTCTTGTTGAGCGCGCCCAGGTCGGCGGTGGTGAGCACCGGGGCGAGGCGGTTCAGTGCGGCGGAGATCTTCGGGGTCAGGGACTTCGTGTTGACGATCGGGACGAGGTTGTCCGCGTTCTGCAGCTTTTTGTCGTCCGTCAGGACGACGAGGCCGCTGTCGGCGACGGTGGCGTCGGTGGTCAGCACCAGGCCGAGCTGGGCCTTGCCGTCCTTGACGGCGGCTTTGGTCTGCGGGGTGTCCACGCCCGTGCGCACGATCTCGCTGATCTTGACGCCGTAGGTCTTCTCCAGCCCCGGCTGGCAGAAGGGTCGGGTAGCGCACTCCGGGCCGGCGGCGAGCTTGACGGTCAGGCCGCTGGTCCCCAGGTCGGACAGGGTCCGCAGGTGGTGCTCGGTGGCGAACGACGTGCTCACCGCGAAGGCGTTCTGGTCGACGGCGGACGCCGGGTTGAGCACGGTCAGGCCGCGACGCCCGGCGAGTGAGCGCAGCGCCGTCAGGGACTTCTGCAGGTCAGGCGACGAGACCGACGCCGCCTGCGCTCCGTTGATCTCGGTGTTGAGCAGGTCCGCATACGTCGCGACGTACTGCGGCATGGCGTCCACGATGCCCTTTTCCAGCGAGGACTGTGCCAGCTCGGTCTGCTGCACCGACGTCCGCTCGACCTTGTAGCCGGCCCTCTCCAGCAGGGCCGCGTACATCTCCGCGAGAATCTTGCTCTCGGTGAAGCCGGCGTCGGCGACCGTGAGCGTCCCCCCGGTAGACGAGTCGGTGGCGCCGGCCGAACTGCCGCTGCCACCGGTGCCGCCGGTGTTGCCGCTGGTGTCCGAGCCACAGGCGGCCAGGCCCAGGATCAGGGCGACCAGGGCGGCCAGGCCGGCCACCAGGGCACGCGGCCGGCGCCGCGCTCCGATCAGTGCTGCTGGGTCTGTCACGAGGTCGGTCCTCCGGCGCTCTCTGGACGGGTTCGGCCGTCACCCTCCCGCAGCCTGTGCCCCACCGCAACCGCAACCGACATAAACCACAGCGCCAAGGTGGGAAATCCCCGCTTCCCTTCACCCTCCGCGGCGGGCCCGCACCGGCGGATTCTGGGCCGGGGCCCGTAGCGGGGCGTGGTGGGGGTGGGGGCGGGGGCTGTTCGGGCGGGTGAGGTGCGTTTGGCTGCGGAGGGTGGGCGGCCAGGCGAACAGGCCCGCGGCGGGTGGCCGGGACGGTCAGCGGCGGGCGCGGGTGGGCCGCGGGACCCGGGTCAGCAGGCGGGTCAGGACGAACAGGACGCCGTCCACCATGAGGGCGAGCACGGCGACCAGGATCGCGCCGCCGACGACCTTGTTCTGTTCGTGGTTGGCCAGACCGTCGACGACGAAGCGGCCGAGGCCACCGCCGTCGATCAGGGCGGCGATGGTTGCGGTCGCCACCACCTGCACCGTGGCCAACCGCAGGCCCAGAAAGATCATCGGGAGGGCGAGGGGGAGCTCCACCCGGCGCAGCACCTGGCCGCCGGACATGCCCATGCCCCGCGCGGCCTGCACGGCACCGGGATCGACCTCGCTGATTCCCACATAGCTGTTCGTGACCAGAGGGGCGATGGCGAACAGGGTGAGTGCGAGCACCGTGGTCAGGTCCCCGATGCCCAGCGGACCGATGGCCAGCAGCACCAGCACGGCGAGTGTCGGCACCGCCCGTCCGATGTTCGAGATGTTGATCGCCAGCGTGCCGCCACGGCCGAGGTGACCCAGTGCGATCCCGATCGGCAGCGCCACCGCCGACGCGATTGCGACCGAGGTGGCGGTGAGCATCACATGCTCGCCGAGGCGGGTCGCGATCCCCTCCTCGCCGCGCCAGCTCGCTCCGGTGGTGAGCCAGTCCAGGGCGCTCGTCAACGTGCTCATGTGGTCGTCGCCTCCGGCGCCGTCTGCGGCCCCACACCCGCCGGCGAGCTCGTTCCCGCGGGCGGGCTGGTGCCCGGGTCCGGCGGATTGCCGGGACGCCGGCGACGCAACCGCCGGCCGTGCCGCCAGGGTGTGAGCAGTCACTGCACGGCCACCAGCAGCAGGTCGGCGACGATGGCGAGCGTGATGCACAGCACCGAGGCGGTCAGCACCTCGGACTTGAAGGAGCTGTTCAGACCGTCGTAGATCAGGTTGCCGAGGCCGCCGTGACCGATCACCGCCCCCACGGTGACCAGGGCGATGGTCGAGACGGTGGCGACCCGGATCGCCGCCATGATCGCGGGCAGGGCGAGGGGGAGCTCGACGGTGAGCAGCAGCCGGGCGGGGCCGTAGCCCATGCCGCGGGCGGCCTCCCGCACGTCGTCCGGGACCGCGTCGAGCCCGGCCAGCAGGCCCCGGAACAGGATGACCAGCGTGTACGCCACCAACCCGATGCGGACCGTCGTCACGGACAGGCCGGTGACCGGCAGCAGCAGCGCGAAGAACGCCAGCGACGGCACCGTGTACAGCACGTTCGTGAGGCCGCCGAGCCAGGGAACGCTCGCCCGGTAGCGCCGGGCGAACAGGACCAGCACAGCGGCGATCACCAGACCGAGGGGAACTGAGCTCACCGTCAGTGAGATGTGCTCGCGGGTGGCCGTCCACAGCTCGTCGGAGCGCGTACGGACGTAGTCTCCGCAGATCCACGCGTTCCGTTCGAGGCAGGTCCCGGACGCGGCGATGGCCATCGATGCACCGTAACCGGTCGGGAGGACACGATGCCGACAACCGGTCAACCCGCCACCACGACATCCGAAGCCCTGGCGGATCCGATGATTTCGCTGGTCGGGGTCGGTCGGCGCTATCCGGACGGCACGGTGGCGGTGCGCGATCTGAGCTTCGATGTGCCGGCGGGGGAGCTGCTGTGCATGGTGGGCCCGTCTGGCTGCGGCAAGACCACGACCATGAAGATGATCAATAGGTTGGTCGAGCCGACGAGTGGACGCATCCTGGTGGCCGGCCAGGACGTCGCCCGGACCGACCCGGTGCGGTTGCGTCGGCGGATCGGTTACGTCATCCAGCAGGTCGGGCTGTTCGGGCATCTGACCGTCCGGGCCAACGTAGCCACCGTGCCGCGGCTGCTCGGCTGGCCGTCGGCGCGGATCCGGCCTCGGGTGGACGAGCTGCTGGAGCTGGTCGGGCTGGATCCGGCCACCGTCGGACGGCGCTACCCCCACGAGCTGTCCGGCGGGCAGCAGCAGCGGGTCGGGGTGGCGCGGGCCTTGGCGGCGGACCCTCCGGTGTTGCTGATGGACGAGCCGTTCTCGGCGATCGACCCGATCGCCCGGGCGCGGCTGCAGGCCGAGTTCCTGCGACTGCAACAGGAGATTCGCAAGACGGTCGTGTTCGTCACGCACGATCTGGACGAGGCGATCCGGCTCGGCGACCGGGTCGCGGTGTTCAGCCAGGGCGGCACCCTGGAACAGCTCGATCCGCCCGCGCGCATCCTGGGCCGCCCGGCGACGGACTTCGTGGCCGACTTCGTCGGCGCCGACCGGGCGCTGCGCCGACTGGCCGTCACCCCCCTGCTCCCCGCCGATCTGGAACCGTCCCGCCCGCACGGTGCCGGCGGGACGGGCGGTGCCGGCGGGACACGTAAGTCTGGCGGAAAGGCCGGTTCGGCTGTGGTGGGTGCCGGGTCGGCCAGGGTGCGGGTGGGTGCGCCGCTGCGCCAGGCGCTGGCCGCGCTACTGGCTCAGGACCGGGACACCCTCGATGTCTACGCGACCACCAGCGCCGGGGCGTCCGAGGATGATCCGGCCGAGCGGCCGATCGGGGTGCTCACGCCTGCGGGGCTGCATGCCGCCCTGCGTCGGTCGGTGGCCGCTGATGACGCTGGTACCACGGGTGGGTCGTCACAGGGCCCTGTCGGCGATCTCTGAGTCGGCCGAGAAACCGCGGATCTCGGCGGGTGCCGAGGCCGTCGTCGAGGGCGGCGCCGAGACCGTCGATGATGTCGAGGCCGGAGAGGACGAGGCCGGAGCGGACGTCGCAGGCGAGGCCGGCGCCGGGGTATGGGTGGGGCTCGTGGGTGCGGTGCCCCATGGCCCGGTTGGGGTGCGTGGCCGGCTCAGGCGGGCGCCGGGTGCGCTCTCCTCCCAGGCCAGAACCTTCTCCAGGTGGACCCGGGTACCCCGGTGCGGACCGTCCACCCGGTGGAACTGCACCTGATCCATCAGCGCCTTCATGAGGAAGATTCCCCGGCCCTGCTCGGGAACGCTGTCCGGGGCGAGCCCGTCGGTGTCGTCGTTGCCCCTGCTGTCATCGCCGCTGCCGACACCGCTGGTGCCACCAGTACCGAGGCTGTCAGCACCGTCGGGGACGGTGCCGTCGTGGTGGGCGATCTCCCCGGCGGTGGTGACGACCTGGTTGGGATCGACAGTCGGGTCGAAGCCGCCACCGCGGTCGCTGACCTCGATCACGGCCACCTCGTTGTCCACCCCCACCGAAACCTCGTACTCGTCCTCGATCTGGGCGTGAATCAGCACATTGGCACAGGCTTCTGTCAACGCAAGCTCAACATCGTCGATGCATTCCCGGATGACGCCGAGAACTATCAGGGATTGCGTGCAGATTTTTCGGACCACCGGAATGGAGATCTCATCGCGTGGCAACGACAGGCTCAGTTTGATCTCCATGTCGCCAGGTGTACCCCCCCGCGGCGGCATCAATCGAACCAGCTCGTCCGACATTTGTCGGTTCTTGGTCACATGTGCCGATGTTGCTCGGCGTGTCGCTCAGGAGAGCCGGTCGATGATCGCATGGCCCAGTCTGGTACCGGAGAGCCACGCATTCTCGATCTTCGATTGTGTGCCCCAGCCGTCGCCGGCGAGGCCGATGTCATTGTCGGACAGGAAGAACGAACGGTCATGGCACTGCTCGGGTCGGGCGAACGACCAGCGTTGCACCCGGAACCACTGTGGCGGCTCGTCGATCGCCAGCAGCCGGCGCACCGCCACGAGTAGTCCGGGTCCGGCCGCGATGGGATCGGCCAGCCGTGGCCGGGCATAGTCGGCGGTGGAGTGTGCGACGAGTACCGGGGCCTGATCGCCTCGGCGCCGCCCGTCGTCGGCGATCCACGTCAGGGTGTCGTCCTCATGTACGAACGCGCCGTCGAACGGGGCCCAGCAGCGATGTTTCCAGCCGGCGAGCAGCGTCAGCGCCGGCAGCCACGGGCGGTCGACCACCATCGCCCGCTCGGCGGTGAGGGCGTCGTCGAGGTGTCGGACCGCCTGCGGATCGGGCATGGCCAACACCGCCGCATCGACTCGTTCACCGTCGACGCGGGGGCCGGGGGTGATCCGGGCGATCGGCGCCGCCTGCGTCACCGGGACCCCGGTGCGGGAGGCGAGATCGGCCACCAGGGAACGCAGGCCGCCCGGAGCGGTGTACCGGATCGGCCCCGGCTCGCCCAGTACCAGCGCACCGTCGGAACCGCGCAGCACCGCCATGCGTCGCGTCCAGGCCCGCGCCACCCCGCGGGTGGTCCAGTCCGCGACGACCTCCGCGAACTGCGGGGAGGTCACCGTGAAATAGGAGGCACCGGAATCGACGATCCGACCGTCGACCCACCGGGAGGCCATCCGGCCGCCGATCACACGACCGCGGTCACGAACCCGCACCGCGATCCCGCCGGCCTGCAGCACGCTGGCGCAGGCGATTCCCGCAATTCCTCCGCCGGCCACGAGGACCTTTGGCACCAACCCCCCAATCTCCCACTCGACGGCTGTTGTGCGCGACTGACGTCCAGTCCGCCCGACCACCATCGGGCCGGTCAGCTCACCATCATCGTGCCCGGCGCGTGCCTCGGCCGCCTGCCCGAGGTGACATCAGCGTGGGACAACACGTCACTCTCTGGCGGGTTTTCCCGGTAATTGACTGGGTGTTCACCCTTGATTTGACGATTGAGGGCGCGGTCGCGGTGGGAATCACCGCAGCCGCCGTCGCGTGCCCGGCGGCGGCGATGCCCTAGCCTTACCGGGGCCGGAGTCCCCCGGTGCCAGGTCGTCCCGAACCACCACAGGAGCCAGCGATCGCACGCCGAACCGCCCCCCAGCGCCCGGGCACTCGCTCCGCCCGGCCCATCACCGCCGGCTCCGCCCTGGGCGCCGGCTCCGGCACCGGCGCGGTCGACCACCGTCGGCCGGGAGCGCAGCCGTCCACTGACGGGACGATCGCGGCGGTCGGTCCGCGTGAACCCTGCCCGTGCGGGTCGGGGCGCCGGTACAAGGCCTGCCACGGTGGCCGTAGCCGGCCAGCCCCCGTGCTGCGGCCGTTCGTCGGTCGCCGCGACGAGCCGGATCTCGTCGCCCTGCGGGAGCTGGTGCCGAGCGCGACCGCGCCGCTGCACCTGTCGACAGCCCATCTCGGCGCCCATCCCGAGCACGCCGGACGACGCATCGTCCTTGGCACGATGCTGCCGCAGGCGGCGCCGGCCCTGGTCCGCGACGACGGCGAGATCCTCGTGGCGATGCAGACCGCCGTGCCCGGCCTGGATGCGTCGCGGGACATCGCCGGCGCGCTGCTCGCCGCCCTCGACGCCACGCCGGGCAGTGTGATCGACACGCCGGCCGCCTCGTCGCCGCTGCTGGTCAGTCAGCAGGCCGATGGCCTCGCGGCGCTGCCAGGGCTGGTCGACGTGCTGGACCCCGCGCCCCTGGAGATCACCGTCCACGACGGGTTTGCCTGGTGGCTGCCGTCGTCGGAGGACACCGGCGGGGACGCCACCAGCCAGGAGGTGGCCGCGATGCTCGAGCGGGCCAACGCCACCGTGGTGCCCACCGTCCGACTCACCTCGGTACCGGCTGCCTACTGGTGCCATCCCGGCGACCGCTGGCACCTGCGCTGGTCGCTGCCGCTGGCCGCGCCGGCCGGCACCGGCACGTCCGACGATGCTCAGGCCGAGGGCATGCCGGTGGCCCGCTCGGAGGAGACGCTGCTCGACGCGCTGGCCCGGCTGTCCGCCGCGGACCAGCTCACCGTGGGACCGGGATCCCGGTTCGTCGGGTTCTTCCGGGCTGACGGGCTGGTCGTCCCGGTCTGGGACCTGGCCGCTGGCACCGAGGCGTCGGCCTGCGAGCAACCCGCCGTCGAGCTGCTGGCCGCCTACCGCACGGCGCTCGCGGAGCAGGCCCCGCTCGACGCGGCCCAGCGGCGCATCCGCGCCGGACTGGTCGGCCGCAGCCTCACCCTGCGCTGACCCATGCCCGACACTGACCCCACCTTCGATGTCGAAGGCGGCCACCTTGTCGAAGGCGGCCACCATGTCGGACGTAGGTCGGACGCCGATCACAGGTCCTCCGCCGGCGGCGACGACATGTTTGACGTGGTCGTGGTCGGGGCCGGCCCCGCGGGGGGCAGCGCGGCCCGGGCGGCCGCCGCGGCCGGTGCGCGGGTCTGCCTGCTCGAACGGTCCGCGGTACCCAGGTACAAGACCTGCGGCGGCGGGTTGGTCGGACTGTCCGCCGATCATGTCGGTATCGATCTGACCGGCCTGGTCCGATCGACTGCCAGCGCACTGACCGTGACCCTGGACGGCCGGTACGAGGCCAGCCGTGGGCGTCGCGACGGCCGGCCGTGGCTGTCGATGGTGATGCGTGCCGAGCTGGATGCCGCTCTGCTCGCGGCAGCCCAACAGGCCGGTGCGACGGTTCGGACCGGAGTGCAGGTCGTAGGCCTGGCGGAGAACGGCGATGCCGTCACGGTGCGGGTGCGTTCCGGTGCCGATGTGCGGGCCCGGGTGGTGATCGGGGCGGATGGCACGTCCGGGCGGTGCGGTAGCTATGTCGGGGTGCGCTGCGACCAGGTGGACGTGGGCCTGGAAGGCGAGTTCGTCGTCGACGCCGCGATGGCCGATCGTTGGGCCGGGCGGATGCTGCTCGACTGGGGGCCGGTGCCCGGCTCCTACGGCTGGGTGTTTCCGAAGGGTCGGGTACTGACCGTCGGCGTGATCGGGGACCGTGCGCAGGGCGCAGCGCTGCGCAGCTACTACCGCCGGTTCGTCGAGCGCTTCGGCCTCGCCGGGCTGCCCCGCGAGCACGACTCGGGGCATCTCACCCGGGTTCGGGCCGTTGACTCGCCGTTGCGCCGTGGCCGGGTGATCGTCAGTGGGGACGCGGCCGGCCTGCTCGATCCGTGGACGCGCGAGGGCATCTCGTTCGCCCTGCGTTCGGGTCGGCTCGCCGGGGAGGCCGCGGCCGCCACGGTGGCGGCCCCGCGGGCCAGTGGGCCGCGCGGGGTGGCGGCGCTCGCCGGCTATCCGTCCCGGATCGAACAGATCCTCGGTCCGGAGATGGACGCCGGCCGGGAGGTGCTGGCCGCGTTCGCCCGTCGGCCGGTGGTCATGCACATGCTGCTGGCCAGCCCAGGCACGTTCGGCCTGTTCACCAGGCTTATCGAGGGACGCACGACGGTGGCGCGCCAGCTGCGCCGGCCCGGTGTGCGAGCGGCGGTCGCGGCGCTGTCCCGCTGAGCGCCACCGCCCGAGCCTCGCTGGCCGGGGCCGGCTGCCGCCCGCCCTGCCAGCGGGCAGATCAGCCGCGCAGGCCCTCCTGGCCGAACCGCTCCGCCACCGCGCCGGCGATCTCCCGATACGCCTCGAAGGTCTCCCGGCGCAGGTCCGCCAGGACGATCCGGCCGCCGGCGGCCAGGTGCGGGTCATGGGGGACCTGCACCACCCGGCGGGTGCGGCCCTCGAAGTGGTGGGTGAGCTCGTCGACGTCGACCCGTTGGGCCGTGGCCGGGAACAGGGAGATCACGGCCACGGCTTCGCGCACCTGGTCGGTGTAACCGTTGTTCTCGAGCCAGTCGAGGGTGGCCTCCGCGCTGGCACCGCTGTCCTCGGTCGCACTGCTGACGATGACCAGGGTGTCGGCCAGGTCCAGCACCCCGTACATGGCGCTGTGCAGGATGCTCGTCCCACAGTCGGTGAGCAGGATCGAGTAGTGCCGCTGGAGCAGATCGTCCACGGCCCGGTACTCGAGCTCACCGAAGGCCTCGGCCAGTTCCGGGTCGTTCGCCGAGGCCAGCACCTCCAGCCGGGAGTCGGC
Organism: Frankia sp. R82; assembly: GCF_023716925.1. Classification (GTDB taxonomy): domain Bacteria; phylum Actinomycetota; class Actinomycetes; order Frankiales; family Frankiaceae; genus Frankia. The sequence continues at coordinate 17,229 of NZ_JAMQQG010000086.1, forward strand.
CTGGGACAGGTACTTGCGGACGTCCACATAGCGGTGCAGGCGTGGGGCGTCGGCGAGCAGCTCTCGCACGGTGTGTGCGGACGTGCGGGGCACCTTGGAGCTCAGAGTGCCCCGGTCCGGGTTGGCGTCGATCGCCACCACCCGGTCGCCGCGCAGGCTGGCGAGCATCGATCCGAGCGCGACCGTCGCCGTCGTCTTGCCGACCCCGCCCTTGAGAGACAGCACCGCGATCCGATGACAGTCCTGCAGGGGGGTGCGGATGCGGCCGACGAGCCGACGGTCGCGGACCTCGTCGGCGGACGGCCCGGGGTTCACCGCACCGGCCGACACCTGGTAGATCAGCTTGCGCCAGCCGCGCGACGCCGTCGGGGGTGGGGCGGGCAGCAGCGCACTGGTCAGCCGCGGCTGACCGGCGGCCGAGTGCGAGCCGGTCGCGGGCGGATGGTCCGATCCCGGCAGCGGCCCCGGCCACGATTGGTGGCCGGCCCACCCCGCCGCGGCGGGGTCCTGCACCTGGCCCACCGCGCCGGACGGCCGGCCGGGGCGGTCGTCCGGGTAGGGCTGGTAGCCGGGGTACGGCTCCTCGCCGGAATGGCGCTGGTAGCCCGGCTCGTACTGGTAGCTGGCATCGGTCTGGAGGCCCGTGTCGTACCGGTGGCCGGTGTCGGTCTGGTGGCCGGTGTCGTACCGGTGGCTGGATCGCGGCTGGTGGGCCGGGTGGGGCTGGTAGCCGGAGGGAGCCGGCCCAGCCACCGGTCCGCGCGGAGCGGACGGCGGCTGGGATCCGGCCAGCGACGGTGGCAGGTAACTCGGATAGCTGGAGCTATCCGAGTGCGACCAGGGGTTCTGGTGCGCCTGGACCGCCGGTAGCGGTCGATGACCTGCCGATGGACGGTCGTCCGTGGTGGGGTGGAACGGCGGCGGCTGGGCCGGCGGCAGCGAGGCCGGTGGCTGGAACGGCGGCGGCGGCGGGAACGGCGGCGGCTGGGCCGGGGGCGGCGGCAG
>NZ_JAMQQG010000087.1 GCF_023716925.1 Frankia sp. R82
GGCCGGGGACGCCGGCCGGCCCGGGTGGGGCGCCTACGGTCCGATCGTGCTGCGGGTCGCGGCGGTCGCCACCACGGCGGCCATCGCCTGCGCGGGCGCGCTTGACCGGCTCGGGCCGAGCCTGCATGACCAGGACGCGGCCGCGTTCCACCTCGCGGTCCTGCCCGCGGGCGCGGCGCTGCTGCTCGCCCGAGGACGACCGGCGCCCCGGGAACCCGAGATCCACGACCGGCAGGTCGACTATCTGGTGGGGCTCCCCCTGCTGGGTGCGGCGTTGTTCGTGCTGACCGCGATGCCGTCCCGGCTCGGGGACCGGTTCTGGACGCAGCACGTCGACCTGCTGCTGTTGCCGCCGCTTGTCGCCGGTGCGATCACGCTGGTGTTCGGCACCCGGGCGATGTGGCGGCTGCGCGTCCCGCTCCTGCTCGTCGGGCTTGCCCTCGCGCCGCTGCCGGACTCGGCCGGGCGAGCCGTGGCGCGACCCGTCCTCGCGTTGGTGCGGCCGGTGGTGCGCGCCCTGGCCGGGTCGGACGGCGCCGCGGCGGCGAGCGGAGCCGCGGGGCCGGTGCGACTCGAGCAGATGCTGACCGGTGCGGCCGGAATCATGGCGGTGTTGGTGACCGCGGTGCTGGTGGGATGCACCTCCCGGCGGCCGGGCCGGGCGCTTCGGCGGGCGGGGGCGCTGCTCGCCGGGTGGGTGGCACTGTCCGTCCTGCGGCTCGGGACGGCGGCGGTCGCCGTCCGGTACGACGCACCGGGCCTGGCTCGCTGCGCCACCGGGGCGGAGCTGGACCTCGTCGTCGTGGGGTTGCTCACCGGGGTGGCCGCGGCCTACGGCGCCCGCGCGGCGCTGCGGCCCGAACGGCGTCCGCATCCGGGGCGCCGGGTGGCCGTGGGGCGCCCCCGGTGGGGACTGGCCATCATCGCCCTGGTCGGACTGGCCCTGGCGCTGCTCGGCACCGCGTTGGCACCGTCGGTCGGGAGGGCATGAGCATGATCCCCGCGCCACGGTCGCGACCAGACGCGCCGGCACCGCCGCCCATCGGCGCTCAGACGGCGGCCCGGCGGACCCTGTCGAACGGCCAGCGCGTGCTGCTGGCCGGCATCGGCGTCCTGTTCGTCGGCGGCTGTGCGCTCGCGCCTGCGCCGACCTTGGTCAGCCTGGTCGCGCTGCTCAGCATCGTCTACATCGCCGCGTTCGCCGAACGTCTCGTGCTGCTGCACAAGGCCGTGCGCGATCCGGGTCTGATCACCATCTCGCCAGCGGACGCCCGCGCCGTTCCCGACGACGACCTGCCGATCTACACCGTGCTGGTACCGGCCTACCGGGAGCCGGAGGTGCTTGCGCAGCTGCTGGCGTCCATCGCCCGGCTCGAGTACCCGGCGGACCGGCTCGAGGTGCTGCTGCTGCTCGAGGAGGACGACGAGGAGACCCTTGCCGCGGCCGGGGCCGGGCCGTCCCCGGCCTATCTGCGGGTCGTCCGGGTGCCCTATTCGGAGCCGCGGACGAAACCGAAGGCCTGCAACATCGGCCTGGGCCTGGCCCGCGGCGACCTCATCACCATCTTCGACGCGGAGGACCGGCCCGAACCGCTGCAGTTGCGCCGCGCCGCGCTCGCCTTCCGTCGGCTGCCCGCGACGGTCGCCTGCCTGCAGGCGAAGCTCGCGTTCTTCAATCACGAACAGAATCTGCTGACCCGCTGGTTCACCACCGAGTACGCGATGTGGTTCGAGCAGATGCTGCCGGGACTGGTCCGCCAGGACGCCCCGGTGCCGCTCGGTGGGACCTCCAACCACTTCCGGACCGACGTGCTGCGCGCCCTCGACGGCTGGGACGCGTTCAACGTGACCGAGGACGCCGATCTCGGCGTCCGCCTCTACCGGCGGGGATACCGGACGCTGATTCTCGACTCGGTCACCCTGGAAGAGGCCAACAGCGACGCCATCAACTGGCTCAAGCAGCGGTCCCGCTGGTACAAGGGCTATCTGCAGACCTGGCTGGTGCACTCCCGCCAGCCGCTGCGCCGTTGCCGCGAGATGGGGCCGGCCGCCTACCTGCGGTTCAACCTGTTCGTCGGCGGCACCCCGATGCTTGCGATCCTCAATCCGGTGTTCTGGGCCCTGACCCTCATGTGGTTCGTGGGACGGGTCGGCTTCGTTCGGACCCTGTTTCCGACTGGGGTGCTCTACATCAGCCTGGTCTGTCTGGTCGCCGGAAACTTCACGTTCGTCTACATCAATGTGCTCGCGGCCCGGGCCACCGGATTACCGGGGCTGGTTTCCCGGTCGCTGTTGAGCGTCGGGTACTGGGTGCTGATGTCATTGGCCGCGGGCAAGGCGCTGGTCCAGCTGATCATCGCCCCGAGCTTCTGGGAGAAGACCGCGCACGGCCTCGGATCCGGTGCGTCTGCCGCGGCCGTCGAGCCGGTCTCCGCCAACCCCCTGGAGGCCAGCCATGCCAACGCTTGACGCCATCCGGCTCCCGGACGCCCCGAACACCGCCATCCCGGACACCGCTACCCCGAACACCACCATCCCGGATCCCACCGGGCCGGCCGGCGCCTCGGGACGCCGGCCGCAGGACCAGGCCCGGCGCGCGACGGTGCCGACGTTCGCCCACGCTGTTCTCGCCCTGGCCGCCGGATATCTCGCCGTCGGGGGGTGGTTGGGGTGGGGCTGGGACAGCGTGCCGCCCGAGGCGTTGCGGCTGACCGCGCGCGCCTACTTTCCGTTGTTCGGCGCCGGGGGCGCGCTGGGTCCGCTGGCCGTCGGCTGGGATGTGCTGCCGACGGCGGCACAGGTTCCGTTGCTGCCGCTGGCCTGGCTCTGGCGTCCGTTCGCCACCACCGGGATCAGTGCGGTCGTGGTGTCGGCGCTGTTCATGGCGGGGGCCGCCGGGCAGCTGTACCGCACGGCCGGTGCGCTGGGTGCGCGCAGGCGGGTCGCGGTCCCCATGGCGGCGCTGTTCGCGCTGCATCCGGCCGTCGTCTACGCCGGGGCGACCGGTTCGGCCCAGGCCGCGTCGCTGTTCTTCCTGCTGCTGGCCACACATCAGCTGGTGCGCTGGTATCGGGGTGGTTCGAGTAACCGGCTGGCCGCCGCCGGTCTGGCGCTGGCGGGGGCGGGTCTGTGCGGGCCGTCGGCGCTGGGCGCGGGGGTGGCGACTGCGGCCGCGGTGGCCATCGTGGCCTACCGGCGCGCCGGCGGCCCGGCGCGCGCCCGCCGGGAAACGGCCCGTGCCGACATGCTGGTGATCGCCCTGCCGCTGCTGTTCGTCACGGCGATCCGGATCCTGATCGGGGCGGTGGCGGCCGGCTCCTGGGCTCGCGAGCTGGCATTCGAGGTCAACTCGGGTCTGCTTCCGGCTGTCCCGGGTGAATTGTCCGGCTCGGGTACGGGCAGCGTCCGACCAGTCGTGCGCCTTGCCGTCCAGTCGGCGGTGCTGGAGCCGTTCGCCGTGGTCACGCTGATCGGTGCCGTCCTCGCCGGGTGCCGCCGCGACACCTCGACCCTCGCCGCCGAGACCGGTCGGGGTGTGCTCGGCGCCCTGGCCCTGCTCGGCGGCGGGTACGCCCTCGCGGTCGTGGTGGCGGCACTCACCACCGGGGGCGCCTGGTCGCTGGGGCCGACGCTGCTGGTGGTGCCCCTCACCGTGCTCGCCGCCACGGCGCTGACGACGACGCGGTCCACCGCCTCGGACCTCGCCGGCTCGCGGCGCCGGGTGTCCGGCTGGTCGGCGGCCCGCCGGTATCGCCGGGACGCCGCGATCGCCGTGATGCTCCTGGCCGCGCTGCCGATCGGTGCCGCCGGTCTGCTGGCCCGTGGCATCGCACCGACCGAGGCGCAGGCGTTGCGTGCGGTGTTCCGCCCGGGTGCGGCCACCGATTCCGAGGCCGCGTTCCCCGACCGTTACGACCAGGACCGCGCGCTCGCCCGCTGGCTGGATGCCCAGCACCTGCCAGCGCACAGCGTGCTGGTGGACACCGCGACCGGCTTCGCGGTGGTGCTGTCCTCGCACCATCCCCGCCAGTTCGTCGCCCCCGCCGAGGCCCGCTTCGACGTGCTTGCCGCCGACCCGGCCCGGTACCGGGTGCGGTTCGTCCTGGCTCGGCCCCGGGTGGCCGCGCTGCCCGCCGACCGGGTCAACCGCGCCTTCCCCGACCTCGTCGGTGATCCACGGCTGAGCCTGGTGCGGGTCGCGGCCAACCCCGGTGACCTGCCCGCCTGGCGCGTCTACGGGGTGCGCTGATGAGCACCACGCAGGCACGCGCCCAGCGGCGGCCCCGGCCAGGCACACAGCCCCGACCGGGGACGCGCCCCGGGCCCGGGCTGCGGTCCCGGCGGGTCAGGGCGCTGCTCCTTGGTCTGGTCTGCCTGGTGGGTGCGGCCACGGCCGGTTGCGGCGGGTCGGCGGCGACCGATCGGTCAGGCGGCTCACCCGGATCGGCCGCCGACGCCGCGCACGACTTCGTCACGGTGGACGGTGCCCGGCTGACCCTGGCCGGCAGGCCGTACCGGTTCACCGGCCTCAACGTGTGGAACGCGAACACTCCCGCCAACGACAGTCGCTACGGCTGCGGGGAACCCCTTGACCTCGAGGAGGTGGCGCCGTCGTTCGGCCCCGGAGTGCAGGTGATCCGCACCTGGTTCTTCCAACGGCTGGCCACCACCCTGGACGGCCGGCGGGACTGGGCGACGTTCGACCGCACCATCGCCGCGGCGAAAAGCCGCGGCCTGCGTATCGTTGCCACCCTGGGTAACCAGTGGCCCCAGTGCGAGGGATACCCCACCTATCAGGCCGGCTACAAGACGCAGGCCTGGTACCGCGAGGGCTACCGGTCCGCACCGCCCCCCGGCCAGCCCGACAGCTACCGCGAGTGGGTCCGTGAGGTCGTCACCCGGTATCGCGACGAGCCGACGATCGCGCTGTGGCAGCTGCAGAACGAGGCCGAGGACGCGCCGGCCTATCAGGGCCGGTGCGCCCCGACCGCCGCGGCGACGTTGCACGCCTTCACCCAGGACATGGTCACTCTGGTCAAGGGAATCGACCGCCGTCATCTGCTCGGCATCGGCACGGTCGGTGCCGGCCAGTGCGGCAGCGCGGGCGACGAGTACGCCACCCTGCACGCGATCCCCGGGGTCGACGTGCTCGAATACCACGACTACGCCCCTTCGCCCATCCCGGGGGATCGGTGGAACGGCCTCGCCGAGCGGCTTCGTCAGGCGAGCGCCCTGCACAAACCGCTCATCGTCGGCGAGCTCGGCGTCGCCCCCCGTGACGCCGGCGGCGTGGCGGCCCGGGCCGCCCTCGTCGAGGGCAAGCTCAGCGCCCAGTTCCAGGCAGGTGTCGCCGGCATCCTGCTGTGGACGTGGCAGGGCACCGATGACGGCGACGGCTACGACGTCCTGCCCGGCGATCCCGTCCTCGGCGTGCTGTCCCGGGCTCTCCCGCCGGCAGCCCCCGCACACGGCAGCCAGACGAGCTGACAGGGCGGCCTGGTCGCCGCGGGCCGTGGCCCGCGGGCGGCGCCGGTCAGCAGGTCCGCTGCAGGAGAAGCGCCTTCACCAACGCCCCCCACTCGTAGGCGAGGTTGTAGGGCAGGTCGCGGGCCGGCATGGACGGCGCCGCCAGCAGCACGTCGCCGGGAAAGCAACGGTCGACCCGCAGCCGGGCCCGCGTCGCCTGGGTGCGGCGCGCGACGACGATGACCTTCCGCCAGCCGTCGCGGGCCGCCAGCAGCCGGACCTCGCGGCCCTCCCCCTGGGTGGTCACCGGCTGCGGCCAGAAGCAGATCACCCGCACCCCGGCGCCGGCCTGCGCGCCGGGTGGACATCCGTTGCCGGGGGTCGACACCACCAGTGTGGACGCATACCCCGCCCGGCTCAGCGCCAGCGCCCGCGCCAGGCCGCCGGGCACACCGCCGAGCGCGACGATCGCATCCACCCGGTCCGGCCGGTCAAGCGTGGGGTACAGGAACAACCGCACCGACCCGGCGGTGAAGGCCACCACCATGGCAACCAGGCCCAGGCTCAGCCAACGCCAACGCCGGCCACCGCGCTGACCCGATGCCGCGACGGCCGGTGTGGGCGGCGGTACGGGCGGTGGTGTGGGTTCGGCGGCAGGCTGCGGGCCCGGACCATCCTCGTCCGCACCGGCAGACCCGGCTGCTCCAGTCAGGATGGCCATACTCCCCGCAGTCGGCGATCTCCGCATCCGCGGATCACCCCTGACACTAAGGGAATATCGGCACATCGCCACGACCACCTACCCGCCTGGGTGAGGCCGAGTGCATCACGTCGTATTCTCGAAGTCTGATGACATGGACCAGCAGACAATTCGACGACCAGCCCAGACGGCATCGCCGGGATCGTTTGAAACTGCGCGCTGTTCTTGCCACCGCAATTCTTTTCGGCATTGCTGCGTGCACGGACGCGGCCCAGGGCGCCGGCGGTAATGCGCAGCCGATCGAAGCCGTCACGCCTGGACACAGTCAGTCGGGAAGCGGCCAGCCGTCATCTCCGTCCGCGGCTTTCTCGGCGACGGCGGTGCCATCGGTCCAACCGTCATCCTCGATCCTCCCGGGGGCGACCCAGCCGGCTGCCGGTGGCCCTGTCCAGGCCGGGGCCACCCCGACGGCCACAGCCACCCCGACGGCCACAGCCACCGCGCCGGGCGGGCAGACCACCCCCGGCGGGCAGACCTCGGCCGCGACGCCGGCGAGTGGAACCACCGGCTACGGCTTCTCCGCCGGCGACCTCAGCGAGCTCACCCCGGCGGGGTTGGACGCCCGGCTGACCGCGATCGCCGCGACCGGGGCGACCTGGGTGCGCTTCGACGCGGCCTGGCTGACCGTCCAGCCGCAGGGAGCGCAGAGCTGGACCTGGGACACCCTGGACCGGGTGGTTCAGGCGGCCCGTGGCCATGGCTTCCACCTGCTGCCAATCCTCGATGCGACGCCGGCCTGGGCTCGGGCCAGCGGCTGCGGCCAGCCCGACTGCCCGCCGACCCAGGCGAGCGACTTCGCCCGCTTCGCCGCCGCCGCGGTGGCGCGTTACGCCCCGCTCGGGGTGAAGGTGTGGGAGGTCTGGAACGAGCCGAACCTCGCGGTGGGCTGGGCCCCGAACCCCGATGCGGGCGCCTACGCCACCCTGCTGCGCCAGACCAGCGCCGCGATCCGCGGTAGTGACCCGTCGGCGCAGGTTCTCGTCGGTGGGCTCGGTCCCGCCCAGACCGGCGCCGGGCAGATCGCGCCGGCGGAGTTCCTCGGCCGGGTGTACGACGTGGCCGGTGGCGCCGCGTTCGACGGTGTCGGGATGCATCCCTACTCGTTCCCGGCGCTGCCCTCGGACCTCACCCAACTGTGGAGCGGATGGTCGGAGATGACCCTGCTCCGGGCGACGATGGTGGCCCACGGCGACGCCGCCACGTCCGTGTGGATCACCGAGTTCGGGGCGCCCACCAGCGGCCCGGGCGCACAGGCCACCCTGGCCAACCGGCGCTACGCCGAGCATCCCGACCATGTCGACGAGGACTTCCAGCGCGAGTCCGCGGCGAACGCGCTCGCCCAGGTCGCGCGCACCTCGTGGATCCGCAGCTTCCTCTGGTACAACTTCAACGATCTCGGGACGAACCCGCAGGACGCCGAGCACCACTTCGGCGTCGTCCGCCCCGACGGTTCGTTCAAACCCGCCTACAGCGTCCTGAAGGCAGCGTTCACCGCCGCCCGTTGACGCGCCCATGGCGCCCCGCTCCGCAGCCCACGGCGGGCCTGACGGATCTGACGGGATTTGCGGATCTGACGGGCCTGACGGATCTGACGGGCCTGGCGGTGGACGACCGACCCACGTCCACCGTCAGGCCCGGGTCCGTGCCCAGCCGGTCGTAGCCCAGCCGGCTGGGCTCAGGCAGCCCAGGTGGGGCGGCGCTCGGCGCGGGCCAGGTCGTACACCTGCTGGACGCGCCGCGCGACGGCGGGCGGGGTGAACTCGCCGTCCGGCGCCGTCCGGGCCTGGCCGCCCTGGGCGATCTTCTCGGCGACCCCGGGGTCCTGCAGCACCGTGAGGATCGCGGCCGCGAGCTCGCCGGCGTCCTGCGGTGGCACGACGAGGGAGTCCACGCCGGACACGCAGACGTCCGCCATGGCGCCGACCCGGGTGGTCACCACCGGCGTGCCGTGCGCCCAGGCCTCCAGCAGCACCAGCGGGAAACCCTCGTGCAGGGAGGGCAGCGCGAACACCGCCGCCTCCCGGTAGTCGCGGGACAGCTCGGCGCGGTCCCGCCGGCCCGCGAAGGTCACCGACCCGGCGATGCCCAGCTCCCGCGCCAACGCCGCCAGCTCGTCCTGCTGCGCGCCCTCGCCGACGAGCAGCAGACGGGCATCGGGGGCCTCCCGCACGACGGTGGCGAACGCCGACAGCAGGTGGACGAGTCCCTTGACCGGCTCCAGCCGGCCCACGAACAGCACCGTTCTGGCGCTGGCAGAAGCCGACGCCGACGCCGACGACGACGACGACGGCGCATGGGCCGCGAGGTCCGCGAGGTCGATCCCGTTGGGCACGTACTCCAGCCGCCGCCCCAGTCCCAGCGACCGCAGTGCCGGGAAGGAGGACGGATCCATCGAGATGACCCGCCGGTAGCGGCCGGCCAGCAGCAACGCGCTTTCGAGCAGGCGCTTGGACCGCGACGCGGTCGCCTTGCCGACCGTCGTCCCATGCAGTGTGATCACGGTCGGGATCCGCAGCCACCATGCGGCCGGGCAGAGCGCGACGCCGAGGTCCACGGTGTGCACGTGGATCACGTCGGGCCGGACCCGGCGCAGCAGGGCGGGGGCACGCACCGCCAGGGCGGCCATGGTCAGCACCCGACGGGCGTTCAGGACGTCGATCTCCTGCGCGGTCAGCGCCGCCCCGAACTTGACCACATGCGGTGCGTCGCTGATCGCGGCGTTACGGGAGGTCAGGACGACGACGTCGTGGCCGGCGGCCCGCTGCTCGCGTTCCAGGCCGCTGACCACGAACGCGTCCCCGCCGGCCGCGTTCGGATAACGCTTGGTGACGTGCATGATCTTCACGGGCACACACTCCTTCGTGGTTCGTCGGCTCTGGTTCGTCAGCGCTGCGCGGTGTGGAAGAAGATCCGGTTGCTCGCCCCGTCGATCTGGACGACGACCAGGGCGGGACTGCCCGCGGGAAGTGTCACCGTCGAGGTGTGGGCCGTGCGCCGGCCGGCGCCGAGTTCGAGCGCCCCCTGCTCCAGCACCGTGGCCGTGCCGTCACGCTGGACGGTGACCGCGAACGGGTGGCTGCGGGGATGCCCGGTCCGGCTGCCCAGGGTCCAGGTGAAGGTGAGCGGGACACCGGGCTGGTAGCTGGTCGGCAGGTGGGTGGGGGTGTCGAAGTACAGCTCGGCGGTGGTCTCGGGTTCCCGTTGGGAGACCTGCGACAGCCCCGGCAGGGACACCACCCCGGCCGCCCACAGCAGCACCGCCGTCACCGCGAACACAGCGACCAGGCCAACCCCGACATATCGGGAACCGGCGAAACCCGCGCCCCCACCCGCGCCGCCGTCTCCGTACCCGCCGTCCCCACGCCCACCGCTGGCCTTGACCCGGCCCGCCGGTCGGCCTCCGGTTCGGCTCGGGGTGGCGGGGGTCATCCGCGGCCCAGCGCGCCGTTGACCGCGTAGGTGACGTCCGGCCGCCCGCCGATGTGCGCGAGCACCCGGTCCAGCCGGGCCCACTCGGCCCGGTCGGACACCACCCAGGAGTGGCCCCACAGGTGGTAGACACCGCCGGTGACCAGGCAGCGGTCGAACAGGGCGATCGCGATGTCGTCCCAGCGCCCGGCGCGCACCAGCGAGGTGGAGCCGACGGCGCGGGCCGCCCGGACGATGTCGACGACCATCCGCTGGCGGGCGAATCGGCCCGTCTCCAGCGAGGTCGGTGCCTCGAGCGGGTTGTCGGCGACACCGGTGGCCAGGGTGCGCACGGTGCGGGCGTAGGTGTAGCCGGCACGTTCGACCATGTCGACGTGCTCCCGGGTGTACCTGCCACGCGGATAGCAGAACGTGGTGACCGGTTTCCCGACGAGGTCCTCGAGGACCTTCTTCGAGTCGACGATCTCCCGCTCGGCCCGTTGCCACGGCACCCGGGTCAGCACCGGATGGGACCGGGTGTGCGAGCCGATCTCGAAATCGGTGGAAAGCTCGCGGAGGGCGGGCGCGGACAGCCGGTCCGCCGGCGCGATCTCGACATTGTCGGGAGCGATGTAGAACGTGCCGGGCAGTGTGTGCTCACGCAGCATGTCGGCGACCAGGGTGTCGTGCCGGTGGCCGTCGTCCCAGCTGGTGGTCACGATCAGCTTCGTCATGCGAGTGCTGCCCTCCAACGTGTCGTGAGCCCGGCCCAGTCGTGGTCGAGGGCGACCGAACGGCAGTCGTCATGGTGGTCGGCGTCCGCACCGAGAAACTCGGCGAGGGCGGCGGCGAACGCCTCGGGATCCGGCCGGGAGACCGTGCCGTTGCGTCCGGTGATCAGATGCTTCGCGGCATTGGCGGGATAGTCCGCCACGACCACCGGCACGCCGGCCGCATTGGCCTCGATCACGACCATGCCGAAACCCTCCCGGGTGGACGGCAACACCAGGACCGTGGCCGCCTTCATCCGGGCGTACACCTCGTCGGATTCGGCGAGGAAACCCCGGAAGCGCACGTTATCGGCCAGGCCGAGTGCGACGGCGCGGGTTTCCAGGCGGGCCCGGTCCGGGCCGTCGCCGATGATGTCGCAGCGCACCTCGGGACGTTCCTCGACCAGGACGGCGAGCGCCTCGAGCAGCAGGTCGACGTTCTTGAAGTCGCAGAGCCGGCCGACGTAGAGGACGTCGATGGGATGCTCGGCGGCGGCGATCCCGTCGATGACGGCGAGATCCACCCCGTTCGGCACGACGGTGACCGCCGCGGACACCCCGATCTCCGCGGACAGCCGGTCCCGGGTGTCCTCGGACACGGCGATGATCTGCCTGGGCAGACGCAGCGCGGTCCGCTCGACCAGGGCGCCGACCCGTCCGGCCGCCCCCAGGTACTCGGTCCAGTAGCGGTCCCCCCACACCTCGTGGCAGGTCACCACCATCGACTGCCCGCGCAGCCGGGTGACCAGCCAGACGCTGAACAGCGAGAAGAACGGGAACCCGCAGCAGTCGACGACCTGCGCCCCGGACAGTCCGCCGGACAGGATCATGCGCAGGCAGGCGGCGCCGAAGATGAGCGCCTGCGAGATCGACCGGCGGCCGGATTCGGTGTAGAGCGGACGCGCCTTGCAGACCCCGTGGAACGCGATTCCGTCGATGCGCACGGTGGACGGGCCCGACCAGTACTGCATGCCATACCAGTGCACGTCGTGCCCACGTCCGGCGAGTTCCTTCGCCAGCGCGTGGTAGCGGCGCTCCGCACCACCCTTGACCCAGGGATACACCGCATCGTAGACAAACACGATTCGTTGCGCCCCACTGTCACCGAACAGCGGCCGACGCGAGCCGAACAGCCTTCTCACAAATATCCTTTCGAGGGGAGAATCACCGGTAGACCGCCGCGCCGCCCGTGTTGTAGACAAGGTTCTTGTGCGTGTCGAGGAAGGCGATGGGATAGCGATAGCGGACGGCGGTGGCGTCCAGCATCCCGATGGCCCGTCCCTTCACCAGGTTGGCGTAGTCGAGATAGACATAGCCGTTGACCGGTACCAGAGCCGGTGCCGCCTGGTTCTTCGCCGGTAACTGGAAATGACCGAGCACGTTCAGTTCCGCGGCGGAGCTGTCGGGCGGCGGGGGTACCGCGCCCTTCGCCAGGCTTTCCTCGCGGGTCATCCACTGCAGTGCCGCCACGTCGGCGTCGTGTGGGTAGAAACTCTCGTAGTAGTCGCCGTCGTTCGCCAGGTGCAGCTGGGGAATGTACGAGCCGGTGGTCGCGGCCAACAGTCCGGTGCTCGACACCAGGAACGCCACCGGCAGCGCGCCCGCGATGACCAGTCGGGGGCCGCGGCGCAGGAAACCGGCCGCGACCATCGGGCCGAGCACCGCCGGCAGGGCCAGCACCAGCAGGCTCTGCTGGAAGGCCCGCAGCAACCCGTACTCGGCCGACAGGCTCGGGACCACCACCAGCACGCAGAGGTAGACCAGCGAGGCGGCGCACAACGCGGCGTATTCGCGGCTCACCCGGATCCACACTGGCCAGCGCAGCAGCAGGGCGATCACCCCGAGCAGCACCAGCAGCTGCAGCACGACCGCCGAGCCGCCACGCAGCATCCCGTTGAGCCCCTGCGGGTCGAGACCGACCGCGGTCAGGGCCCGACCGACCTTCGTCGGGGGGGTGATCTCGTCTCCGGCGTAGCGCAGCGGATAGCGGTCGACGGCACCGAGCGGGAAGTAGGCGACACCCGGCGCCCGGTTGTCCAGGGCGTAGGTCGCGAACTGGTCGACCTGGTCCTGCGGGTCGGCGTGGCCGTTGGAGACCAGGCTCGAGCGGGTGTCCGCCGAGCGCTCGCTGTCCCCGCCGTGCACGAGTGACTGGACGGCCTGGCGGGCGACCTCGGTCGTGTTGTTCGCGGTGTGCGTGACCGGTCCGGTCCAGACGACGGTGAGCACGGCCAGCACGACGACGGCGGGCAGAGTGAGGATCTTGCCGTCCTCCCAGCCGGCCAGCACCCGCCGCCAGCCGGGACGACGGTCGGATTCCACCGGGGGACGGTCGCCGAGCCGGCGGCCCACCCGTCGCCACAGGGCCAGAAAGGCCCAGGCGAGCAGGAACTGGCCGAGCATCAGGAACGTGGTGGAGTAGTGGCTGAGCACCGTGCCGAGGCCGAACGCCAGAAACAGCAGCCGCCGGGGCCGCGCGTTCCCCGGGCGGTGCACCAACAGCAGGATCATGCCGCCCTGGAACAGGAAGGCGAGCTCCTGACGGTTGAGCATCGACATGTCCGAGAAGAACGTCGGAAAAGCCACGAAGTACGCGGCGGCCAGCACGCCGATCCGGTTGTCCGCGAGCCTGCGGCCCAGCAGGCAGGCCGCCACCGGCGTCAGCGCGAACAGGAACTGGTAGTAGATCTTGAAGATCGCCGCCGCGGGAACGCCGAGCAGCCCCTTGAGCATCGTCGGGACGACCGTGATGCTCAGGCAGGCGTTGTACGGGTCGCGGAAGTCGGCGATGTTCCAGCGCCAGTGCCCGAGCGTGACCTGGAAGACGAAGTACTCACGCTGGATGTCGTGTCCGGTCGCGTACCAGCCGCGCATGCTGGTCATCAGCTCGAACGCGACGCCGACACAGAACACCGCGTACAGGCAGTACCCGCCGCTGAGCCGGTTGGCCCGCACCGCGAGATAGACGAACAGCAGCGCGGCGGCGAGCAGCATCAGGATGGTCAGGCCGTTCGGGCCGCCGTTGTTCAGCGAGACCGCACCCAGCGCCGCGGCGACGGGCAGCACGGTCGCCACCGCGAACCGGAACACCGCTGCCGCGCCGGGTGGGCGAACGGCGCCGAGCAGCCGCTGTCGTAGCCGGTGGCGCGAGGGGAGCTCGGGCAGCCGAAAGCCTGGCCGACGGGCGGCCAGGTAGTACAGACCGCCCGTCATCAGGACCAGGGCGGGCAGGACCCGGCTGGGTTCGAGCGGGCGTGGGATGCCCAGTGGCGGCAGCGCGGTGTTCAACAGCAGGCCGAGCAGTGTGGTCATCAGCAGACCGCAGCAGGTGGCCAGGTAGAACCGCAGCCAGCCGCCCGGCACCGCCAGGTCCAGGACCCGCAGGGCCAGCTCGCCCGGGATCAGCAGGATCGCCGCGAGGGCGATCAGGGCGACCGGCCACGGCGTGGTGGCGGTGAGCGCGATCCAGCCGGCGATGGCCGCGACGAACGCCGCGACCACCACCGTGGTGCGGGACCGGCCGGGCCGTCCGCCGGCACCGGTGCGCAGGGGCTGTCTACCTGCTGGACGGAGAGCCGCGAGGGTGTCGGGCTCCACCAGTCCCGTCACCTCAACCAGTCGCAGACTGACGGTCGAGCTCGGGCACCGCCTCCGGCACAACGGCATCCGCGAACACGACGGTGGCGGACACGCCGGGCCGGCTGGTCACGCCGACGGAGCGCGCCTGGGCCACGGCGGTCAGGTGCTGGGTCTCCTGCCGGCTACGCCGGGGAAAGGGCACCCGTACCGCGTATCCGCGGTTTCCGGTGGTGGCGGCCTCGAGCTGACGGGCCCGCCGCTGCCAGCGCGCGACCTTTGCCCGGTGGACGAACAGATGGGACATGTTGCGCATGCCGTCCGAGAGCGAGTTGAGCTTCTTCTCGCCGCCGCGGATGCGGTAGTCGATCGGGATCTCGGCGACCCGGAAGCCCCCGACATGCGCGGCCATCTTGATCTCCTGGGAGAAGGCCATACCGGGCGAACGCACCGAGACCTTGCGCCAGAAGTCCTGGGTGAACAGCCACATGCCCGACTGGGAGTCGCGGAAGGGCGAGCGGAACAGGACCTTGGTGACACCGGTGAACACCAGGTTCGCCCCGATGTGGTGCGGCGACATCGAGCCGATCCGCAGCTGGCTGAGCCGGTCGGTGTTGAGGAAGTCGAGCCGGTCGGCGACGAACGCCCCCAGCAGCCGGGGGAGGTCCTCGAACGGGTAGGTGCAGTCGGCGTCGCCGGTGGCGATGACCGAGCCTCGGGCGGCGGCGATTCCCGCCAGGTACGCGTTGCCGTAGCCCCGGTCGGGCTGGTAGACGACGGTCATGCCCAGGCCACGGGCGATCGTGCCGGTGTCGTCGGTCGAGGCGTTGTCGACCAGGATGATCTCGGTCTCCCAGCCGAGGGCCGCAAGTTCGGCGCGCGGGATGCTCGCGGCGACCTTCGGCAGGTTCTCGGCCTCGTTGAGAGCCGGGATAACGATCGAAAGAACGGGCATGGTCCCCCCCGGAGAAGGCTGCTCGCGCTGGGTGAACCCAGGCGTCAGCACAGTTCCGTGAATCGGCATGTGGTGAGTCGATGAATCCACCTCGACATCATCGGCAGATGGCCGTGACACCGGTGGACGCCGAGGCGCGGAGAACGGTTGACGTCTCGCCTCAGGCAAAGGGGCTGGGCAGTGCTCCAGCGCCGGGTTTAATCCTCCACTCGGCGGCGGCCGCGGTCAACCCCCAACAGGCTCTCACGCTGCGTCGACGCAGGTATCACCCCGCCAGCACCGGATCATTCCGCCTCCCCCAGCGGCACCTTCAGTATTCCGGCGTGATGCTAACACCCGGTCGGACACATCCCCAATCAAGGCATTTATGTAACCCGCATATCATCTGCTGCGGAGAGCGACGAGCAAAGCGCGGAACGACTCGGGCATCAATTTTTTTGTCACCGAGCGAACTCGACCCGGCACGCTGGACGCCGGCGTTCTCCGACCGTCACGAACACGCGACCGGAGGCGATCCTCCGGCCCTCTGACCTGCGGAGATGCATTTTTTGAGGCAAGGAAACTATGGCAGCCGTCACCCGTTCAAGCCCCGCCGCACGGGCCCACGGACGGCGTACCCCACGCAGGCGGCGCCGAATATCGGCTCGCCGGCCGGGACCGCCGTCGGCGGCGACATTCGTACGGTCGCACCGTCCCCGGGCGACTACGACGAGCATCATCGTCGTCGCTGTCACGCTCGATTGACGAGATCCACCTGGCCAGGCCGGATGATCCGGGACACCCGCCTTTTCCTACCCACCGGGCCTTTCTCTAGATCGATTCAATCCGAAGTCCGATCTGCACACTGCGGCCGGTCGCCGAGATCGGCAGCCGGCATATCCGGATCGCGAGGGCCGCCTCGACCGGGCGGCAACATGTGATCTGCTAGGCTCGATTCCTGTAGCGCAGGCACCGCGAGTCGCGGGGGTACTCGTCGAGGTGGCGCCTTCCGCATCAGCCACGCCACCGGAGATGCAGCGGACATCCCCCACCGGCCAGGCCTGTGTTCTTTGTCGCCAGGCGGTGGTTCCGGCCATGAAGCGGCCGGCGGTCGCGGCGCCAGTCGCGTCTCCCCCACGATGACCGAGCAGGTATCCCCGGCGGCCCCTGGCCATTCCGCTGACCCCGCGAGCAGCGTCGGGGCCGCGGACTACCCGGAAGGCGACCAGACCCTTCGCATACCCATGACCGGCGATCGACGCGACCAGGCAGGACGGCGCATGCCTATGACGAGCGGGTACCCGACCCATGCCGGCGACCGTGGCAACGAGGACGTCCACAACGGCGATGACCAGCGGCGCAACGCGGAGATGACCGCACGGCTGAGCCTGCCTCGGCAGCCGTGGCCCCGACCACGCCCGCAGGCGGCACCGCTCCCCCAGGCGGCACCGCTGCCTCCGGCGCCCTCGGACCGGCCGACACCACAGCCCGAGGCGGCGCCACAGCCCGAGGCGGCGGCACGGATCGAGGAGACCCAGCAGCTCAGGTTCACCCACTCGGGTCGGTCCCGGTATGCCGGTATCTCTTACTATTCTGCGCATTCGACTTTCAGCCTGACCGATCAGACCATTCTGCTTCGTTTCCGGAATCCGGCCGGTCTGGCCCCGTTGCTGCCGGCACCGCCGCCAGCGGAGGTACCCGCGCCGGAGCCGGACAGCCTGACCCGCAGCTCGCTGATGCTCATGCTCGGCAGTGTCGCGGCAGCCGGCTTCGGATTTCTGTTCTGGATCGTGTGCGCCCGGGTGTACACCCCGGTCGAGCTCGGCCAGGGAACCTCGCTGATCTCGGCAGCCGGTATGATCGGCTATCTCAGCATGTTGGGCCTGAACACCTCTTTCATGCGGTTTCTGCCCACGTCCGACGGAGATCTGCGCCGAAGGCGGATCGGGGTCGGTTTCGTCCTCGTGCTGGTGGTCGCCGCGGTGGTGTCCGGCGGTTACGTCCTCGGGCTCCCCCTGTTCGCCCGGGATCTGCTGTTCGTGCGCCACGACCCGGTGCAGTCCGTGCTGTTCGTCGTCATGTGCGTGGCGACCTCGCTGAACCTGATGACCAGCGCGACGTTCACCTCCTTCCGCGACGCCCACCTGTCGATGTGGACGGACGGCATCACCACCGGGCTGATGAAGATCGCCCTGCCATTCCTGCTGCTGGGCATGGGGGCGTTCGGGGTGTTCGGCTCGTTCGGCGGGGCGAACATCGCGGCGTTGCTCGTCAGCCTGCTGTTCATGTGGCGGCGCGGGTACCACCCGAAGGTCTCGTTCAAGGGCCACCCGCTGCGTGGGATGTTCCGGTTCTCGTCCGCCAACTACGCGGCAGCGGTGCTCGACCTGATCCCCATCCTGGTCGTTCCGCTGATCATTCTGGACCGGCTCGGATCGGCCGCGGTCGGGTACTTCTACATCCCGTTCCAGATCGCGAATCTGCTCTACACGGGTGCCTACATGGTCACCACGGCGCTGATGGCCGAGGGTTCGCAGCACGGTGCGGACCTCGCCGCGCTGCGACGGCGCTCGGCGCGGATGCTGGCGGTCTTTCTGGTGCCCGCCTCGGCGGTGCTGGCGGTCGCCGGCCCACCGGCGCTGGCCATCTTCGGCAGCAACTACCCGCACGAGTCGGGCCACACGTTGCAGGTGCTGGCCCTCGCCGCGGTCTGCGTCGGGCTGAACAGCTGGGCGAACGCGATGCTGCGCCTGCAGGGCCAGCTTCGCGCCCTGATCATCGCCAATATGCTGTACGCGGTGCTCATCGACGGTCTGGCCTTCGTTCTGGCCACCCGCGGCCTGGCCGACGTGGCGTTCGCCTGGCTGGTCGGTAGCGCGGTCGCCGGCCTGTTCGGTGCGGTCTGCGTCCTGCTCGGTGCCCGCGCCCGCCGAACCACCGCCGACTCGGCCACCACTGACCCGAGCACCACCGACTCGAGCACCACCGACCTGCCCGTGGCCGGGCCAGCCGCTCCGGCCGGGCCGGCCACCGTCGGCGAGGCGTCGGTGCGGGGCACCGGCGGGCCGCCGGCACGCGGTTCCGCGGAACCCTCGGTACC
>NZ_JAMQQG010000088.1 GCF_023716925.1 Frankia sp. R82
GTGTCGGTCCGTTCGCGTCCTTCGGGTGGTGAGGGGTGGGAGCGCAATGCCGAGGGTTTCCTCGCTCCCGTTGCCGCCGTGATCGTCCAGGAGGGCGCTGACCTGGCGGCCTGGCCGCCACCGGGCGCCGAACCGGTGCCCTTGGATGGTTTTTACGAGCGGCTGTTCGAACACGGCTACAGCTACGGGCCGTCGTTCCGGAGCCTGACCGCGGCCTGGACCCGGGAAGGGGAGATGTTCGGGGAAGTGCACTTCTCGAAGGACACCGGAACCGACGTGGCCGGATACGGAATCCACCCCGCCCTCTTGGACGCCGCCCTGCACCTGTCCATGGCCACCGCACCGCCCAGCGACACCGGTGGCGTGATGGTCCCGTTCGCGTGGAACCGCGTCGTCCTGCACGCCACCGGCGCCACCACCGTCCGGATCCACGCGGCCCAGGGCCCCGACGGACTGAGGATGAACCTGACCGACCACGCCGGAGACCCGGTCCTGACCTTCGCCGCCCTGACCTCACGCCCCCTCATGCCGTCGGAGCTCACCGCCTCCTCCGCGGGCGGAGCCGTAGCGATGATGTTGGCCGTCGAATGGACGCCCGCCCTCGTCGGGGCCACTCATGCCACCGGCGACACGGTCGCCGGCGATCACCCGGGCTGCGTCGTGATCGCCGACGTGGCGGACCTGGAGGCGCTGGGCGAGGACGGGCTGGAGTGGTTGATCCTCGACGCGGAACCGTTGATCGCTGACTCCGCCGAGGGTGAGCTGGCGCGGGTCCGGGTGGTTCTGGCGCGGGTGCTGGAAGTGTTGCAGGCGTTCACGACCGAGCCGGTTTTTGCTGGGGCTCGGCTGGCCGTGATCGTCCGAGGTGCGGGCGACGATCCGGTGGCGGGCGCGGTCGCAGGACTGACCCGTTCGGCCCAGGCGGAGAACCCCGGCCGGATCCTGCTGGTCGACCTCGCCGATCCGGACCCCGGCACCGAACTCACGGGCTTGGTGGGGTTGCTCGGCCGGGCCGCGGCGGCCGACAAGTGGCAGATCCGGCTCCGGGACGGGCAGGTCGAAGCTCCCAGGCTCACCCGGGCCGAGCACGTCAACGGCACCGTGCGGGCTGGGGGCCTGGGTGCTGGTTCTGTGGTGGTGACCGGCGGGACTGGGACCTTGGGTGGGCTGGTGGCTCGGCATCTGGTCGCCGCGCACGGGGTTCGGAGTCTGGTTCTGGCTTCACGGCAGGGCCCGGCCGCTGAAGGAGCCGCGCGGTTGCGTGCCGACTTGGAGGCCGCCGGCGCGGATGTGCGGATCGTGGCCTGCGATGTCGCCGACCGGGCTCAAACCCAAGCCCTGCTTGCCGAAGTACCGGCGCCGCTCAGCGGGGTGATTCATACCGCTGGCATCCTGGACGACGCGGTTCTGGGCGGACTCACTCCGGAGCGGTTGGAGACGGTGCTGCGTCCGAAGGCGGATGCGGCCACGCACTTGGACGAGCTGACTCGTGGGATGGGGTTGGCGGCGTTTGTGGTGTTCTCCTCTGGTGCGGGGGTGTTGGGCACCCCGGGGCAGGCGAACTATGCGGCCGCGAACAGCTATCTCGATGTTCTTGCCGCCCGCCGTCGGGCCGCCGGTGAGGCTGCGGTGTCCCTGGCCTGGGGCTACTGGGCTGAAGCCACCACGATGACCGGGTATAAGACCGAAGGCGACGTGGCCCGGATAACCCAGGCCGGGATGGGTGCGCTGGAAACCGCCGAGGGGATGGCGCTGCTCGACGCGGCGCTCGACGGCGGACGTCCGGTACTCGTTCCGATGGTGCTGGATATGGCCGTCCTGCGCCGTCACGACGGGCCGGTCCCCGGGGCGCCGTGGGCGTGGCCGCTGGCGCGCATGCTGGCGGCCGGACCGCAGCGCCGCACCGCCGCCGCCAGCAATGTGGGAGCGCTGCAGGCGACGCTGGCCGCGATGGCGCCGCAGGACCAGGTTCAGCACCTGGCGGGCCTGGTCAGCTCCGAAGCAGCCGTCATCCTCGGCACAGCCGGGCGGGACCTGGTCGCCATCGACAGTCCGCTGCTCGACATCGGATTCGATTCGCTGACGGCGGTCGAGCTCCGTAACCGGCTCACCAGGCTGACCGGGGTCCCCCTGCCCGCGACCCTGGTGTTCGACCACCCGACCCCATCCATGATCGCCGAGCGATTGACGGAACTGATGAGAAAAGAGCAGACCCATGCTTGACGTTGGTCAGTACCTCGCCGCCATCGGCTACGAGGGGCCGCTGGATCCCAGCCTGCGAACCCTTCGAGGTCTGCATGAAAGCCACGTCCGGGCGGTGCCATACCACACTCAGCCCAACGACGCCGAGTTCCTGACCGGCGCCGAATTCGACGTCGTCCAGGCCTTTCAGCGTTCGATCGTCAGCCGGGCCGGTGGAAGCTGCTACGAGCTGAACGAATCGTTCCGTCAACTGCTCGAACAGCTCGGCTTCACGGCGCACCGGCTGGCGGCGAGCACGCGACTGCCGAGTGGCCGGTTCGGGCCCGAGATCGAGCACTTGGCCGTGCTGGTGGACCTGGACGGCGAGCAGTGGATCGCTGACGTCGGCTACAGCGAACCGACCTCCTTCGGTCCGCTGAAGATCACCAGCGAGGTGCAGCTGCAGGACGGCTTCGAGTTCCGCATGGTGCCCGACGGCGAGTGGTGGCTGCTCGAACGGCTTTCTCCGGTGAAAGGGTGGTCGGGGCTCTACCGGTTCAAGGCGGTGGCGCGTTCGCAAGCCGACTTCGCCGCCAGCATCGGCGAAATCGCCGCGCAGCTGAGCGAATGGCCGGCGGCGAATCTCCGGATCCTCAGCCGGGTGGTCGGGAATTCGACCGTCTTGATGACCGGCCGTCGCCTCATGAAGCACGACGTCGGCCGAGAGGAGAGCCGCATGGTGATCGACCAGGGCGAGTACGAGAGGCTCACCGACCTGATCCTCGATCCCGAACTGACCGACGAAGAACGCGCGGTGCGGATAAAGGAATTCTATCCGTGAGCGGTGAGACGCCGTTGTTCGATTCATGAGGTCGCCGTGCGCGATGTGCTCATCGACACCCTCGCCCCATGCCCGCAGGCAGACAGCACCTCAACTCCTGGAATCAGCCATCTAGCACGGAAGGGATCGCATGAATATGACTGGAGCGGGCGGCGACCGTATCGCCGTGTTCGGCGCCGGCGTTATGGGAGTCGGCATCACCGCGCTCGCGCTCGGGCACGGCGTCCCGGTTCTGCTGGTGGACGTGGATCCGGACAGGCTCGCCACTGCGGCCGGTGAGGTCCGCGGACATCTTAGGCAGGCCCAGCTGATGGGTGCGCTGCCGGACGTGCCGATCGGCGGGTTGACCACCTCGGAGTCGCCGGAGGGCGTCGAGGGCGCGATCGCTGTCATCGAGGCCGTCACCGAGCACTTCGAGACGAAGGTCAAGCTGCACAACGAGATAGCGGCGGCGGTCGCTCCCGGTACACCTCGTATCACGAACACGTCGTCGATCCCGGTCGCCGAGCTTGCCGCAGCGGTGCCGCACCCCGAGGACCTCGTCGGCGTCCACTTCATGAACCCGCCGTCGCTGATCAGGACGATCGAGGTGATTCGCGGGCCGCAGACCGGCGACGCGGCGCTGGCCGTCGTCAGGGCACTGGTCGAGCGGCTCAGGCGCAGGCCGATCGTCGTGGCAGACGGGCCTGGCTTCGTGACCAGCACGTTGCTGCACCGGATGATCAACGCTGCGGCCGACCTCGTCGAACAGGGGCGCGCGTCGGTCGAGGACGTGGACGCGCTCATGGAGGGCTGTCTCGGCCACCCGAGCGGCCCGCTGCGCACGGCTGACCTCATCGGGATCGACAACCTGGTCGACTCGCTACGCGTGCTGCACGAGCGGACCGGTGACATGGGATGCAGCCCCTCGCCGCTGCTGCTGAGGAAGGTCGCCGAGGGCGAATTCGGCCGCAAGACCGGCCGTGGTTTCTACGCATACGGGACGTTCTGATGGCGGGCCAGGTCGAGGTGAGCGACGTACTCCAGCAGTACGTGCGCGACGTTTCCCTGCGCGACGACGAGGTACTGCGCGATCTGGCGGCCGAGACCGTCGGTATGAGCGCCCTCGCCGCGATGGTCACCATGCCAGAGGAGGGCCAGTTGCTGGCCCTCCTGACCAGCCTCGTGGGCGCCCGCAACGTGCTGGAGCTCGGCACGTTCACGGGCTACGGCGCGTTGTGCATGGCACGCGCCTTGCCGTCCGGAGGCCGTCTCGTGACCTGCGACATCAGCGAGCGCTGGACGCGCATCGCCCAGCGGTACTGGGAGCGCGCGGGCGTCGCGGACCGGATCGAACTGCGGCTCGACAAGGCCGCAAAGGTGCTCGACGCGCTCCTCACCGAGCAGGGCCCCGACAGCTTCGACCTGGTCTTCATCGATGCGGACAAGACCGGCTATCCCGAATACTTCGAGCGCGCGCTGACCTTGGTACGGCCGGACGGCCTGATCATCCTCGACAACACCCTGTTCTTCGGCCGGGTCGTGGATCCTGCCGCGCAGGACCTTGACACGCTTGCCATCAGGGAGCTCAACGCCGCACTGCGCGACGACGATCGCGTCGAGCTGTCGCTCATCCCGATGGCCGACGGCATCACCCTGGCGCGCAAGCTGGCGCCGGACCCGCACCTCTCGTCTCAGACCGATCATCACCGGAAAGAAAGGAGTGCATCATGCCTGAATCAACCTCCGAGCAACTGACGATCGCAATGATCGAACAGCGACTGCTTGACTTCCTCGTCGAGCGGACCAAGATCGAGTGGGAGGTCGGGCAGGACCTGTTCGAATCCGGGGTGCTCTCGTCGTTGTTCGCGATGGAGCTCGTCGTCTTCGTGGAAAAAGCCTTCGACGTCTCCATCGAGCGCGAGGACCTCGCCTTGGCCAACTTCCGCACCGTGCGCGCGATGACCGACTTGGTGCTGCGGCTGGGGAAAGCCGCCGATGCGTGAGGATCTGCCTGTAATCGTGACCGAGGCGGTCGGTGATGCGGCCGGGCGCTGGGACCTGGCCGGCGAGATTCCCTTGGACCTGCTGCGCGGACTGGGCGGCAAGGGCCTGCTGTGCCCCGAGATCGCGACGCAGTTCGGCGGGCTCGGCCTGACCGGCCGGGAGTGCGGGGAGCTGACCGCCCACGTCGGCTCCCTGTGCAGCTCGCTTCGCAGCGTCATGACCTCTCAGGGGATGGGCGCCTGGACCATCTGGCGGCTCGGCGACCGTACCCAGCGCGAGCACTACCTACGCCGCCTCACCGCTGGCGAGCTCGCGGCCGTCGCGTTCAGCGAACCGGACGCCGGGAGCGACCTGTCGGCCATGTCCACCCGGATCCGCGAGGACGGGGACACCCTCGTCGTCGACGGCGTCAAGACCTGGATCACGGCCTCTGTGTACGCGGATCTGCTCGTTGTCTTTGGCCGCTACGGCGACGGTGGCGCGGCCGTCATCGTTCCGGCGACCAGCCCGGGCGTCCGGCGTGATCCGGCTCAGTCGCCGATGGGCTGCCGCGCCGCCGGGCACGCGACGGTGACGCTCGACGCGGTGCGCGTTCCGCGCACGAACCTGCTCGGCGCCGCCGGGCAGTCCCTGGCCATGCTCACCACGATCGCGCTGACCTGCGGCCGTCTCTCGGTCGCTTGGGGCTGCGTCGGAATCCTGCGCGCCTGCCTGGCCGCGGCGGCGGCGCACGCGCGCGACCGGCGGCAGTTCGGCGTGCCGATTGCCAGGCACCAGCTCGTCGCCCGTCATCTGGCGGAACTGTACGTCGCGGAGCGCACCGCGACTCTGGCCTGTGAGCGGGCCAGTGACTGCTGGGACGCGGGCTCACCCGACCAGTTCACCGGGGCCGTGCTCGCCAAGCTCGTCGCCTCCCGGGCGGCGGCCCAGGGCGCCGCGACCGCGGTTCAGGTGCTGGCCTCCGCGGGAGCGCAGGACGGGCACGTCGTCGCCCGCGCTTACCGGGACGCCAAGCTCATGGAGATCATCGAAGGTAGCAACGAGGTCAGCCAGCTGATTCTCGCCGATCGGGTGATGGGAGTGGGCGGATGACCATCGGCATCGGAGCGATCACGTGCCTGTTGCCGCAGAGGCGGGTCGCCGTGTTCGAGTTGCCCGAACTGTCCGAGCTCGGGTCGAGGGAGCGCGAGTTCCTGGAGACCTCCGGCGTGCGCACGGTCGGCGTGTTCGAGGACGGCGACGTCGGCTCGCTGGCCGGCCGGGCCTGCAAGACGCTGCTTGAGGAGTACGGGGGGAACCCCGATGTGATGATCATGGTTGGGCCGCGCGCGCCGGATGTGCTGATCGGGTCCGACGTCTGCAAGGCCCAGGCGCACGGCGACGTCAAGGGCGCCTTCGCCTTCGCCGTGGACGGTCTCGGATGCGCGGGCTCGTCCGCGGCCTGGGCCCTCGCCCGCGATCTGCTGATCGCGGACCCGAGCCGCGAGAGCGTGCTGATCACCTTCGCCAGCCTGCCGACCGGCGAGTTCCGGATCCGCTATCCGGTCACGGTGATCGGCGATGGCGCCTACGCCATGACAGTCGTGCGCGGCGGTCGGCCGGTGCTGCGCGCCCACCGACAGGAGACCGATGGCGCCTTCCACGACCTGTTCTATGTCGACTACAAGAGCGGCCCGATGCCGGAATGGCGCGAGGAATGCCGCTCACGCGACCGGTACAGCTTCGAGTTGGCCATGCACAGCAGGGTCCGGTTGAGTGCGCTGGTCGACGGCGTGCTCAAGGACGCCGGGATCACGAAGGCGGAGGTCTCCGCGACGTTGATGCAGAACGTCACCGAAAGCGCCTTCAGGTTCTACGAGCAGACCCTTGAGCTGCCGATCCACCGGTTCTGCCGGGCCCACCTCGCCGACGCCGGGCACCTCGGGGCTATGGACGTCGTGCTCAACCTCCAGCGGGTCGTGTCCATGGGGGGCGTGAGCCGCGGGGATTTCGTGTTGGTGCTCAACAACAGCCCCGTGGCGGCGTGGATCGTCACGCTGTGGGAGATCTAGGGAGTCATCTGATGGCGAACGAGCCGACGCTGGTCAAATGCCTGATCTGGGACCTCGACAACACACTGTGGCAGGGGACGCTCGCCGAGCGGGACAAGGTCGCCTTGAGCGACGCCGTCCGGAAGGTGATCCTCGGACTCGATGAGCGCGGCATCCTGCAATCGGTCTCCAGCCGCAACGACTTCGACAACGCGTGGAGTCGGCTGGAGGAACTCGGCGTGGCGGAGTACTTCGTCGTGCCGCGTATCGGCTGGACGCCCAAGTCCGCCATGGTCAAAGAGATCGCAGACGAACTCTCGTTCGCACTCGGGACCATCGCCTTCATCGACGACATGCCGGCCGAGCGCGCCGACGTCTCCTACCACCATCCCGAGGTGCGCTGCTACGAGGCCGAGCGCGCAGCCGATCTGCTGGAACTGCCCGAGTTCACACCCACGGTGATGACCGTCGACGGACGGCGCCGCCGCCAGATGTACCAGGCGGCGGCCCACAGGCAGACCGCGAGGTCCGAGTTCGCCGGTCCCGACGAGGACTTCCTGCGCACGCTCGGCATGATCCTGCGGATCGTCCGCGCCACCGAGGAGGAGATCACCCGGGTCGAGGAGCTCACTCTGCGCACGAGCCAGATGAACGCCACCGGCGTGCACTACTCGGACGAGACCCTGCGCTCGCTGCTCGCGGACGGGGCCCACGAGGTGCTCGTAGTCACGCTCGACGACAAGTTCGGTGCCTACGGCGCGGTGGGCGTGCTGCTGATCGAGAAGTTCGAGCACGCGTGGAACGTAAAACTGCTGGCCACCTCATGCCGTGTGGTCTTCTCCGGCGCGGGCACGATACTGCTGCGCTGGCTGACCGACTCCGCGGCGAACGCGGGGGTCCACCTGGTCGCCGACTTCCGCAGGACGGACCGCAACCGGATGGCCGAGGTAGCCTACGGATTCGCCGGTTTCCGCTCCGAGGACTGCGACTGCGCCACCGAGATCCCGCCGACGTCCGAACCGGAGACCGCGCGGCTGCACCTCGCGCCCACGCGGCAAGGTCCACCGGTCACGATGACGGTCCACGCCCCCGACCTCCGCTCACCCGAGGCCGCCGACCTCGTCTGGGGTCCACCCGCGTCGGAGGCGTGAACCGCGACGTCGCCGAGATGCTCCGGCTCGTCCGCGAGAAGTCGATCTCGACGGCCGACGGCGACTGAGGCTCAAGGAACTGCGCTCGGCCGCCGAGACGTCGGCGGCCGCGAATCCCACGAGCGCGGGCGGATCGTCGTGATCGGCATGGCGGGACGCATGAGCGCCGCACGTACCAGGACCGGTGGCGGATACTCGCCAAGGGCCACGCAGCTTCAACCCGTGTTCGATGGAACAGCGGCGTCTTACAGTGACTCGCCGGGGGTTTCCGCGTACAGCTTGCGTACCTTGTCGAGGACCTCGTGGTCGGTGCGCCATTCGGTGCTGTCGACGGACAGTACCGCTCGTACGCCGGTGCCCGCGTTGCTGACGAACGCTGCCTCCATGTCCGGAAGGTCGGACAGGCTGACGGGTACCGTCGCGGCCAGCCGGTCGAGCCCCTGGTCGATCAACG
Organism: Frankia sp. R82; assembly: GCF_023716925.1. Lineage (GTDB taxonomy): Bacteria > Actinomycetota > Actinomycetes > Frankiales > Frankiaceae > Frankia. The sequence continues at coordinate 8,644 of NZ_JAMQQG010000088.1, forward strand.
CCATGGTGATGCCCGGTAGCCATTCGGCCTGAGGCCACACCACCCGCCCCTGGTGCACGAAGCCGATATTCGACGTCGAGGCTTCAATGATCATTCCATCGTCGCTGGTGAACAGCACGTCATCGAAGCCGGCCCGCTGTGCGCGACGGCGGTGCATGAGCGCCCCGAAGACGCTGACGTGTTTGACCGTCGGAATCTCGCGCCGATACCGAGTGGCCTGAAGCCTCAGGGGCACCGAGACTCCGTGCCTTGCTGGCCGGGTGGTCACCAGGACGCTCGGCTCCGCGTCCGAGCCGATGGTCCCGAGGTCGAGAGCCGGGTCGTAGACCGTGACCCGAACGATGACCGGTTCCGGATTCCCGGCCAATGCGTGCCGCACATGATGACGAACGGCGTCGGTGTCGAGTTCGACGTCGAAGAGTCGCCGACAGTCCCTCGTCAAACGATCCAAGTGCAGGGAAAGACCCCGAACGGCGAAATCCTTTACCAGCATAGACGTGAAATGCCCGTAGTTGGTCAGGGCGAGCACTCTTATCTGGTCCGGACTGGCCGGAGCGCCATTCATTTCCATCTCGTCCTCAAGTACTCGAAGAAATCCGCAGGCCGATGATCGTGTCTCAGTCCAGCTGGCTGCGGATCTCGCGGGCGAGGTCGATCGAGGCGTCGATCTCGACCTTGCGGTTGGTGAGGCTTTCGACGTTGATCCCAAACGGCAGGCCGAGCCGGCGGCAGAACCCGATGAGGACTCGGGCATTGACGACGCACTGCTCGTACGACGCTGTCAGCGGGTCGCTGGACCGGGTGATCTCGGTCCGCAGCCAGCCGGGGACCTCGATGCCGAGCCAGGACATGAACTCCAGGGTCTTCATCGAGCCGCACGGCGCGAGGGACAGCACGACCGGCGCCGGGTCCAGACCTTGGTCCCGGCAGCCGTAGGCATAGTCGGATAGCAGGTTCCGGGTGTGGTCCAGGTCGTAACAGATCTGGGAGACGAAGAACTCGCAGCCGGCATCCTGCTTGCGCAGCATGCGGTGGTGCTCTGCACCCGCATTCGCGTGCCGCTCGGCGATCGCAACGCCGCCCAGGCGTGGCGGGCGCGGCAGCTCAGCGTGCCGGTGGTAGGCCTCGGGCAGGCTCGTCCGCACCACCTGGTGCCGGGACGCCGCCCCGACCAGCACGGTCAGCACCCGGTCGCGGGAGGTCTCCGACAGCCACTGGCCCAACTCGTCTCCGGTGTACTTGCTCACGGCGCGGTAGACGACCACCGGCCCGGCCCAGCCGGCCAAGTGCCGGTCGAGGAAGACGGCCGGATCCATCATGGGCATGAACGGGAACGGCCGCGGGGCCGAGGACCGGTCCGCTTCGGCATCCACGTCGTAGAGGAGGAGCCCGTCGACCTGCACTGACTGGAGCAGGGTCAAGGTCGCCTCGGCGACGGCGTCCGCCTGTTCTGAGGTGGTGGTTGCCCGCGGCGGGGTCAGGCCGTAGAGCAGGACACCGTCACGGGTCCTGGCAAGAAGCTCGGCGGCACTGGTGGTTTCGTGAGAAGCCATCCATCAATTATGTCAGGCGCTGGGCGTGGTCAGCGCTTAGCCTCGGGCTTTCACCGAGGTGATCGTCTGTTGGGGTGTCGGGAATAGGAAATGCTCCTGGGCTGGGAGGACCGGGCTTGCTGAGGGCCTGAATCCAGCGGTACCAAGGAGCACCTTCGCGGTGAAGGCTACCGCTCCGTACCCGTCTGTCCCCGTGGACACCGCCGGGTGTGGCACCTGTCGCGCTCGGGCGGGCTGATGCTGACCGAGACGGTCCGGGTCAGCGGTCTCGGGCAGGCCCGGTCGGCGGTGTTGACGCCATGGCGCCGGCCGGGCGGTGCACGATGCGGCCAGGGTGCTGTGCGACCTGGTGCTGTCGCTGGCGTTGGGCGGGGACTGCCTCGCGGACGTGTCGCTGTTGCGCGCTGAACCGGCCGTGTCGGGCCGGTGGCCTCGGACCCGACGGTGTCCCGCACTGACCGGCTGGCTTGCGAGATCGTCTGGGCCCTGAAAGCGATCGACGCTGCCCGGGCCCACGCCCGGGAACGGGACGTGGGCTGGCATGCACGACCCGCGCGCCTGGGTGTGCGCCGAGAATCCGCTGGTCGTCGACCTGGACGCCACGTTGGTTGCCGCTCATTCGAAGAAGGAGAAGGAGAGGGCTGACCGGACCTGTTCGGACACGACTTTCTTGTTTTGTCTGGCTGCCGGACCCTGTTGGCCAATTACACGCAGGTACGGTTCGAGCGAGCCGACCCGGTGCTCGAGAGGTCGGCGCACGCCGTTTAGTCCGTTATGCGGCGTCCGGTAGAGCGCTGTTTCTAGATCAGGTAGGCCCTGTCGAATAGGCCAGCAGGGTCCTGCCGGTTGGGGGACGATGATCGCTGCTCGACAGGTACGGCCGTGGATGGCGGGCGGTGCACGTGTGGCGACGCATCAGGCGAGGACCGCACGGTCCCTCGCGTCGCGGGCGTAGGTCGTGGTGCGTCGCGCCGAGGCCGGGACTGACTCGCGGGTCGCGACCGAGCTTAGAGCGCGTCTCGTGTGGCTGCGGCGGGTATATGTCTGATCATGGATGTGATGGAGAGCAGTCTGGCGACCCGACTGGTCCCGGATGATCTGTGGGCGTTGGTGGAACCGCTGTTGCCCGGGTTCGAGGCGCGCCTGCAGGGTGGGGGGACCGCGCCGTTGGAGGATCGGGCGGTGTTCACCGCGGTGGTCTACGTGCTGACCGCGGGCTGTGCGTGGCGGCATCTTCCGACTGAGTTCGGGGTGTCGGTGCCCACCGCGCACCGCCGGTTCCAGACGTGGACGCGGGCGGGGGTCTGGCCCCGGCTGCACCGGGCGGTCCTGGACGCTCATGGTGAGGCCGGGCGGATCGACTGGTCGTCGGTGATCGTCGATGCGGCGAGTCTGCGGGCGAAAAAAGGGGGACTCTGATCGGGCCGAACCCGGTCGATCGCGGCAAACCGGGTTCGAAAATTCATGTGCTGGCCGACGCCGAGGGGTTGCCGCTGGTCGTGGCGGTCTCCGGAGCGAACCTGCACGACAGCCACGCCCTGATCCCGCTGGTCGCCAGTATCCCGGCGATCCGCTGCCTGCGCGGGCAGCGGCGACGCAGGCCCGCGAAGCTTCGGGCTGACAAGGCCTACGACCAGCAGGGCCTGCGCCGGTTCCTGCGCCGACGCCGCATCGGCGTCCGGATCGCCCGGCGTGGGGTGGACAGTACCGAACGTCTTGGCAGGCACAGGTGGAAGATCGAGCGGACGATCGCGTGGTTTGACGGCTACCGTAGATTGACCGTCCGCTACGAACGGAACGGGCTGAACTTCCTCGGATTTCTTTGCCTGGCCGCAGCGATCACCTGCTGGAAGAAACTCCCACACCCCACGTGAGACACGCACTTAGGATCGATGAGTCGACGGTGTCGTGTTGGCGACGCGAGTCACCCGATGGTTGGGACCAGGCCATCGCGCACCGCGGCATCCTCGCCACCATCCGCGGACGCGAGCCCTCGTGGTCAACGCATCGTAGTCGGAGCGCGGTCCACAGTCATAGCCACGTATACGCGAACTGCCTGATGGGACGTATTGGGCGGTCCGAACGAGTCTGCTGGATCAATGGTGGCGTCGCTGAAGTTTTCTACGCATGGTGACGAAAGCCCGAGTGTTGAGCAGCCGGCGGTTAGCGGCTCGGCGCAGTGCACGGCGCGTGGGTATATCGGCAGAAACCGCAGGTGGGGGGCGAGGTTTCGAGTCGGGCTCTCGTCGACGATCACGTGGTAACTGTACTGAGACCCGAATCACTTGCAGTTCGGACATGCGTTCGCTAGCCTCAATGCGTGTCGCCTCATGGCTCCCCATACCCAGAAGTCTAACAGCTTGCGCAGTGGAGACATCCGGCGGTAGTAGATCAATTCGCCAGTAGAACCTTTCGCCACTCGACGCCCAGGGTGCGCGGTGGGAGGAGTCTTTCTATGTTAGGGCGGCTACTGGCATAGTACGTTCCAGCCTTACTAGACCTCTACGGCTACCTCGATGCGGGGAATTGGGGTATTAAGATGTTCCCGACTGGTCAGGGTGAACTTCGGTTGACATATCCTCTGGTGCTACAGGGGCGAATTAGGCGGTACCTCGTGACGGCGTGAACGTTCGGCTGGCGCCGTCGGATGGGGGAACGCTGATGTTTCCAGAAACCAACTCCAAGGAGTGGAATTGGCTGTATCTGGATGTCGCGACACGATCTTCTGCGACGATGTTGCCGGGCTTTCGGCGATCGTGTTTCACAGCACCGTCCGACTGTCGTCATCCACCTCGCCGTGATCGATGTCCGTCGTGGGGCGGTCTTCGGCCCCAGCCCGGGTCGCCGTGCTGCCGGTGCGCGAAGCCACAGGCTGGGGCGGCATCGAGAACTTTGACACAAGAACCTAACTCACCCGGCCCCATGTGACCCGCGAACAACACGCCTGCGGCCTCGACTCAGTCGTCGCCGCGGCGACCAGTGTTCGCCGCCGTCCAGCGTCTTCGTGATGGCCTTGTGCAGCAGGGCGTCCAGGGCAAGCGCGCGGACAGCCCGTCTGCGGCTCGTCGGCCAGTCCATCCAGCCGGTCCTGCGGGGCCGGCCCACCGCGTCACCGCCTTGGCAACCGGTCCCCGACCGGCGTTGCGAGAAGGGGCCTGTTTGTCTGCCCGGCGCCCAGCCCGACACGATCCCGCGACAGAGGCGCTCCAGCCTGCGACGTCTTCGCCTGGCGTACCAGATCTCCAACACCGCCGCTCCTGCCGGTCAGTTCGATGTGCGTAGGCCTACCCCAGGTCCAGATTGTACAAAGAATCGGAGGCGCATGACTGTCGGTCGGCTGAACGAGTATTGCGGCTGCTGCAGTGATTCTTCGACGAACGCGTCTGGGTCGCTTCGCTCGTGGCCGTTTATGAATTGTCTGCCTTTGCGCCGAGAAATTTTCTGCATGGGCGCATGGGGCCTGGTGTTAAGAGAGAACAGTCTTGGCGAACACGGAAGACATGAGCGGACTGACTGAGCTATCCGAGCATGTGGGGCGCTGTCGCGGCGGCGCCCGGCAGATCGTGGTAGTGACTGGAGCCGTGGGGGTGGGCAGGACCCGGCTCGTGCACGCCTTCGCCGACCGGGCCATCGCAGCGGGCGAGCTGTTCTGCGAGGCCACCGCGTCCAGGGCGGAGCGTAACCTGCAGTTCGGGGTGCTCGGCCAGTTGTTCCTTAGCCCGGTTCTGCCGGCCGCGGTTCGCGAGCGCGCCGCCGGGCAACTCGCCGTGCGCAGCGTGCTTACCCAGAGGGACGCGGCGGACCAGTTCGCAGCCGACGACGACGAGATTGTCTCCAGCGTCGCGCACAATCTCAGCGTCCTCATCCTCGACCTTTTCAAGGAGACTGGCCAGGCCCTGATACTCGCGGTTGACGACGCCCAGCACGCCGACCGCTCCTCGCTGAGCGCACTGGCCTCGGTCGCCAACCGGCTCGGCCACGCGCCGCTGCTCCTGCTGTTGAGCGCGGCCGACGGGCCAGGGCCTTTCAACCCGGCCTTTCTGGCCGAACTACCCGCGGTCTCGCGTATTCGGCTCGACCCGCTGGGGCCCGCGTCGGTCGAGGCCGTCCTCGCCAAGCAGTTCGGAGGGGACACCGCGGCCCGGCTCGCGCCGGAGTGCCTGCGGCTGAGTGGCGGCATCCCAGCGCTCGTCCGGGGACTGATCGAGGACGTTCGGCATCGACCGGCCGACGGCCCAGGCGGCCCGCTGATGCGCGTCGGCCCGGAGACCGGCCGGGCGCTGCTCAGAATCCTGCATCGCTCCGACTCCGCGATGCTGTGCGTGGCCCGGTGGCTGGCCGTGGTCGGGGAGCAGGCTCCGGTGGCCACCGTCGTGCGGCTGACCAAGCTGGACTGCGGCGCCTTGGAGCGCATGCTGTCCCTTCTCGAGGCGGGCGGCGTGCTGGCGGACCGCGCGTTCCGCGATCCGCTGTTGCGCGACGCCGTGCTCGACGGCCTGCGGCCTGAGCTTCGCGCCGAGATGCACGCCGAGGCTGCCGAGGCGCTGTGGCTGGAGGGCTCGCAGGCCCAGGTGATCGCGGACCATCTACTGCTCGCCGGCGGGCACGACGCCTCCTGGACCGGCGCCGTGCTCAACGACGCGGCGGAGCACGCCCTGACCTGCGGGGAGGTCGGCAACGCGCTCGACTACCTGCGGCTCGCCCACCAACTGGCACCGGATGCGGCGTCCCGCGCGGCCGTCCGCTCTGTGTTTTCGCGCGCCGCATGGCGTCTCGACCCGGCTTTGGCGATCCGTCACCACGACCGTCCCTTGTCGGAGGCGGTCGGCGACCTCGCTGACGATGGCACGATCCTGAACCGAATCAGTGGTCTGCTCTGGTTCGGCCGGGCAGACGAAGCGCGCGAGACGATGCGCCGGGCCGCCGCGTTCGGCGGCGACGGCCGCTATCAGGCCCGGTTGGACGCGCAGCGGGCCTGGTCCTCGCTGCTGTTTCCCGGGCGGCCCGAGGCCACGGGCATCAACGAGCTGGCTGAACGGTTCCGCCTAGGGCTCGCGGGCAGCGGACCGGCTGAACTCGCGGTCTCCCTGCTCGTCAACATGCTGACAGACGCGGACGGCGGGGACGCCGCCGAGCGCGTGCTGCAGGAGGTGCGGCTCGAGGAGCGCACGCTGCCGCTGCTGGTATCCGCGCTCTCCGCACTGATCTTCGGCGGCCGCGTGAATCAGGCAGCCAAGTGGGCCGACTCGCTGCGGCAGGACGCGGCCGAGCACGGGGCACCCACCTGGAATGCGCTGTTCACCGCTGCGCGCGCCCTGACCGCGCTGCGGCAGGGCGACGTCACGCTGGCCGAGTCGCAGGCCCGCGAGGCCCTGCAGCTGACCTCCGCCGGAAGCTGGGGCGTCGCGGTGGGCTTGCCGCTCAGCGTGCTGCTGCAGGCGGGGACGGCGATGGGCAGGTACTGCGAGGCGTTCAGCCACCTACAGATCCCCGTGCCCGACGCCATGTTCGAGACCCCGTTCGGTCTGCTGTACCTGCAGGCCCGGGGACGCGTGCACATCGCCCGCGAAGACTTCGGCAGCGCGCTGCGCGACTTCCGGACCATTGGGCGGCTGGCCGCGGCCTGGCGGATGGACTATCCCGCGCTGGTGCCCTGGCGAAGCGACGCCGCGCTCGTCCACCTGCGGATAAACGGGGCTCAGTCCGCCCGCGAGCTGGTGAACGATCAGTTGCGCAGGCTCTCGCCGTGGCACGAAAGAGAGCGTGGCATCTCGTTGCGGGTGCTGGCCGCGTGCAGCGACCTACCCAAGCGGGCGCTGCGGCTGAGTCAGGCCGTCAAGGCGCTCCAAGCCGGCGGCGATCGGCTGGAGCTCGCCTACACGCTCGCCGACCTGGGCGTGGCATACCACACGTTGGGCGAGATCAACCAAGCCCGCCGAATCAGCCGACAGGCGTACCACATCGTTCGGCAGTGCGGTGCCCGTGCGTTGACCGGCTCGCTGCTTCCGCAGACCGACTCGATGCAGGGCACGGAGCAGGCCGAGGAGCCTCAGGCGCCGAGGCCGGTCTCGACGCTGAGCCAGGCGGAGCGCCGTGTGGCCGCGCTCGCGGCGGACGGTTATTCGAACCGGCAGATCGCCTCGAAGCTGTACATAACGGTCAGCACCGTCGAGCAGCACCTCACCAAGGTCTACAGCAAGCTCAAGGTGAAGCGCAGGCATGACCTGGCGTTCGGCCTGCATCGCGAGGCCGCGGGGTAGAGCGCGGCTGCCTGGCCAGCCCCCTGGCCCCCCGCGGGCTGTCCACCCAACGCGTTCAACGACAAGAAGAAACGGTGACGGCATGACCGGCATAGCATCAGGCGGCGACCAGTGGATTCGACGGTTTCACCCAGCCGCGGAGGGTGCGCCACGGCTGGTATGCCTGCCGCACGCGGGCGGCTCAGCGAGCTTCTACTTCCCGGTGTCGAAAGCGTTGAGCCCAGGCATCGAGGTGCTCGCCGTGCAGTATCCCGGACGCCAGGACCGCCGCTTCGAGGCCTGCGTCCGGGATATCGGCGTTCTCGCCGACCGAATATGCGAGGCGCTCGGCCCGTGGACCGCCGGCCGCGCGCCCGCCGTGCTCGGCCACAGCATGGGTGCCACGCTCGGCTTCGAGGTGGCCTGGCGGCTCCAGCAGCGCGCGAACCTCACGGTTCGTCATCTGTTCGCCTCGGGCCGGAGGGCGCCGTCCACGCGCCGGGACGAGAATGTGCACAAACGCGATGACGCGGGCGTGATCGAGGAGCTGCGGCTGCTCAACGGGACTGGACTCGGCCTGCTGGAGAATCAGGAGACGCGCGACCTGATGCTGCCCGCAATTCGCGGCGACTACACCGCGATCGAGACCTATGTCCCCAGCTCCGGCGCGGTGCTCTCCTGCCCGGTCACCGTGCTTACCGGCGAGCAGGACCCGAAGACCACCCTGGACGAGGCGCGCGCCTGGTCCATACACACCACTGGTGATTTCGACCTGAAAATTTACCCAGGCGGACACTTCTTCCTGCTCCAGCATGTGCCCGAGGTGCTCGGTCTGATCTCTAAAACCCTCGCCCCGATCTCCGGGTAGGGGTTTTCTACAGGGTCGCCCTGGAAGTCCGGAGAGGTATGTCGGGCGCATTGTGCCCGTTGACGCCCGGCCGTACGAAACGTGGTGTCCACGTTGTGGAAGGAAGTCATGGACGGTGTTCCAAACCCGCTCACGTCGCAGCCTCGCCGCGGAGCGCTCCGGGCCCTGATCGAGGAGATCGTGCCCCCACCGGCCGAGTGCGCGGACACCCGCGCGGACTGCGACGCGGAACTGCTGGCTGGCGAGCACGAGTACGTCGCTCGCGCAGTGCCTTCTCGGCGCGCGGAGTTTGTCACCGGACGGGCCTGCGCCCGCCTCGCCCTCGCCCGCCTCGGTGTTGCCCCACGGCCGATTCTGCGCGGGCCGCGCGGCGAGCCCACCTGGCCGCGCGGCATCGTCGGCAGCATCACGCACTGTGAAGTTGACCCGATTCTGTTCACACCTGGGCTCTTTGAGATAATGGTCTCAGGGAGGAGTACAGGTGCCGAGATCA
>NZ_JAMQQG010000046.1:0-34216 GCF_023716925.1 Frankia sp. R82
CCGACCCGGCCGACGGGCTCGCGGCCGTGCTGCGATCCGACGCCACCCGGACCACCCTCGCCGCGGCGACGAACACTGGCGGCGGCCTCGCGGACCACCTCGACCCGGTCACGGACTGGCTCGGACGGCTCCTGCTGCTGTACCCCGTGCCGTTCACCCCGCTGGTGCCCGACGAGCGGATGCTGCCACGGGAGTCGCTGCGGTTCTTCCACCTCGACCCCAGCTGGCTGGACGCCCTGGTCTCCGGTGCGCTCAGCATCGGCGCGCAGTCCAGTCGGGACACCGCGCAGGACCAGATCGTCGCCGCCACCATTCGGGCCGCGGCGGCGGCGAAGGCGGCCGGCTACCGCGCGACGCAGCGCGCCACCGCACCACCGGACACCACGTCCGGCGACCCGTCAGGGGGCGATGCTGTCCTCGGACCGGTCAGCGGTCTGCTGCTGCGTTCGGCGCTCGTCTCCGGCTGGCCGAACCTCGCCGTCCGGGCCAGCGACCCGGCGGGTGCACCGCTGCCCCTGCTGCGGATGGACCGTCTCTCCCCCACCGTGCTGCTGTGCCTGTTCGACGGCCTGCCCGCGGTCGTCGAACTCGCCGAGCCCCAGGAGGGCTTCCGGTTCGGCGTGCAGGACCACGGCCTGATCCCGCTGCGCAACCTGCTGGCCCCACCGCACCCGTCCGGGGGCCGCCCGCTCGGCGAACAGTTCGGCCCCGACGTCACCTTCCCCGTCCTGGACCATCTGCGGGCCGGTGCCGGTGCCAGCGGCCGGATCCTCGACCTCGGTTCGCTCGTCCCCGCGCTGACGACGGCGCTGGGCTCCGCGCACGGCACCGCCGTCGGCCCCCTCGGCCCCGCCGACCTGGCTCTGCAGATGGTCAGGGTCCCCGAGGCCATCCGCTTCACCGGCCCGAACGGAGACCCAGGTTGACCACCCGCCCCGCCCTCGTCGTCCCCGTGGACCTCGACGTCCTCGTGGTCAACCGGGCCCTGCAGGGCCGCGACGCCTTCCGGAGCTGGCAGCACACCTACCTGGCGCTGGACGACTACCTGAGCCCGGAACCGGACGGGGGCGACCGCCAGAGCAACGATCCGGTGCACAGCCACACCGGCGTCCACCTGCACTGGACCCTGCCCCGGGGGCTGCGCCACGGCGTCCAGGATCCGGTGACAGGTGAGATCCGCTACCCGCTGGTGCCCAACCGCTGGCTGGTGATCCGCGTCAGCGGTACCGGCACCCGCCTCGCCCGGGCGTGGGTGATCGAAAGCGACTGCCCGTGCAGCCCGCACGCGCAGGACGACGGACACGACCTCGTGCGCTCCAGCCCCTACCTGGTCGACGCCGCCACCCTGCGCGCCTGGCAGGCCAGCTCCGACCCCTACCGCAACACCATGGACCCCGACGTCCGGCAGGTCCAGATCGGGCTCGCCTTCGCCCACACCGACACCCCGTGGACGGAACGCGCCGGCCGGGACCCGCTGTTCGTCACCGCCCTAGCCAGCGGCGACCCCTACTTCACCACCTACACCCCGCACAACACCAACGTCTTCTCCTTCCTCGACGACCTCGCCGACCTCACGTCCGCCACCACCCTCGGCTACCGGGTCATCGGCTGGTACTCCGATCCGGACGCCGACGTGCTCGCCACCCGCCCGCCCGCCGTCTCCTACCCGGACCACCTCGCGCACCTGGACTGGCAGGATCCCCGCCTGACCGGCGAGGCCGAACACGATGCCACGGTCAGCCCGATCGCCCGCAGCCTGTACGCCGGGACGGCCCTGGCCGTCGGCTGGGATCCCGCCGCGAGCGCGGCGCCCGTCCCGGACCCGCTGGACACGATCGGCGACAACGGTGCGCTCAGCGTCGCCCTGGGCAACACCACCGAGGACGCCTTCACCGCCCTCGCCGGCCAGGCCCTGCACGCGACCGGCGCCACGCCGTCGGCCGCCGACGTGGCACTGCTGCGGGCGTTCCTGCACGACCTGCTCGCCGTCGCCGAGGAGACCGGCGGCGACGAGCGGGTCCGCCGCCACGTCCGCGACGCCTCGTTCGCCGCGTCGGGCGGTGGCCACCGGTGGACGGTCACCCCGCCCCCTGTCGACACCGCGTCCACCGACACCACGTCCACCGACACCGCACCCACCGACAGCCCGTCCACCGGCCGCCCGTCCACCGAGGCCGCGGTGCCGCCCGTCTTCGTCCCGCCGGCCTGGCTGGCCACGCTCAACGACGACCAGCGTCAGCTCGACGCGCACCTCGGCGAGCTGGCGGACCTGCAGTGGCAGCTCAACGCCCTGTGGCTGAAGAACGGGATCGCCGGGCAGGCGATGTTCCCGCCCGACGACGTCCCCGACCAGGACCAGCTGGTGCGGGAACTCGACGCCGACCGGGCGGGATCACTCGCCCACACCGTGCGCGTGCGCACCGCCGAGGTGCGGGAGCTGGCCGCGAAGGTCCCCCAGCCCGACCGCACCCAGGCCCACGCCAGCGCCCACGACGCGTTCCTCGCCGGAATCGGCGCCTTCGCCGCGGCGAAGGGACTCGGCGGGGGCGCCGAACTCAAGGCCGTCCCGCGTGCCCCGTTCGCGCAGAGCAACAACCCCGTGGTGAGCCTGTCGGGGGTCCTGCCCCCGGCGGACGCCACCGTTGCCGACCAGCCCGTTCCCGTCCGGCCTCTCACCGCCGACGGCGCCGCGCTGATCAGCGCGGTCACGGTCGCGGGCACGACGATCACCGCGGTACCCGGGCGCGGCCCGGTGCCCGCCATCACGGGTCTCGACGCCTTCCCACCCGAGGTACCCGGCCTGCTCGCGGAGTACTTCCTGCTCGATCCCGGCAACGCCGCCGCACTGGCCACCACCGGTGGCCTGTCGGCGGAGCAGGTCGGGGCCGTCCTGAGCGCCCACCCACCCGCCGCCTACACCGGCACCCTCCCGCAGCTGGGCCTGGAACCCTGGGCCCAGCCCTGGGAGCCGCTGTTCATGGACTGGAAGATCTCCTACCGGCACATCCCGCACACCGTGGGCGCGCAGCGCTGCTGGACCTTCGACGGCACCGACTACCGCTTCACCCCGCAGGGCGCGGACGTTCCCGTCGATCGGGTCACCGTCACGGGTGTCAGCGCGCTCGGCCCGCACCCCCGGTCCCTGTTCGCCGCCCGGCTGACGGAGTACGTCGCCCAGCACGGCACCGGCAACCAGCGCAACCAGCTCGACGCCTGGCTCGCCGCGATCGGCGACTGGGGGCTGCTCGCCCAGGAGCTCACCGGCTTCAACGCGCGCCTGGCCGCCCGCGACCTGCGGGCCTTTCGCCGCCCCACGACCGACGACCCCGACTTTCCCACCGTCGCCGACCTCGCCGGCTATCCGGACGCCGCCACCGCGGACGGCCTGCCCACGCGCTACCGCGGCCGGGTCAGCAGTGTCCCGTACCTGCCCGGCAGCGCCAGCGCCCCCTTCCACGAGACCCGCCAGGGGCAGATCTGCATCGAGGAGCTTTTCCTCTACGACAAGTTCGGCCGGGTCCTGACCGTCGTCAGCGGCGACACCCAGAGCGGCGGCCTGCACGACTACCGCAACTTCCCGCTCACCGTCGACACCGCCCTCGTCGCCCGGACCTCGCTGACGCCCACCATCGCCTCCGTCGCCCAGCTACCCCCGCGTCCCCTGCAACCCGCCCGCCTCGACTTCGACCTCCTGGACGCCCAGACCGGCACGCGCGTCGTCGGCACCGCGGCCGACCCCAGCCCCCTCTGCGGCTGGATCCTGCCCAACCACCTCGACCACAGCCTGCTGCTCTACGACCCGGCAGGGCTCCTGCTCGGCACCTACCGGCTGCTCGCCGGGGCCGACGGTCGGCGCACCGGCCAGTGGGAACCCCCACCCGGCAGCGCCATCACCACCCTGGCCCAGCTCGCCGCCCACGCCCCCGAGATCGCGGCCCTCATCGGCTCGGCGAGACTCGCCACCGAAGCGAACGTCACCGCCTTCCTCGACGTCATCGACTCCACCCTGTGGACCACCGACCCGCTCGGTCGGCGCGCCGACCAGAACCTGTCCCTGCTGCTCGGACGTCCGCTGGCCCTCGTCCCCGCGCAGCTGCGGCTGACCCTCGAGGGACCCCCCATCCGCGACACCGGCTGGTCCGCCACCCTCGACCCGCCACCGCCGGCCTTCACCGGCGACCGGTTCGAGATCCGCCTCGGTGACGTGGCCGCCCGCGACGACGGCCTGATCGGCTACTACGCCACCGGCCCGGACGGGTCCTACGACTACGACCGTTTCCACAGCGTCACCGCACCCGACGAGCAGCAGGACTACACCGTCCAGATCGGGCCGCCCGACCCGGCCGAGGCCGCGGGTACCGAATCCGGGCCGGCCGGAGCTGGGCCGGCCGGAAACTACGTCCCACTGACGTTCGGCGACCCGGCGCCCACCCGGCTGCTGCTGCTCCTCGATCCGCGTGCCCCCGTCCACGCCACCAGCGGCATCGTGCCCACCGCCACCGTCACCGTCGCGCCCCGGCACACCGACGAGGCCCTGCGTCGCCTGCAGGCGCTGTTCCACGTCGGCCCCGTCCTCACCACCGAACACGTTCCGGCCAGCCCGCCCGGCTCCGGCTCAGCGGCCGGTCCCGACGCCGACCACGGCTCCGAGGTCGATCACGGCTCCGAGGCCGGCACCCTCGCCTTCCCCCGGCCGGCCGAGAAGAACGGCTCGTGGTCCTGGCTGCGCCCCGCGCCGCGGGAGGCGCCCTGGGTGTCGTACAGGCTGGTCCCGGCACCGCTGGAGGCGCAGTTCCCGGACAGCCCCGTTCTGCTCGAAGACGGTCTGCTCCGTTTCCTCGCCGACCCGGAGCAGTAGCGGACTTCTTTCCCCGAAGAACGCCAGCACACTCCACGCCGCCACACATCACACCGCCGCACACCAGGAGACTTCGCCGTGCCCGAAAACCCGCTGTTCGACTACAGCCCCGCCACTCATCCCTCGCCACTCGAGGCCGGCGGCGACCCCGAGAAGGGCACCGAGGCCCGCATCAACATCTCCGTCATCCACGGCAACCAGACCATCTACGCCGACCGGATCGCGGTCTCCGTACCGGTCAACACGCAGAGCGGTACCGCCTACTTCACCGAGAATCCGCGCGTCGCGGTGAACGACGGCAACTGGCAGCCGGTGGCACTGGCAGCGGACGCCGACCAGGAACTCATCCTGGCCGGCACCGATCACCAGGTGCTCACCTTCCACAACGCCAACCCCAAGAATCCGGTCACCTACCCCCTGACCTTCAGTATCAGCGGCCTGATAGCCACCGCCACCGGAGACCCGCTCCTCATCCAGATCGCCGAATCCTCCAGCCTGAAACCACAGGGATTCACCCGCAAGAATCCACGAACCCTGACCCTGCCCGTCATCGAACCCATCTTCTACCTGCGCAACTTCCTGTCCCGCAGCTCGTACCGGCCGACCATCCCCCAGACGAGGATCGACGCCGGCGATCCCCTGCAGCTGTCCTGGGAGAGCAACGGCACCTACTTCTGGCTGTACGACGGCAGCGGGAACGAGTCCCCCGTGTACGAGGGCACCGGCACCTCGTGGTCCGTTCCCTCCGGCACGATCCACAACGACACCACCTTCGTCCTGAAGGCGTCCGCGGCGTCCGACGGCACGCCGGAAGCCGTGGCGGCGGAAGCGGCGGCGACGGCGAACGGCTTCGCATCGGTCGAGCAGTACGCCAGCCTCACCGTCACCGTCAACAACCCCACCCTGACCGGACTCACCGTCTCCGGCCAGGTCACCGTCTCCGGCCAGATCACCGCCGAATCCACACTCGACCTGTACGGCTCGCTGTACGCCCGCGACGACGTGACGGTCCGGGGGGAGCTGACGGCCGAGGGCACTGTTTCCGCCCAGTCCCGGGTCACCGTGGACGGGCTGCTCAACGCCAACGACGACCTGACGGTCGGGTCCAAGCTGACCACCGTGGGCATCAACGGTGCACGGCTGGGAGAGGACATCGAGGTCGGCGAGAAGATAAGCACCTACGGCCACAACGGGCTGAAGGTGCTGCACGACCTCTCGGTCGACGGTGACGTCTCCGGATCCGGCAGCGTCGAGTTCGTCGCGAGCGACAAGATCGTGCGAATCCGTGAACTGCGCGGGCCCTACGGCGACGCACTGACCATCAACAGCGTCGTCAGGATCCTCGAGAACTGTGGCCTGTCCGTCGCCGGCCACGAGGTGATCCGCCACGGCGACTCCGTCGGCCTGTGGAACGACGACAAGAGCGGCTGGCTCTACGCACCCGTCTACAACTACGACTCCGACCGCAAGTACGCGTTCATCTGGAACCCGGGCGACCGCGTCGGCGGCTCCAGCTGGTGGGTCTCCCGCGACTAGGAGCTCAATTCACGCCGCAGAACCGGTGCGGCGCCGAGCCGCTCGCCTTGAGATCCAGGGTGCCCTGCGCCGTGCCCGGATTCCGCCGCCACCCTGGCGCTGCCCGTTGGGTCAGTGGTGCTCGACCTCGACGCGTCGGAGAACGTCGTCGATGGCGTTGTCCAGCGTCGCGCCGCTGTCCTTTAAATCGGTGGCGGGCCGCCCGAACCCTCTGCTAGCGTCGGTCGCGTCCGAAGCGAAGACCGCGGGTTACTTCCTCCTGCAAAGAGAAACCTGCGGCCGTCCGGGTACTCGGATACGAAAACCTGACAGCGGCGCCGAAGCGCAGAGGCGGCATACTTCACTGGAATCAGCGGTCGCGGGTTCGACTCCCGCCCAGGCGGTGCGAGCCGCCTGGTAGCTCAGTCCGGCAGAGCACTGATATAAGAGCTTCCTCGATCTGGTACTCGGCGTCACTCAGGTTCGTGTCCCCGGTCAACCGGGAGGATGGGATGGGCAAGCTCGCCAGGGCCGCCGCAACACAGGCCGAACAGGGCCCGATCCGCACCGCCACGGCCACACTGACCGCCGAAGGCGGCGCCGGCTGGTCCCGTGACGTCAGAAGCGAGCTTTTTCTCTTGGCGGTCACCACCATGGTGGGCGAGAACGCCTTCTACGAGCAGGCCGACGACCGCGACAACCGGTTCGTCGCCCTCATCCACGCCGCCGTCCACGAAGACGCCGCCTGGGTCGCCCGGTTCATCCCGTGGCTTCGCAGCGGCGCGAACATGCGCACCGCGTCGATCATCGCTGCCGCCGAGTACGCCCGGGCCGTCCGGACGCTTCCCGAAGGCCGGCGGGCCGGCGTACCGGGCGTCCGCGGTGTCATCGGCGGCGCGTTGCAGCGTCCGGACGAACCGGGTGAGTTCTGCGCCTACTGGACCGGACCCAGGTCGAACTCGACCCTGCCCGGTGGTGTGCAGCGCGGGGTCGCCGACGCGGTGACCCGCCTGTTCACCGAGAAGGCCGCGTTGAAGTACGACGGGCTGTCGCAGCGTTGGCGGCTCGCGGATGTCATCGAGCTGGTGCATCCGAAGCCGTCCGCCCCCTGGCAGGCAGATCTTTTCCGGTACCTTCTCGACCGGCGCCACCACGGCGACGGCGCACCGTCGCCGCTGCTCCCGGTGCTGCGCGCCCGCGCCCGGCTGGACGCCATCCCCACGGCGCAGCGGGCCGCCGAGCTGCACTCGTGGGGCGCCGCCGCGCCCGGTTTCCTCGCCGAGGCCGGGATGACGTGGGAGGCGCTGTCGGGCTGGCTTGACGGCCCGATGGACACCGCCGCCTGGACGGCGATGATTCCGTCGATGGGGCTGCTGGCGCTGACACGCAACCTGCGCAACATCGACGAGGCCGGCGTGCCGGACGCCGTCGCGCTGCAGGCGGCGGCGCGGTTCACTGATGCGGAGCAGGTGCGTCGCTCCCGGATGTTCCCGCTGCGTTTCCTGTCCGCGTTCCGGGCGGCGCCGTCGTTGCGCTGGGCCTGGCCGTTGGAACAGGCGGTGCAGCACAGCCTGGCCAACGTGCCGTCGCTGCCGGGCCGAACCCTGGTGCTCGTCGACCAGTCCGGGTCGATGTACGCCCCGCTGTCGCGGCGGGGAACCGTCACCCGGGCCGAGGCCGCCGCCCTGTTCGGCTTCGCGATCGGCCTTGCGGCCGAGAATGCCGATGTCCACGTCTACGGCTCGACCGGTGGTTGGGGGGAGCAGTCCGCGCACCACCGGCGGATCGACCTTCCCCGCGGCGCATCCGTGCTGCCGTTGGTCGCCGAGCACGGTCGGGCGAACCTGGGTGGCACCCTGACCTGGACCACGTTCGAGGAGACCTACGCAGGCCATGACCGGGTAGTGATCGTGACCGACGAGCAGTCGCAGGACTCCCCCACCAGGCTGCCGCAGGTACCGGTCGTCACCTTCAACCTGGCCGGCTATCCGGCTGCCCACATGCCGTCGGCGGCGAACCGGGTGACGGTCGGCGGACTGTCGGACGCGGGATTTCAGCTGTTGGCCCAGCTCGACGCCCGCTCCCGCGGCGACTGGCCGTTCTGAACCGCACCCCGAAACGGCGCCGGACGTCAGCAGGGAACGGCGTCGGACGTCAGCAGGGAACGCCAGGCGGCAAGCCGCGATCGGCTATCCGACAGGTTGGCAACGCATGCACGCGGGCCGGCGTCTTGTTGATGACGGCGTCGGCGGAGGGGAACGGGTTGCCATGGTCGAACCCCTGCAGGACGGCGATCCGCGGCAGGTCGGCGGCTACGCGCTGCACCAGCGGATCGGGTCCGGCGGGATGGGCATCGTCTATCTCGCCTACGGGCCGCAGGGGCAGCCGGTCGCGGTCAAGACCGCGAACCCGCGGGCCGCGTCCCGGCCGGATTTTCGCCGGCGGTTCCGCGCCGAGGTGGACGCGGTCGGCCGGGTGCACAGCCGGTACGTCGCCGCGCTGGTCGACGCCGATGCCGATGCAGAGCAGCCCTGGTACGCCACCGAATACGTCGAGGGACGTACCCTCGCCGAAGCCGTCGACGAACACGGGCCGCTGACCGGCCGGGTGCTCGACGGCTGCGTGTCCGGGCTCGCCGAGGCGCTGGTCGCGATCGGTGCGGCCGGCGTCGTGCACCGCGACCTCAAACCCGCCAACATCATCCTGGCCTGGGACGGCCCGAAGATCGTCGATTTCGGGATCGCCCGCGCGCACGACGCCACCCGCCACACCCGGACCGGCACCACGATCGGCACCGTCGCGTGGATGGCCCCCGAGCAGATCCGCGGCGAGCCGGCCGGTCCGGCCAGCGACGTCTTCGCCTGGGCCGCGTGTGTCAGCTTCGCCGCGAGCGGCCGCTCCCCGTTCCACGCCGAGACGATCGAGGCCGTCGGCCTGCGCATCCTGCACGGCCAGCCCGATCTGGACGATCTGCCCGCGCGGCTGGCTCCCGTCGTCCGCCGCGCGCTGGCGAAGCACCCGACGGACCGGCCGAGCACCACACAGCTACGGGATGCTCTCGCCGCCGCCGGCATCACCGCCGACAGCACGCCGTCCCTCGCCTCCGCCCACCCCGCCGACGCCGAAGCCGGTGATGACGGCGACGAAACCAAGATCACATCTCTGGCGCCCGGTGCGCCCGCCAGCTCACCGGGCGGTGGCACCGGGCCACGTCACCCGCTGGCCGGCGAGCCTGCGACCAGCGGCCACCCGGTCCAGGGACGGCGCTGGGCGCGGCGGGGGGTGCTCGCGTCGATGGCCCTGGCCCTGGTCGTCGCGGCCGGCGCAGTGGCCTGGGCGGTGCGGCCCACCGGCGCAAAGACCGTGGTGACACCCGCCGGCCCCACCGCAGTGACGGCCGAGCGTTCCCCGACCCATCAGTCGTCCCCCAACACCCCCACCGCTCTGAACAGCCCGAATGGCCTGAACAGCCCGAACGGCCCGAACAGCCCGAACGGCCCGAGCCATTCGAGGACTGGCGACGCGTCGACCGACACCTCGGCGAACGGCGGCCCGGGCGGCACCACCGCTGTCAGCGACGACAGTGCCCAGCCGGGCGGCGGCGCCCAGCCAGGCGGCGGCGCCATCAGCGGCACGCAGCAGAACGGCCCGTCCCGCTCGCGCTGCGGCATCCGATCGGTCTTCGACGCGGAGGCCTACCTTGAGGCCGACGGCATGTCCGTGAGCGAGTCCCGCGGCTACGATCAGGGACGCAGTCTCAACGTGCTGCTCGGCATGGTGCAGCAGCCAACCGGAACGAACCTCGTCCGCGCCTACTTCTTCGTCGGCGACTGCTTCGTGGGCTACGACGCGCCGGAACCCAGCAGCGCCGTCACCCTCGTCCAGGCGGCAACCGCCACCAGCCCGAGCGTCGTCCTGCGGTACGCCGGATACGCCCCCGGCGACGACTACTGCTGCCCACACGGCACCACCGTCAACGTCACCTTCACCGCCGCTGGCCCCTCGGGCCCCGTCACCAACGACGGGACGCTACCCCCGGCCAGCCGCACCGCCGCGTCAAGCCGCGTGTGGCACGCACGTTAGGCCACTCCTCGTGGATCTTGGTTAATCCTCATCGTTCGCGAAACATAACTACGTCGCTACCACGCGTCCACATGACGGCCCGTTCGCTGCCATGCCCGGGCCACTCCACGAACCGTGGTCGCTCAGCCCGACAACCACCGGGCCCAGCAACCGCGTTTCGCACCCTGACCGCAGCAGCTTCTTGATCCACGAAAAGCTGCCGCGGTTCCCAGTGCGCCCGGTGGGTCTGTCCGTGCTCCGGCGGACCTCCTGCCGCGTCCGTCGGCCGTCGGCCGTAGCCACCCCACGATCCGCGGGTCCGCCGGCCCCGACCGGTGACCCTGGCTCGTCGAGATGTAGGCGTGTCGTCACGTTCCGCGCAGAGATGTCGGAGAGTGACCGCCCTGGGGGCCGGTGGACGTCCCGCCGGAACACTCTCGCACCCAGCCACCCCCGACACCCGTCGACCGATACCTTCCGTGCCACCAACGCCACTCCCTGTGGCGAAACCGGGTCCGGTGCGGACGCCCGAAAGCCATGATCCGTTCTTGCCGAGGCCTGGTGAAGGATCGGCGGGCCGGAACCTTCACTCCGCCTCGGCAGGAATCCGTGACTTGGCGGAACGGTCGCTGTCCACGGCAGACACGGAGACACGGGCCCGCTGAGACACGGGCCCACGGAGACACGGAGGCACGGGCCGGCTGACCACCTGGTGCGGGGACGTCTCATGCCGGCCAGACGAGTGACACGGTCCAGGTGCCGTACTCGCGGGCCACGTCGGACACCGTCAGGGTGCCGGACCGCGCCGCCGGTTCGCGCGTGCGCAGGGCCTGGTCGAGCGGGTCGATCAGCATGTCCTCGAGCGCGCGGTGGACGCGGTGGTCGTCGAGGGGCAGATCGGCGGTGAGCTCGACGAGCAGGCGGGCGCGGGCGCGCGGGCCGAGGGTGAGCTCGATGCCCTGCTCGGTGCGCAGGCGGGCGGCGAGCCGACCGACGAGCAGGTCGACGATCCGCTCGATGTCGGCACGCTCATGATGGTTCGGCACTACACAAGTGTCGCCGAGGGTCGTGAGCGTCCGGCCGGTTCAGGCCGGGGGTACCGATCGCGGCCGCCCGCTCCGGCCGCGCGGGGCATCGTCAGAAATGCTGCGTGGTGCTGGATCCGATCCTCAGGTGTACGAGTACACCTCCAGGTGGAAGAGAAAGCCTGCCGCGGTGTTTCCCCAGCCCGGATTCCCCGGACACACCCCGGTTCGGCTGGTATCCAGCAAATAGAGCGAGCCGCCCGGGTAGTAGAGACGCCACGCGCTCCGGTAATGGTGCGCCCCTCGAACTCACGCCCGCGCCGCCATGGACGACGGTACTCTCACCATCGACCGATCGGACCCGAAAATCGTTTTCCTGACCGATTTACGACAGGATTCGCACGTGCGGACCCGTGGTTCTCCGCAGAGGCCGGAGATGCACGTCATATGGGGGTCGTCGGGTGTCGGACAGGGGCGGAAAAAGCCACCGACCGGCGATTACAGTCCGCTGGTCGGGTCATCTGGCGCCCCGGCGGGACCTGATGGGAGGCAGACATGTGGGCAGGCAGGCTGGGTTGGCGAACGGCCGGCGTCCGCAGGTGGACGATCGTCCTCGGGGTCGCGTCGGTGACGGCGCTCGCAGGCTGTGGCAGCGCGGGGCAGACTGACGCACAAGCGGCGGCGACAACACCGCCCATGGTGTCCACCGCGACGACAGTCCCGGCTGCGACGACGACAACCGCCACAACGACAACGGCCACAACGACAAGGGCCACGACGACAAGGGCGGCTGCGGGGACGGGTACCGGGAGGGGGAGCTCGGGAACGGCCGGCACCCGCGGCGGCCAGGCGACCCGGCTGGTCAATCTGGCGCCGGTCGACCGCCATGGGCAACCGGCCAGGGGCTGGACCGTCGAGGGAAGCGAAGATCCGAACTCGCCCATCGACTGTGGCGACACCAGTCAGGCGTTTCCGTCGCCGGCCGCCGTCAGCGGCGACATCTACTACTGCTCCCCCAGTGCCGCTGCCGCCGACGCCTGCTGGCCGACACCCCAGCCCCGCCGGATGCTCTGCCTGCGCGACCCGTACTCGACCATCCTCACCGCACTCACCGCCGGGTCGCTCGTCGCCAAGGTCTCCCCGCCCCGCCATCCCGCCCCGCTGCGTCTGGACCTGGCCAACGGGGAGCACTGCCGGCTGCGCGACGGCGGCGCCTGGGGCGCCCCGCAGAACCATCCGGACTACGTCGGCTACTACTCCTGCGGCCCGCGCGACATCGTGTGGGCGCGGCCGGACTCGCCCACCGGCGGCATCGACCGAACCGGCACCCGCTGGACCGTCCTGGTCGGCGACCTCACCGGTCCGCTGTCCACCGTCGCCGTCGCCACCGCCGGCTTCGTCACCACCGCCCCCTGAACGACCGCGGACGGACGAACCGCGCCAGCCATACGTCAGTGCCGCCGGACATCGGTGCCGGCCAGACATCAGTGCCGCCAGACGTCAGCGGCCGGGTGCCCACCGCGGGATCCGGCGCGGTGAGATCGGCCAGCTGGCGCCACAGGTCACGTTCGACCCTGGACATCCGCCGGACGGACGGTCGCCGGTCGGCGCAGTCCGCCGCGGCGGCCGAAGCCTCGTGCCCGAGGACGAGGAATTCGGCCCGGGTGCCGGTCTCCACGAACGCCGCGGTTACCGCGATCTGGCCCAGCTCGCGGACGACCGCCCGTAGCCAGCGCCATACCACGCCCTGACGACGAGCCACGCCCTGACGACGAGCCTGGATATACATTCGGCGATGGTCACCGGGAGCGCTAAAGCCCGTCTTGCGGCTGGGTAAACCGCTCGGAGGTCGCGGCCCTGCTCGCCGGGACGCACCGGGTGGGTGACGCCCTCCCCGTCAGGGCTGGCCGAAGAAGCGGCTGGCCACGCCATCGAGAACGAACGCCATGCCCTGGGCGAAGACACTGTCGGCGCTGGCAGCGAGGAAGGCCGGGCCGGCGGTGCGCAGCGCCGTGTACTGGTCTCCCGGCAGGGTTTCCAGGAACGTCCTGATGCTGTCGCCGTCACCGGCTCCGTGCAGTCCGCGACCGCCGCTGCCACGTTGGATCGAGACCGCGCCGAAGACGAAGTCGATGATCGCGGCCGTCGCGAAGCTGGCCTGGTCGTTCGTCAGTCCGGCGGCCAGGAACAGGCCGAGGGCGGCGTCGACGATCCGGAGCGTGCCGGGCCCCCAGATGGCCCGGTCGGTCGAGGCCGACGGGGGCAGTGGCGCTTCCAGCAGGATGCGCCGTATCTCGCGGATCAGCTCCTCGACATCCGTACGCCAGTCCGCGCCGCTGCCCGGGCGCAGCCGCGCCTGCCCGAGATAGTGATCGGCGACCAGCACGATCAGCTCGTCGCGGCTGGCGATGTGCTGGTAGAGGGCGCCGCTGCTGGTATCGAGCCGGTCGGCGACCGCGCGCACCGTCAACGCCTCGAAGCCGCGCTCGTTGAGCACCTCGATCGCCGCCTGCACGATCCGCTGCGTCGACAACCCGCCCGCGCGGGGTCGGCGCCGCGCCGCCGCGCCGACCCGGTCGGCCCACCAGCCCATCGATCCCGGCCGGCGGGCGTAGCCGCCCGACCCGCCGCCTGCCCGCCCCGCTGAGATCTGCACGTCACCGTCCACTACAGCCTTGACCTGCGCGAGCATCACCTAGAAAATACACCGGCGCGCTATACGAGCAGCGCTCGTATATCTGACCGGACATCTAGCAATATTCCAGTTTCGTACCGCCGGAGAGGCAAAATTGATGCGTCCAGCAATGAAGGCCCGCTTGGTCGCTTGTGGACTTGCCGGGGCGATCTCGATCGTCGGCTGCAGCTCGAGTTCGGGCTCCCCAGCTCCCACCGCCACCCGCGCCGCCGCGCGCACCGCTACGCTCACCACCGCGCTCACCTCGTCAGCCACCCCGATAAAGGGCCGTTACGTCGCGATGGGCAGCTCCTTCGCTGCCGGCACCGGCATCGGCCCCGACATCAGCGATGGCTGCCTGCGCTCCGCCCAGAACTACCCCCACCTGCTCGCCAGCCGGCTTCACCTCGACCTCGTCGACGTCACCTGCGGCGGCGCGACCGTCCTGAACCTGCTCAACACCCCTCAGGGCGACCATCCCGCCCAGATCGACGCGCTCACCGCGGACACCCGGCTGGTCACCATCACCGCCGGCGGCAACGACCTCACCTACTCCCTGAGCACGCTGATCTGCGCGAACTCGGCGAGCGCCGGACAGCCGTGCACCAATCTGCCCACCCCCGAGGCCACCAAAACCGCCTCGGCGACGCTGCGTACCAACTTCACCAAGCTGTTCGCCGCGATCAAGGCCAAGGCCCCGCGGGCGCGCATCCTCCTGGTCGCCTACCCGCGGGTGTTCCCGAACCCGCCGACGACCTGCCCGGGCAACGTCATCAGCACCGCTGACAGCGTGGCGCTCGCCGACATCGGCACCACCCTGCAGAACACCTCCCGGCTCGCCGCCGCCGATTCCCACGTCACCTTCATCGACGCCTACACCGCCAGCGCCGGACACGATGTCTGCGCCCCCGACGCCGACCGCTGGGTCGAGGGCTCGAACGCGACCGGCACGCCCTACCACCCCGACGCGACCGGCACCGCCGCACTCAGTGCTCTGATCGCCAAGGCCCTCCCCCGTCCCGCCAGCCAGCCAGCCACCGCGTCACAGGGGTAACCCGAGGTCGGACCAGCCCGTTCGACTCCCGCGTCGCCACCCGGTCGATACGGGAGTCGAACAGCAGACCCCGCCCTGGCAGGCTCAGGTAGTACCCAAGCCGCGGCACAGGGCCACAAGCTGCTCGTCGCGGGCTCGCCGCTCGGTCGGTGCGTCCAGGCCGGCGAACCCGTGCAAGGCGTCTGCGAAGGTGTGCAGCTCGGGCGGGAGCCGCGTACGGACTGGCCTCGGTCGCCCCGTCACCGAGGTAGAGGCGCCAGCTCTGGACGGCCAGCGGTCGGGCTCCATACCGGGGCGTCCACCGCGGCCAGCATGGACGGCGTCTGCAGGCGGTCGTCGAGGGCGGGCATGGTCAGGCTCAGGAACCGCGGTGACGGACCACCGGTGTCGCGGGTGCGTAGCGCCACCCCCAGTGCCAGGGTCGCGCCGGCGCTGACGCAGTCGTCCAGGCCGGCAGGGAAGGGATGTTCGGGGGCCAGCCGGTAGGCGACCGACATCACCACCGCCTCGGCGCCGAGGGTGAGCGCGGCGACGTTGTCGTGCACCAGGTCGAGGCTGCCGAGCACGAACGCGCCGCCATGCAGATAGACCGCCAGCGGGAGCAGGGACCCGCTGTGCGGGCGATGGACCCGCATCCGGATCCGCACGTCCTCGCCGGTGCCCTGCAGGACATGGTCAGCGATGGTCAGTCTCCCGGTACCGGGGGCGGTGTGTCGGCATGGAACGCCACCTGCTCGGCATGGTCCCGGCGGATCGCCGCGACGAGGTCGGTGATCGTTCCCGTCCTCGGCGCCGCAGCCCCGCCCGGCGTGGTGCCGCCCCCCGGCGCCCGGCCCGCGGGCAGTCGAGCTGCGTTGGCGCTCTCCCGTCCGTCCATGAGCATATGCTACCGTCCGACTCACCAAGTTGAAACGATTGGTTCAGTTTTTGTCGAGAGCCGTTTCACAGGGGGTTTCATGGCTTACCCGGACGCGGCGGCGGACGCCCCTACGGGGCTTGATCGCGCCCTGTTGGTCCTGGTGGGGGTGATGGTCCTCGGCGGGATGATGTCCTACCTGGACGCGACGATCGTCAACGTCGGGATCAGCACCCTCGGTGCGCGGTTCGACGCCTCGCTGGCCACCGTCGAGTGGGTCACCACCGGTTATCTGCTGGCCGTCGCGCTGGCCATCCCCCTGGCCGGCTGGGCGACGGTCCGGTTCGGCGCGAAGCGCATGTGGCTGCTCGGCCTGTCGCTGTTCCTCGTCGGCTCGGCGCTGTGCGCGGCGGCCTGGAACGCCCCGAGCCTGATCTCCTTCCGGGTGGTGCAGGGTCTCGGTGGCGGCATGGTCGATCCGATCATGATGGCCGTGGTGGCCGACGCGGCCGGCCCGGCCCGCATCGGGCGGGTGATGGGGCTGATCTCGTTCCCGATCACCCTCGGGCCGGTGCTCGGCCCGGTCGTGGGTGGTCTGCTGCTGGAGAACCTCGCCTGGGAGTGGATGTTCCTGGTGAGCGTTCCGTTCGCGGTCGCCGCGATCGTGCTCGCGATCCTCGTGCTGCCCCCCGACCCTCCGCGGGACGCCACCCCGGTGCCGCTGGACGCTCTCGGCATGGCCACGTTGTGCCCAGGCTTCGCCGCGCTGGTCTTCGCCCTGTCCCAGGCCGGCAGCCACGGCTTCAGCAGCATCCGGGTCCTGGCCGGCCTGCTCGTCGGCACCGTGCTGTTCGTCGTCTACGCGGCGCACGCGCTGCGCACCGCCGCCATCCCGCTGCTGGATCTGCGGCTGTTCGCCAGCCGGGCCTTCGCCGCCGCGATCACCGTGATGTTCCTGGTCGGCGGCGGCCTGTTCTCGTTGCTGTTCCTACTCCCGCTCTATTACCAGCAGGTCCACGGCCACACCGTGCTGGAGTCCGGCCTGCTGCTGGCACCGCTGGGGCTCGGCGCCATGATCGGCATGCCGGTGGCCGGTAATCTCGCCGACCGGATGGGCGCCCGGGTGCTGGTGCCCACCGGAGCCCTGCTCGTCTGCGCGGGCGCCCTGCTGTTCACCCGCTCCGATGCCGGCACCTCCCAGGTGCCGCTGACCATCGCCCAGCTCGCCATCGGCTTCGGCCTGGGCCTGGTCGGCGCGCCCACGATGGGCTCGGTCTATCGCACGGTTCCCCCCACCACGGTGGCCGCCGCGACCGGGGCGGTGTTCATCCTCAACCAGCTCGGCGCCTCGCTGGGCGTGTCGGTGGTCGCGCTGATCCTGCAGGACGGCGGCGTACACACCGCTGCGACGACCGCGTCGTTCGGCCACGCCTTCTGGTGGCCGTTCGCGGCCGGACTGGTCGTGTTCGCCGCCGGTTTCCTGCTGCCCGGCCGGCCAGCGCCGGCGGCTGGCCGGGTTCCGGCCACCGAGGCCGTGCCGGGGTCCACGGCGAGCGGCTAGCGCTGCGTCGCGGCGTCCGTCGGGGCCGCGGCGAACGCGCGGAGAAACGTGCTGGTCGCAGCCTCCGCGGTACGTCGCTGCTGGGCCTGGTCGAACGGGCGGGTGCCAAGCGCCGACCGACCCGCGACCGGGCCGGTGAGCAGCGCGAGGAACTGTTCCGCGGCCTCGACCGGATCGCTCAACTGCAGCCGGCCGGCCAGCGTGAGCCGGGCGAGCCGGTCGGCGAACAGCTCGCTCACCTGCTCGGGGCCGCTGGCGCCGAGCAGGTCGAACAGATCCGGGAAGCGGGTGATCTCGGCGTACAGCAGGCGGCGCAGCGCCCACGAGTCATCGGCGCAGTAGCACGCCAGCAGGGCGCGGCCGACGTCCACGAACGCGAGCCGGACGTCGGCCACGTCGGCCGACAGCCGGCCGACCGCGGCGATCGTCTTGACCGAAGCCCGGTCGGCGGTAGCCGTCATCGCGTGGCGGAACAGGCTCTCCTTGTTCTCGAAATGGTTGTAGATCGTGGGCTTGGCCACGCCGGCCTCGCCCGCGATCAGGTCGATACTCGCCTGCGAATAACCCTCACGCGCGAACACGGCGAAGGCCGCATCCAGAATCGCCTGCCGCTTGTCGATCCGCCCTCGCGCCCCGACCGCACCGGACCTGCCGGCCGCCCCGGCCGCGGTAACCCCCGGTCTGCGCATTCTCCTACGTTACCGGGAGTCGGCAGGTCAAGACCGCTCCACCGCGGAGCGGCGCCCGGTGAGCGGCCAGGGGCACGGCGAGTCGTAGTCGCCACCCACGGGCCGCGACCACTCGGCTTCGGTGATCGACGTGCCGACCTGGTCACAGATCCGTTCAGCCACCGCGTCCAGGTCGGTGCCGGCGATCACGATGGTTGATTCGGCGCCGGGGGTGGCAACCCGTCGGTCGTCAACGAACACGTTGGTGAGGACCTCGAACACCCGGCTGACGGAGCCGCTCGGTGTCGTCGTTCTGCGACCAGACCGAAAGTCGTGATCTCATCACCGGCACGGTATCCGCTGTTCCTCTCCTCGTTTCCGCGCCGGTTTCCGCACGGACCGGGACAACAATCGGGACTTTGCAAGGAGCTACCGTCGGCGCGAGCCGACAGTTCCGGGATCCATGCCACGCATCGTTTTCTCCACTTCTTCACGGTCACCGCCGCACGGCCGAGAAACCGGTCTGCCGGCCAGTGAACCGGACGGGAGAAGACCTACCGACGCTGGCTGTCTGCGACCTGACGCGAGCGCCAGCCCCGCGCCCTCCCGCTGGAACACCCCACCGATATATCCATGATCATTCCATGGTTGATGCGGTGCTGATGGTTCCCTCCAACACACCAAGGCAGAAAAAAGTGCCCTCTTCCGTGGCTCCGTGACGTCGCCCAGACTCGGGGAACGCACCTGCAGGCCCGCACCATCCTCCACCTGATCCCCGCACTCCGAAAGGACGACGATGACCGTCGAAGCCCCACCTCTCGACGAGACGTTCTCCCTGCCGGCCGGCACGGAACAGCTCGACCGGGCTGTTGCCGCCCTGCAGGAACACGGCTATACCGTGTATGTTGTCGACACTGTCGAGCAGGCCCGCGAGCTTCTCGGCGACCTGCTGCCCACCGACGGCCAGAGCATCTTCACCGCCTCCAGCGAGACGCTGCGCATTTCCGGCATCCTCGCCGACATCGACGAGTCCGGGAAGTACACCTCGGTGCGGTCGAACGCTCCCGCGCCCGGCGACGACGTTTACGCGACGATCCGGCTCGGGGCCAGCCCCGACGTGGTCGTCGGCAGCGTGCACGCGGTGACCGAGGACGGGTCACTGGTCGTCGGCTCGGCCAGTGGCAGCCAGTTCGCGCCGTACGCGTCGGGTGCGCGGCGGGCCATCTGGGTGGTCGGCTCACAGAAGATCGTGGCCGACCTACCGACCGCCCTGCGCCGCATTCGTACGTACAGCCTGCCCCGGGAGTACCAGCGGCTGACCGACCTCTACAACCAGCCGTCGTTTCTCGGCCGGTTCCTGATCCTGGAGCGCGAGGCGTTCCCGGACCGCGGCGTCGTCGTTCTCGTCCGCGAGACCATCGGCTTCTGAGCGCCCTGACTCTGAGCGCCCTGAGTCAGCCTTCGGCCGGGGCCCGGCGGGCGTCGTAGCGCCGCCGGGCCTCGTCGATGCCGTCGACGTTGCGCTGGGCCCAGTCCAGCAGGGACGACACGGTGTCCAGCATCGCCCGGCCCATGTCGGTCAGCTCGTAGTCCACCCTGGGCGGCACCTCCGGATACACGGTGCGGGTCACCAGCCCGTCCCGCTCGAGCACCCGCAGCGTGCTGGTGAGCATCCGCTGGTTGATGCCGGGCAGGCACCGTTTGATCTCGGAGAAGCGCCGGGGGCCGCCGCTGATCTCGTTGACCACCGCCACCGACCACTTGTCGCCGACCCGGTCCATCACAGCCCGGACGCGACAGTCCGCATCCGCCACCGGTTGCACCACCCGCAGCGCGGACAGTTCCTCGCTGCTGTACCGGCGCCGGTTCTCGGCTACTGTCACAGCCACCTCCCGCACCCCGTGTCACCCGCCTGCGACGTACTCTACGTTTCTCCCCGGATGTATCGGGATGCTTCAGGCCTGAGCGGCCCACAGCGCGCGGCGTCGCAGGAAGTCGGCCTGTTCGGTGATGGTGTTCGGGGGGATCTCGGCGAACCAGCCGACCTCGCGGCCCTCGCCGCTGCCAACCGGTTGGCCACCCGCCAGCGTCGCCTCGAACGCGACACCGATCGGCCAGCCGCGGTAGCCCGCCGCCGCCATCAGCGGATATTCGATGTAGCCGAGCAGGGCGCCCACCGTGACCGCAACCCCGAGCTCCCGCGCGGCCACCCGTTCCACCGCAGCCGGCAGCGACTCGCCGAAGAACACCGTGCCCCCCGGCAGATGCCACTGCCCCAGACAGGGCTCGATGTCCCGTTTCGTCAGCAGCAGACCGGCCGGACCGGAAATCACCACCTCGACGCACAGCCGCGGCACTCTGCCGTAGATGGCGTCGAAATCGCGCTGACTGAGCGGAAAACCGGTGGATGCCGACACGGGGAAAGACTAACAGCGACCGTCCGAACCCGGCCGTAGGCGACCCGCCGGCCGCACCGTCGCTCATCCAGGGCGCGCTCTGCCCGGCAGGCGGCACGCCAATGTTGCCGAAGTATGTCCTGTTCTTTTCGCTCGTACCGGGAAGGATTGCCGGGCCACACGGGTGGGGTTAACGTCGGGCCGACCGATGTGTCCGACGTCGCATCCCACGCAGAGGGGGACACGGTGACCGTCATCCGTACCGCACCCTACGAGGTCCGCCCGGCCAGTCCCGTCCTCGGCGCCGAGATAGTCGGTGTGAACCTGGCCGACGGTGTCGACGACGCCACCGCCGAGGCATTGCGCGCGGCCTTCTGGGCGCACAAGGTTCTGGTGTTCCGTGGCCAGAACCTCTCCCCCGATACCCACGTGCGGGCCGTGCAGATCTTCGACGAACCGTTCGACCATCCCAGCTGGCTGCTCCGCCATGCGGACAACCGGCTGGTCTACACCTTCGAACTCGAGAAGGCGGGTGCAGCCTCGGCCTGGCATGTCGGCGGTACCTGGCGCACCCCGCCGTTCCACCTCGAGTCGCTGACCTACCAGGTGGTACCGGACATCGGCGGTCGCACCCTGTGGGCGGATCTGCAGGCGGCCTACGACGGCCTGTCCGAACCGTTTCGCCAGTTGCTGGAATCGGTCAGTGCCGTCTACAACGCCTATCCCGGCGACGGCACCTACAAGCGACCGCCGGTGACCGAGACCGTCGAGCATCCCGTGGTGCGCACCCACCGCCACACCGGCCGTAAAGGGCTGTTCCTCAGTTCCTCGGCGTTGCGACTGACCGGTGCCATCAGCGCGGCGGAGGGCGCGGCGCTGATGCCGTTCCTGCTGGCCCACGCCTCCTCGCCGAACTACACGGTGAGCTTCGGCTGGCAGCCGGGTGACTTCGTCGTCTGGGACAATCTCGCCACCTGGCACTATGCGGTCAACGACTACGACGGCCCACGGGTCTACCGCAAGGTGATCGGCGGCTGACCGACGCACCACACCCCCGGCAGCATGCCCGCCCAGGAGCACGCACCCCCACCGGAACAGGGAGGACAAGCCGTGGCCCAGACGACGAGTGCCAGCTACGCCAGCCCCACCGACGTCGCCACGTACGGCGCGTACACGATCAACCAGGATCCGGCGGACCCACGGCCGCTGTACCGGTTCACCGGACGGCTCACCGCGGACGGATCGAGCGGCTACCGGGCCGAGCCGGGGCGGTACCACGTCTATTCCGGCTGGTTCTGCCCGTGGGCACAGCGGGTCACGCTGCAGATCGCCCTCAACGGGCTCGATGACGTCATCAGCGTCTCCTACGTCGACAACAGCCGGGACGCCCGCGGCTGGGCGTTCCGGGAGACCTACGGCCCGGACCCGGTGAACGGGTTCACCCTGCTGCGCGACGCCTACGAGGCAACCGAACCCGGCTTCGACGGCCACGTCTCCGTGCCCACCCTGTGGGACCGCGAGACACAGCGGGTCGTGAGCAACGACTTCGCCACCCTCGGCATCGATCTCGCCACCCAGTTCACGGCCTGGTCGAACGGCGCCGACCTCTACCCCGAGCAGCTGCGCGCCGAGATCGCCGAACTCGACTCCTGGATCGGCCCCGCGGTGAACCGCGGCGCCCACCGGGCCGCGCACGACGAGACGGCCCGCGCCGCGCTGCTCGACGCGTTCGCCCGGCTCGACCGCCGGCTCGCCGACACCTCCTACCTGGTCGGCGGCCAGCTCACCGAGGCGGATCTCCGGCTGTGGGTCACCCTGGCCCGCTACCCCGGCCGCGCAAACGGGCAGGAGCAGCTCGACCACCCGAACCTGTGGGCGTACGCCCGCCGTCTCTACCAGCTGCCCGCTTTTCGGGCGACGACCGACGTCACCACCTTCGCCGACCCCACCGTCCCGCCCGGCTGGGACACCCCCACGGCGACCGGCTGACTGTCCGGCCACCCCACGGCTCGCCCGGCCGGCGCGACGAACTCGCGGCGGGCGCCGGGAGCCATCCTCGGCTGAGATGGGACGTCCGGCGCCGGCAGCAAGCGCCGCACATGACTCACCGAGTACGGAGAAGGCCATGGCTCGTCGGTGTGGCGCACGCCGATCCGCTGCGGTTCTCGCCGAGTCGCATCTCGCCGAGTCGCAGGGTGGGTCCGTACCCGACCAGGACGATGAGGTGGAGCAGGAAAAGCCAGAAGCCGACCGCGACGGCCGCGCCCACCGGTGAGAAACCGCCGAACGGCAGTCCGAGATCCAGGGTGAACGACAGGAAGAGCACGAATCCCTGCAGGAACCCCGCGACGAAGGATCCGGTCGCTCCCGCCGCGCACAGCGTCGCGGTCCAGGCTGGCCGGCCTGGGCCGACCACCCGGTAGACGAAGGTCAGGAGCGAGCGGCCGAGTTCGCGGGTGTGTGCCTCGCCGAGGAGCAGGTCGATCAGTCTGATGGCAACCAGCACGCCCGGGACGATCGGGGTGGCGGCGTAGTAGGCGAGTTCCTCGGCACTCCCGAACAGATCGCCGACCGACTGGCGCACTGGTTCGAAACCGGCGCGACAGACGGCTTCATGCTGCTCGAGGCGATGCCCCAGGGGCTGCGCACCTTCGTCGACCACGTCGTGCCGATCCTGCAGGAGCGAGGGCTTGTGCGGCGGGAGTACCCGGACGGGACCTTCCGCACCCCGCTCGGCCTGCCCGTTCCCCCCAACCGCTTCACCAGGATCGAGGAGGCGGGCCCGACGACAGTGACACCGCGCTAGGCCACCTCCCGCGGATCCTCTCCCTTCGAAACCGCCCAGTTCACGGTCTGCTCAACCGACGGTGGACGGGCCCGCGGAGGTGGCCGGCGGGCGGACCTGGACCGCCCGGGACCTGCGGCGGGGCGCGAAGGCGCGCAGGAACGTGCGCACCCCGCCGTCGACCGCCGCGACCAGGGCGGACCGGCTGATGGGACGGGTACCCAACGCGCTCATCGCGGGCAGGTCGCCGGCGATGAGCGCCATGAACTGGGAGGCGGCGACCTCCGGGTCCTCGATCTCGAGCAGCCCGCGGTTGGCCAGCCGGGCGAGCCAGCCGGCGAGCGCGTTGCGCACCGGCACCCCGCCGAGCCCGACGACCTCGTCGTACAGGTCGGGCATCCGGGCTGCCTCGGCGTACAACAGCCGTTGCAGCGTCCATCCCTCATCGCTGAGCTGGCAGTCCAGCACGAGAAACGCGACCTCGGCGAGCTGCTCGGCGATATCGGGCCGGCCGGCCGGGTCGTCGGCCGCCCCGAACCGCGTGTCGAACGCACTGGTGATCTTGGTGGCCGATCGACGGGCGCCGTCGCGCATCACGGTGCGAAACAACGACTCCTTGTCGTCGAAGTGGTTGTAGACCGTCGGCTTCGAGACTCCGGCCAGGGTCGCGATCCGGTCGATCCCGGCAGCCGGGTAGCCGTCCTGGGCGAACACCCGCATCGCAGCCTCGAGGATCGCCTCCCGCTTGGCGACCCGCCCCCGCGAGATCGGGCGGTGCTCGGTGCCGGCCATGCCGCGATCGTACAACGTCCCCTGGTAATCCAGACCAAGAAAACTACACCAGAGGGTTTAGTTTTCGGCGAGTCTCGGTGTAGATTTCGCGGGACGAGACCGGTCGGAGTCGCCGACCCCTCACGACGTCACAGGGCAAGGAGATGCGGATGACCACCGATGCCGACGCGTCCACCGCGGGTGCGCGCAGCACCGACCCGACCTCCGTCGTGGATACGGCCCCCACGGGGAAGACGGCCCGACCCACCGGGCTCGGGCTCGTGCTCGTGGCCATCGTGGGGGCCGAGTTCGTCCTGCAGCTCGACGGCACGATCATGGCCGTGGCGCTGCCCGACGTGCAGAACGCGCTGGGGCTGTCCACCGGCTCGCTGTCCTGGGTGGTCAACGGTTTTCTGCTGGCCTTCGGCGGTCTGCTGCTGTTCGGCGGCCGACTCGGTGACGTGCTCGGCTACCGCAGCACGTTCCTCGCCGGCCTGACCCTGCTGTTCGGCGGTTCACTGCTGGCCGGTCTCGCCACGGACTTCGGCGTGCTGCTGGCCGGCCGGGTCGTGCAGGGCTGCGGCGCGGCACTGGCGGGGCCGGCGGGTCTGGCGCTGCTGGCGACCAGTTTCACCGGTGCCCGCCAGCAGCGGGCGTTCGCGACGTACTCCACGGTGACGGGCCTGGCCGCGTCCGCCGGCATGATCCTCGGCGGTGTGCTCACCGACCTGACCTCCTGGCGCGCGACGCTGCTCATCAACGCGCCGATCAGCCTGCTCGTCGGCCTGCTCGCGCTGCGCGTACTGCCCGTGGTCCCCCGCCCCGGGCAGCGCCGGCCGCTCGACCTGCCCGGGGCGGTGCTGTCCGTCGTGGGCATGACCGCGCTGGTGTTCGGCTTCGTCCGGGCCGCCGACGCCGGGTGGGGCGACCTCGGCGCGCTCGTGGGTCTGGCCGGGGGTGCCGCCGTCCTGGCCGGTTTTGTCCTACGGGAATCGCAGGCAGCGTCGCCGCTCCTACCGCTGCGGGTCCTCACTCACCGCAACCGCGCCGGCGCGTTCGTCACCCTGCTGCTGATGGCGTTCACCCTGACCAGCTTCCTGTTCTTCCTGACCCAGTTCCTGCAGCGCGTTCTGGACCTCACGCCGCTGGTCACCGGGCTTGCCTTCCTGCCGTTCGGCGTGGCGCTGCTGATCACCGCCCGGTTCGTGCCGCAGCTTCTCACCAGGGTGAACCCGAGGGCCCTGGCCATCATCGGCTTCGTCGTCATGGGCCTGGCGATGCTCTGGCTCACCCGGCTCGACAGCGCCAGCGGATACGCCACCGACATCCTCGCGCCGATCATCCTGCTCGGCGCCAGTGCCGGCGCCGCGGTCGTGCCGTTGAACCTGATCGTGCTCGGCGAGACGGCGCCCGAGGAGATCGGCATCACCTCGGCCGTGCTCCAGTCGGCCCTGTCGGTCGGCGGTTCGCTGGGCCTCGCCGTGCTGCTGACCCTGTTCACCCGGGGAGATGACGTGGCCGAAGGCGTCACCTACGCTTTCCGGGGCGGTGTGGGCATCGCGGCCGCGGCCGCGGTGATCGGCATCCTGGTGTGGTACATCCCGCTCGGGAGGTCCATCACCACTACTGCCATCGGCACGGACGCCGACGCCTGACCGACCCGGCCCAGCCGTGGGCGCCGGATCAGGGAGGGTTCGCATGGCCGACCAGGCGGAGACCGCGCCACGGCAGCTGCGCTCACACGCCCGCCGCCACCGCGACCGCATCCTCGCGGTGGCCAGGGATGCGTTCGCCAACCGCAACGGCGGCATCTCCCTGAACGAGGTGGCCCGCCGGGCCGGCGTGGGCGCCGGCACCCTGTTTCGCCACGTCCCCAACCGGGACGCGCTGCTCGGGGTTCCCGCCGACGCCGCGGGCGGCGCGTTGTTCGACTGGCTGACCGATCTCGTCGACCACGTCGCCGCCTACCACGGCGTCTCGGCGGCGCTGCTCACCGAACAGGACGCGGACTCCGCGCTGCACGCCGCCTGCCACGCCGTCGCCCAGGCCGCCACGTCCCTGCTGCGACGGGCCCAGCAGACCGGCGCGGTCCGGGCGGACCTCGCCCCGGACGAGCTGATCTCGCTGATCGGCGCGATCTCCTGGGCGAAGGAACAGGCCCCGAACGCGATGCCCATGTACGCGCCCTGCTCACCATCATGATCGACGGCCTGCGAACCGCCCCGCCGCAGGCACGCACCGCATCTTTGCAGTGAGAGGACCGGGTGGCTGCCGCCCCGGACAGAAAACACGCCAGTTCGGCTCGCTACGGCTGACTGGCTTCAGGCTTCCACCAAACCCAGGGCACCCCCCGTGGACCGCGGGCAGATGGTGGGTGTCTATCCTCCTCAACGAGATGTGTCACGAGTGGTGGCGCAGGTTGGGGGCGACAATGGTTTCGAACACGGCGGCGCGGTTATACGCGGAGATCTACGAGAAACCGTCGAACTGCGGCCCACTGCGCAAGCGGCTCGGGATGAGCGACGCCTCGTTCACCAACGCTGTCGACGAGTTGATTGACGCCACCTACGCAGTGATGGACGGGCGTCGTATCCGACGTTCTTCGACGGGCCGGGTCGCGGAGGCGGGACTGTCCGCGGAGGCGGCACAGATTCTTGACCGTCTTGTACCAGACGGCACGGCTATCGGTGGGCTACAGCTGCGCAGCGTTGTCCGGCTGACGAATGACCGCTACCAGAGTGGTCTTGCTGAACTCAGGGGCGCCGACCTCGTTCGTCTCGGCCGCGGCCGTGGCGGCACCGTTGCCCGCGTCGCCCTGGACCCGCTGCCAGCGGAGCCCGAGTTTCAACCGGTCGAAGTCTCCGTCTCCGGGTCAGCCTCTCCAGAGCCCCGTCTGTTTTCCCCCTGCCCTGGGCAGCTGGCCAGCCGAGAAACGGAGCTGTACCAGCCCTTCGTCGACTGGTACCAGGCCGAAATGGACACCATGTCGCCCACCTTTGGGCGCGTGCGAGTGACGGCGTCGCCCCGTGGCTATGCTCGCGGGAGCGGGCAGTGGACGCGTCCCGACGTGGTCGCGGTCGAAGTGCGTTCCTACGATCTACTTCCCTCGGTCGACCTCGCGGTCTCTTCTTTCGAAATCAAACGTGCGGTGGAGGCCCACCGTCTGCAGTCCGTCTACGAGGCGGTGGCTCACGGCCGCGTAGCCCAGTTCCCGAACCTGGTCATCGAGGTGGACACGGACGACAACGACGACCTACCGCTTCCCGCTGGCATGATCTCAGAGGCGACCCGCCACAAGATCGGTCTGTACACGATGTACAACGCCGGCGATGGGACATTCCGAATACGCCAACACCTCGAACCATACTCGCAGAATCCCGATCCGGGCGATCTCCAGGCGTTGCTCGAGTATTTCTTCCACCAGGATGACACCGGGTTGAAAGAGTATCGGCAGGCAGCCAGACTCTAACTGCCTGCTACTACCGCGAGTGTCCTCCAGCATCACCCCCACCCGCCCATCCGTTTGCCGAAGTCGTCGAAGCTGCCCGCCTCGCCCAGCGCAACCAGCACGTCGGCGCGGTCCGCCGGCCCGGCAGACCGGCCCGGCAGCGTCGTCGACGGCGATGACGGCTCGCAGCCGCTGTACGCGGTCCATACACCAGCGGCCGACGGGCGCTGACCTGCAGGCTCGCTCGCGCATCCGCACCATCGCGACACCAGTGGCCGGTAGGTAGGTGCGGTGTCGCTGTCCAGGATGGGGGTGGCGACGGTGGGCTGCTCGGTTTACCGCTCCCGGTCAGCCACGGCGTAACCGAAGGATCATGATCCGGCCCGCGCTCTAGTCGGGGTCGGTACCGGCGGCTTCTTCGCCGCGGCGGCCGGCCAGGAGGCGATTCGCGCGTTCGCGAACGCCGGTGCCGGCCACCGCCGACGTCAGCTGACCGGGATCTCCCACGGCTGCCTCGGCCGGCCCCACCTCTGTCCTCCTCGGCTTCCTGACCTACGGGCGGCTCAGCGGTGCAGGTAGGCGGCGAGGCCGCCCAGGTCCTCGTCGGCGATGAACGCGGAGCGCACGTTGAGGATGGCTTCCTCGGCGTGGGAGAGGCAGCCCCACGCGGAGTCGCCCCACGGGTCGGCGACCTTGAGCTCGGCTGGCGCGCTGCATCCGTGGGTGCCGCCGAGCTGGCAGTGCTTCGGGTGTGGTGCGCTGGCGTGGGTTGCCGCGGCGGCGCGGATCTGGGCGGCGAGTTCCGTGGCGGCGGTGGCGCGCTGCTCCGCCTCGGCGCGCAGCTGTTGTTCCGCCTGTACCGCCCTGGCCAGCTCGGCATGGGCCGCTTCGGCGTGTGCCTCGGCGGTTCGGCGGGCCTGCTCGCTGTGGTGGCGTTCGATGGCCAGGGCCGCGGTGCCGGCGAAGACCCGGGTCAGGGCGAGGTCGCTGTCCTGCGGGACGCGGGGGGTGCGGTGGTACATGGCGAACGTGCCCAGCAGGCTGCCGTCGCGGGCCAGGATGGGGGTGGACCAGCAGGCGCCGAGACCGGCCCGCTTGGCCAGGTCCCGGAAGTCGTCCCACAACGGGTCGGTGGCGATGTCGGTGACGGTGACCGGTTCGCGCCGGTGGGCGGCGGTGCCGCAGGAGCCGACGCCCTCCCCGGTGGCGATCCCGTCGATGGCCCGGTTGTAGAAGTCGGGGAGGCTGGGCGCGGCGCCGTGGCGCAGCTGCGCGCCGTCGGGGTCGGCGAGCAGAACGGAGACGAGCACCTCCTGCGGGGCCAGGTTCTCGATGCAGCGGGCCATCCCGTCGAGCACCTCGCGCAGGGGTGCCTGGCGAGCGATCTGTTCCAGCAGGGCGCGCTGTTCGGCCATCAGCTGTTGCGTGTGCCTGACCTGGGTCGTCTCCACGCCGATGACCAGGATCCCGGTCACGGTGCCGGCGGCGTCCCGTCGCGGCTCGTAGGTGACGTCGAAGAACGCCTCCTGCTCGTGCGCGCCGGAACCCCGCACGACCCGCACGTCCCGCTCGGTGTGGGGCTCGCCGGTGCGGTGGACCCGGTCGAGCGGAGCGAGGAAACCCTGCCCGGCCAGGTCGGGCCCGAGCTCGGCGAGAGTTGTTCCGATGCCCACCCGTTCGTCGCCGATCACGGCGAAGAAGGCCGGGTTCGCCGTCTCGACCACGTGGGCCGGGCCCGCCAGCGACGCGAACACAGCGGTGGACGGCCCGAACAGATCCCGCAGGTCTCCCTGCACGGCCTGCCCGGCAGTCGCCGGACCCGCCGCCATGGACTGCTGGTGCGAGACCTCCGTCATGGCGTGACTGTCTCCTTCCGGGAACCGGGAGGATGCGTTGATGGTGTGCCCGCCGGTGACGGATGGCCAGCCTACGGGAAGGGGACGAACCTGCCGATGTGACGAGCAGCTCCACCGGTTCGGCGATGGCGTACGCACCACTGGTGTGCAGGCGAAGGTGAGCTCCGTGGCCGCCCTCGGTCTCGACACCGGAGCCCTCATCATGTTCGACCGCCGACCCTCCGCCCCCGACATCACCGAACGCACCGACCTGGACGCCACCACCACCCCGTCCGGCCGACTCGTGACCCTTCTGCGAGCCTGAGCCGTCGCCGCTGGACAGCGTGAGCGACGGATTCACCCACCTGTGGCTCACGGCTGCCCACCGCGGCGGTGGCCGTCCCTGGCAGTCAGAGCGGGGGCCAGAAATACGATCATGGAGAGGAGCAGTGGAACGGCGAGCATCGCGGCGTGCAGGCCGAGCAGCGCGGACAGGGCGCCGACCAGGACGGGGCCGGTCAGCCAGCCGAGGTAGCCGAAGGTCGCGTAGGCCGCGACGGACGTCCCGGCGGCCCGTCCGACCCGGGCCACGGCCGACATGCCGGACGGGTAGACGCAGGCCGCGCCCGTGCCCACCGCGGCGAATCCGAGGATGCCGGTGGCGGTCCCCGCGCCGGTGGTGCCGGTGGCCAGGGCCAGCCCGAAGAGGACGGCCGCGATGCCGGCCAGGGTGCGCACGAGCCGGTCCGGCCCGAACCGGACGGCCGCGCGGTCGCCGATGGTCCGGGTCGCCAGCATGCAGCCGCTGAACACCACATAGCCCACGCCCGACACTCCGGCGGCGGCCCCGGTCACCTCCTCGAGGTACAGCGCACTCCAGTCGGCGGCGACCCCCTCACACAACAGCGAGCCGAACGCCATCGCGCACAGCGCCACCAACGTCCGAGAAACCCGCCCGACCCGGACCCGAACGCCCATCCGCTCCGAGGAGCATTCCGACGCCGGTCGGCCAGAGCTCTGGGCGCGCGAGGCATCCGACGCGGGCGGGGGCGGAGGCGGGATGTCCGGTGTGAACCGGTCGGTGGGGAGCATGGCCAGAGTGGCGGGCAGGATCGTGACCAGGGAGAACGCACCGACACCAAGAAGCTGGACGGCCAGCGGGATGCCGAGGCCGGCCGCGGCCGAACCGACGCCGGCGCCCAGCAGCGCCCCGGCAGCCCAGGCGGCATGGGCGGACGTCATGATCGGCCGGCCGTAGCGCCGCTCGACCTGGGCGATCTGGGTGTTCAGCGCGACGTCCAGGGCGCTGCTGGCCGCGCCCCACAGCGCGAGGACCGCGAACAGTTCACCGACGTCGCCCGCGACCGCGAGCAGAAGCCAGACCGTGCAGGTCACCACGAGCGCCGCCCGCACGACGACCCGGCTGTCGAGGCGGCCGAGTACCCGGCCGGTCAGCCAGATGGTCGCGACCGCACCGAACGGCGCGCCGAGCAGGGCCGCCCCGAGCGCGCCGTTCGAAAGACCCAGGTCGGCGCGCACCCCGGGGATCCGCGGCGCCCAGGACCCGGCCAGCAGTCCGAACGCCACCATCGCGATCATGCAGGCCACCCGGGCCCGCCGGGGCGCCGCGTCCGGCCGTCGGGCCCTGACGCCGGTCAACGGCAACGCCCTGTCATCACCCGAGCCCACCGCACTGTGGTCCTCGCCCCCTCCGGATCGGCAACGTGACGTTGCCCAAGTCCGCACTCCTGGCCGCCCGCGCACGGGCGTGTGGGCTCGCGGCTCGGGCAGACTTGGGCCGTGGCTGACGACGATGCGTACCGATTGCTCGACGATCCGTACCAGTGGCTCGAGGACGTTCTCGGGGACGAGGCGCTGACCTGGGTGCGGGAACGCAACGCCGAGACGTCCGCCGAACTGGCCGAATCCGACACGTTCACGGCCCTTCGCGCCGAGATCCGCGAGGTGCTGGACGCCGACGACCGTATCCCCTACCCGGTGCGCCGCGGCGAGCACCTGTACAACTTCTGGCGGGACGCGACGCACCCTCGCGGCCTGTGGCGGCGCACGACGCTCGAGTCCTACCGCACCGCCGAGCCGGACTGGGAGATCGTCCTCGACGTCGACGCGCTCGCCACCGCCGAGGACGAGAACTGGGTGTGGCACGGCGCGCAGGTGCTGCGACCCGGCTACCGGCGGGCGCTGGTCAGCCTGTCGCGCGGCGGCGCGGACGCCAATGTGATCCGCGAGTTCGACCTGGTCGACAAGGCCTTCGTGGCCGGCGGCTTCACGCTGCCCGAGGCCAAGAGCTCGGTCGGCTGGATCGACCAGGACCGCATCTACGTCGGCACCGACGTCGGCGAGGGTTCGCTGACCTCGTCCGGCTACCCGCGGATCGTGCAGGAGTGGCGCCGCGGTACCGACCTTTCCGAGGCCGTCACCGTGTTCGAGGGCAAACCGGAGGACGTCTCGGTCGGCGCCTACCACGACCCGACCGAGGGCCACGAACACGACATCGTTCACCGCAGCGTCGACTTCTACCGGGACGAGACCTACCTGCGCACCCCGTCCGGGCTGGTTCGACTGGACGTTCCCGACGATGCGCACAGCTCGATCCACCGCACCTGGCTGCTCGTCACCACTCGCTCGCAGTGGGCGGTGGACGGGCACGTCTACCCGTCGGGAGCGCTGCTCGCCCTCGAGCTGGCCGCCTTCCTCACCGGACGGCGCGATTTCGAGGTCCTGTTCGAACCGGACGAGCACACCTCGCTCGAATACCACGCGTGGACGCGCCACCATCTGATCGTCGGCACCCTGCGCGACGTCCGCACCGAACTCACCGTCCACACCCCCGGCCCGGACGGCTGGACGAAAAGCCCGCTGACCGGCCTGCCGGACACCGGCGCGGTCTACGTCAGCGACACCAACCCGGACGACGACGACGAATATCTCCTCACCGCCAGCGGTTACCTGCAGCCCGCCACCCTCTACCGTGCCGAGCTCGGCCCCGGTTCCGGTTCCGG
The DNA here is from genome assembly GCF_023716925.1 of Frankia sp. R82. GTDB lineage: Bacteria > Actinomycetota > Actinomycetes > Frankiales > Frankiaceae > Frankia. The sequence goes on from NZ_JAMQQG010000046.1 coordinate 32,532, forward strand.
CTCCGGCTCCGGCTCCGCAGCCGGGGCCGGCGCTGCCGGCGGAGCGGATTCCGGTGGGCGACCGGAGATTCTCAAACAGGCGCCGGCGTTCTTCCCCGCCGAAGACCTCACCGCCCACCAGTACTTCGCGGTGTCGGACGACGGCACCCGCATCCCGTATTCCGTCATCGGCCCGAACACCCGCGGGCAGGCAGACGCCTCCGGGCAGGCAGGCGCTCACGGACCGGAAGACGCATCCGGGCAAGCGGGCGAGGCCGGGCGGACAGCCCGGCCGGGGCCGACACTGCTCTACGGGTACGGCGGTTTCGAGGTGTCGCTGACCCCGGGGTACAGCGGGACGATCGGCCGCTCCTGGCTGGCCCGCGGCGGTACCTATGTGGTCGCGAACATCCGCGGCGGCGGGGAGTACGGCCCCCGGTGGCATCAGGCGGCACTGCGGGAGAACCGGCTGCGCGCCTACGAGGATTTCGCCGCCGTCGCCCGGGATCTCGTCGCCCGGGGCATCACGACGCCGCAGCAGCTCGGCATCGAGGGCGGTTCCAACGGTGGCCTGCTGATGGGCGTGATGCTCACCCGCTATCCGGAGCTGTTCGGCGCCGTCGTCTGCTCGGTGCCGCTGCTGGACATGCGCCGCTATCACCAGCTGCTGGCCGGCGCCTCCTGGGTGGCCGAATACGGCGACCCCGACGACCCGGCCGACTGGGCGTTCCTGCGTGAGTACTCGCCCTACCAGAACGCCCGCGCTGACCGGCGCTATCCCGCCGCGCTGGTCACCACCTCCACCCGGGACGACCGGGTGCACCCCGGGCACGCCCGCAAAATGGTGGCCAGGCTGCGGGAGTTCGGTCAGAACGTCCGCTATTTCGAGAACATCGAGGGCGGCCACGGCGGTGCCGCCGACAACGAGCAGCTCGCCCACATCACCGCGCTGACGTATGAGTTCCTCTGGCACACCCTCGGCGCCGAGCGGGCCGTCATGACGCCATAGCCGGCCCAGGCCGGCGTTCTGCCCGGGCGAGCGAGGGCGGTCAGGACCCGGCCGACCCCCTACTCGACCGGGCAGCGGAGCAGTCGCTACTCCGGGCGCATGATCAGGCAGCTGCTGGAGGCGGTGGCGTACACCTTGCCGGCGGCGTCGGTGATGCGCCCCTCGGCGAGGGCCGTACGCCGACCGAGGTGGACGACGCCGGCCTGCGCGGTCACCGGACCGGTGCCGATGGTGACCGGCCGCAGGAATTTCAGCGACAGATCGAGGCTCGTGTAGAAGACGCCGGCCGGGAGCATGGAGTGCACGGCGCAGCCGCAGGCGGTGTCGAGCAGCGTCGCGAGCACGCCGCCGTGCACGGTGCCGAGCGGGTTGTAGTGAAACTCCTGCGGCGTCAGCTGGAAGGTGGCGCCGCCCTCGTCGATGGCGAAGCTGTCGAAGTCGAGGGTCTGCGCGATCGGCGGTAGCGGGATGGTGCCGTCGCGCATCGCGGCGAAGACCTCCACTCCGCTGCGGCCCGCTGCGGCGGCCACGATGGCGCTCGGATCGTCCCAGGTGAACGTCCGCTGCCGCCGCTGGTCCCCCGTCGTCGGCGCCGCCGGCGGCGCCCCCGCCGGAGTCTCCCGATTCGCCATCCCTCCAGCCCCCGCCCCCTCGGGTGGGTTCGTGATAGGACCCACACAACACGACTGGCTGCGAT
>NZ_JAMQQG010000046.1:34226-78724 GCF_023716925.1 Frankia sp. R82
CCGGGCGGCCGCCGCGCGCCCCCCCGCCCGCCCCCCCCCCCCCGCCCCCCCCCCCCCCCCCCCGCCCGCCCCCCCCCCCGCCCCCCCCCCCCCCGCGGGAGTCACCGGTTTCGCCATCGCTCCTGCCCCCGCCGCATCGGTTGGTATCGTCATAGGACCCACACTAGACGAGTGGCTCCGATGCCGCGTCAGCGCCCGTGAGCGCTCAGGGTGCGGAGCCATGGCAGGTGATCTTCCAGGCCCATCCGCGTCCACCAGCGTCCGCCGGCTGCGGTCCCCGCCGGGCCGGTAACCCCGGTTGCTATCTGATGGGGAGGAGCCCGCGGCGGTGCGGGCCCGATCCAGGCCCGGCCAGGGCCGGAACGGTGTACGGGTGAAACTCGATTTCGGGAATGGTCAGGATTCCGTCGGCGCGGGCGTCCGCAGCGGCGGCCAACACGGCGATGTACCAGCGCATCCCGGCCGGATGCACCGGCACATCCGACCGAACAGGCAGGTCCGGCAGATGCACTGGGCAGATCTGGCCGGACGGCTGGCGGTGGCCGCGCTGCTGGCCTTCAGTGGCTACATCCATCTGGATCTCTACCGGACGGGATACCGGGTCATTCCCAAGGTCGGCACGATGTTTCTGGTTCAGGAAAGCGCCTCGTTCGCGGTGGCGTTCCTGCTGCTCATCAGCGGATCGTTCGTGCTGCGGCTGGGGGCGGCCGGCCTCGCGGGCGGAGCGCTGGTCGGATTCTGGCTGTCGCGAACGGTGGGCGTCTTCGGTTTCACCGAGCGCGGCCTGAACCCGTCGCCGGATGCTCTGAACAGCATTCTCGCCGAGGTCGGCGTCCTGGTCATCCTCGCCGTGATGTTCGCGCCCGTAGCGATCCGCTGGCTGCGACACCGTGCTGCCACCAGCACACCCACTATCGTCTGACCGCTCCCACCACCTCGGCCCGAACCGCCCACCGCCATCGCTCGGACAGTCCCCGGCGCAGCCCGGACAACCCACAACGGCCTGACGGGCCGCGTCGGCGGGTTATCGGAGCACAGGTGGAGGGCTGATACGGGATTTGGGCCTGAACTCCTCGATTACCCCTCCACGTGTCACAGCGGCAGGCGGGTTCCTCGGGGTTGTGGTCGATGGGCGGATGAGACGCCGCGGAGTGTCTGCCGTTGGCAGATCCGCGGACGGCGCAACCGCCTGGCGGCGCCGGTGGGAGCCTCCTACCGTTCGCCACATGAGCGCCGTCCCTCGCAGCAACGCGACGAGCCCGGTGGGCATGACGAGGCTGCTGCCGAGTCTGTGTTTTCTGCGGTTCCCGGTCGGGCACGTCTACCTCTGGCTCGACGACGACGGCCTGACGCTCGTCGACTGCGGCGTCGCCGGCTCCGGTGCCCGGATCGCCGCCGGGATCCGCAGCCTCGGCCGCGATCCGGCGGACGTGCGCCAGCTCGTCCTCACCCACTTCCACCACGACCATGTGGGTGCGGCCAACGAGATCGCCGCCTGGGGCGACATCACCATCTGCGCCCATCGAGAGGACGCGCCCGTGATCCGCGGCGAGGTACCCGGCGCCCCACCGGTCCTGCTCGACTGGGAGCGTCCGATCTTCGCCCAGGTCACCGCCGCCACCGGCGGCACCATCGGCTCCGCGGCACCGGTGCGCGTCGACCGCGAACTGGACGACGGAGACACCCTCGATCTCGGCGGCCAGTATGCCCAGGCCGTCGCCGTCCCCGGCCACACCCCCGGCAGCGTCGCCCTGCACCTGCCCGACCACGGTGTCCTGTTCACCGGCGACACCGTCGCCCGCGCCCCCGACGGCCAGGTCATCCTCGGCGCCTTCAACATCGACCACGCCACCGCCCTCGACTCCCTGCGCCGCCAGGCCGACCTCAACCCCGAAATCGCCTGCTTCGGCCACGGCGACCCCGTCACCGCCGACGCCGGCACCGCCCTCCGCCACGCCCTCGCCCGCCACCTGCACTGACTTGCCTTCCGGATGATGTTGATGATGCGACCACCGCTGCCGGTGCGGTGCACGGTCGCGACGGCGGCCCGGCAGCCGGTGAGCAGGCCGAGTACGTTGACCTCGCACATCGCCCGGTCCTCGTCGAGGATGGGGCGGTTGCTGGCGACGCCGGCGTTGTCGACCATCACGTCCAGCCGGCCCGCCCGGTCGGCGATGTGGTCTACCAGCGCCGTGCACGCGTCCGTGCGGCGGCAACACCCGAGGCCCGCCCGGACCTGGTCCGCGAGCTCAAGGCCGCCTCCGCGGCTGCTGGGACATCCTGCGACGAGATCCCGACCTCAGCTCGACCCCCGACCCTGCTCCCACTCCCACTGCGGGTCCCCATGCGGTTTCCGGTTCGGTTCCCGATTCGGTTTCCGGCCATCCGAAAGGGATCAGGCCGTAGCCTCGTCGCACACCAGGTGTTCATGCGGGGAGGGACGTGCGGTGGCTGACGTCGAGGATGTGTGCCGACTGGCGCTGGCATTGCCGGGGGTCGAGGAGATCCACAGCGAGGGCTTCGACTTCCGGGTGGGCGGCAAGGGGTTCGTCTGGTCGTATCCGGAGCGCCTGCCAGGACAGCCGCGGCGGATCCGGACCGATGTCGCCGTGCTCTACGTCGGTGACGAGGCCGAGAAGCAGGCTCTGCTGCGCGGCGAACCCGATCTGTTCTTCACCACCCCCGGCTACGACGGCCTCCCGCTGGTGATGTGCCGCCTGGCCGCGGTGGACGTCGACCGGCTGACCGAACTCGTCATGGATGCCTGGCGGATGCGCGCCCCGGACGAGCTCACCGCCGAACTCACCTAGGGTGCATCCCGTGGATCTTCGATCACCCCCGCCATCCACACGTGGCCACCGCGGAACCACCAGACGCGCCCCTGGCAGCGCTGTTGCCGCCGTACCCGGAGTCATCCCCCGAACCGTGGTCGCTCAGCCCGGCTATCACCGTGCCCAGCAACCACACATCACCCCCCGACCCCCCACTCCCCCGATCGCAACGGCCCCCGGTCCACGAAAAACGGCCTGGCGCTCACCGCCGAGACGGCGTGGCGCTGCGCACCACTGAGACCACGTGGCGCTGCGCACCGCCGAGACCGCATCGCGGCCCTGCCCTTGCCGGTTACAGGCGGGCGAGGAGCTCGGCCTTCTTGGCGGCGAATTCGGCGTCCGTGAGCAGACCACGTTGGTGCAGGTCACCGAGCCGCTCGATCGTCGCCAGAATCGCCTCCGCAGCCACGTCCGCGCCAGCGACGCCGGTCGCAGCCGCAGACCCGGGCGGGCTCACGACCACCGGGCGGGCAGGGTCGGCCAGGTCCGGGGCGGACTGTGGAGCCGGAGCCGGAGCCGGAGCCGGAGGCGGGGGTGCGGACGGGTCGGGGGCAGCGGGGCCTGCCAGTGGGAGGCTGTCCACGGCGAAGGTGCCGTGTTGGCTGGTGAACACCAAGGTGCCTGGGCGTCCACCCTGTTGCTGTTGCACGCCGCCCACACGGCAGTCGCCCGTGTCGTAGATCCTGACCGGACCACCGTCGCGTTGGACGACCAGCCGCCGCGCGCCCGGGAAGACCGCGTACCGGGAGTCGTTCTGGCTGCCACTGGAGCTGGGTTGCCCCAGCTCACCAGGCCACCAGCCGCCCAGGTTCGTCGGACGGACCCCGCCGGGCTGCCCCGCGCTGAAACCAGCGGAGCCACCGAAACCGGCGAAGCCCACGGAGCCACCGAAACCGGCGGAGCCCGCGGAGCCCGCGGAGCCACCGAAACCGGCGGAGTCCGCGGAGCCGGCAGGACCCGCAAAGCCGGCATCGGATGATGTGGCACCGGTCGGCGGCGCCGGGTTCGCGGACTCGAACAGCTCGGTCGAGGCCAGCAGTGCCGACAGCTGCGCGGCGAGACCACTCACCTTGGCCTGCAGGCCGGTGTTGAACATGTCGCCGATCATCGTCATGCCACCGGCCATCCACTGGCCGCTGCCGCCGAGCTCGGGATGGGTGAACTGGGCCTGGCTGCCGTTGCCCAGCAGCACCGCCGCCAGCAGCGTGCGTACCGCGTCGGTACTCACGCCGTATCGGTCGGCGAGATCGGCGACGGCCTGCTCGCCCTGAGCGCTCAGCCTGCGCATGGTCGTCTCCTCATCAGGCCCGCAGGAGGGTGACGGGACGGCCGGCGGGGCTCGTGATGGCCGTGATCGTGGTGCGATCGGTGATCGGCGGTGCGTCGGGGCGGCTGTCGAACACGACGAGGATGCCATGGTCGAGGCCGAGGCGCTCCAGGTATCCGTCGAGCTGGCGCAGCCCGGCCGGCAGGGGACCGGCCTGGCCCGTCCGGCGCTACCTGCAGTGCCAATGCCTCGCGCTGCCAGTGACGTTTTCCGTCCGGCGACGTCCAGGGCCAGCGGACGAGCAGATCGATCCAGCCACGACCGACGCCGTACTCACGACCGACATAGCCGCCGCCGTTCACGACCCGCAGCAGGAAGCCCCTGACGACCAGCTGGCGCGCGGCCTCGAGCGGCAACAGGCGCTTCACCGGGACAGCGGAGATGCCAGGCTGGCCAGGACTGCCGGGTCAGGCGGCCTCGACGCCCATCCGGGCGGCATGACCTCACGTGACCTCGGACCGCGATGCCCGAGACGCACAGCTGCCGGCGGCCAGCCGGACGGCGAAACCCCTGGTCACCAGGCCGGAAAACAAACCGACCCGGCAGGGTTTCCAGGCGCCGACCGGAAAGAAACGAATGCCGGTGTGGGGACAACCACAAAGCATCGGCCGGCCGGAAGGTGCGGGACCCGATGGTGGGGGCGGCCGGCCGGGACCTTCTACGCTGAATCGGTGTGCCGGATTTCCTTCGGGCGTGGGACGTCCGACAAGGCCGAGGAAACAGGCCCGTGGATAGCGTGACGTGCGCCGGCAGGTTTCTCGGCCGGTGCGCCGAGCCGGGCGGCGCGGGGCCGTCTGACCGCCGGGCCCGTCCCCGCTGGCGATAACGACACATTGATTGTGGCTGCCCGGCGGCGGTCGTGACACCCGAAGCCGGGGCCGCGTACGCCAATGCCGGCAGCGGCATCACCATCGGGAGCGGAATGTGACACTTGTGCACGATACGCCGGCCGGGCACGCCGACCCGCCGGCAAACGACGCCCCACCCAAGGCCCTGGGGTCGCTGCTGCACTACCTGCGGACGACGTCGCACAAGGACATCGCGGTGATGTACACCCTGACGTCGCTTGTCTACTACGCGTTCGCGGGTGTGCTGGCCATGATCATCCGGGCCGAGCTCGCTCAGCCCGGACTGCAGTTCGTGTCAAACGAGCAGTACAACCAGATCTTCACCATGCACGGCACGCTGATGCTGCTGATGTTCGCGACACCGATCGCCTTCGCGTTCGCGAACTACCTGATTCCGCTGCAGATCGGCGCGCCGGACGTGGCGTTCCCGCGACTCAACGCGCTGTCGTTCTGGTTCTTCTTCTTCGGCAGCCTGACGGTCATCACGGGCTTTCTCACCCCCAGCGGCGCCGCGTCGTTCGGCTGGTTCGCCTACGCACCGCTGTCGAACGAGGCCTACTCGCCGGGGCTCGGCAGCGACCTGTGGCTGGTGGGACTGACCGTCTCGGGTCTGGGGACCATCCTGGGCGCGGTCAACTTCATCACGACGATCCTGTGCCTGCGGGCGCCGGGTATGACGATGTTCCGGCTGCCGATCTTCACCTGGAACGTGCTGGTGACGTCGATCCTGGTACTGATCGCCTTCCCGGTACTGGCCGCGGCGCTCATCGCGCTGGAATGTGACCGCCGGTTCGGCTCGCACATCTTCGACGCGGCCAACGGCGGGTCGATCCTGTGGCAGCACCTGTTCTGGTTCTTCGGGCATCCCGAGGTCTACATCATCGCCCTACCGTTCTTCGGGATCATCACCGAGATTCTCCCGGTGTTCTCCCGCAAGCCGCTGTTCGGCTACAAGGGCCTGGTGTACGCGACCATCGGCATCGGCGGCCTGTCGATCGCGGTGTGGGCGCACCACATGTACGTCACCGGGGCGGCGCTGCTGCCGTTCTTCTCGATCCTGACGTTCCTGATCGCGGTGCCGACCGGCGTGAAGTTCTTCAACTGGATCGGCACGCTGTGGCGGGGCCAGCTCACCTTCGAGCCGCCGATGATGTTCGCCATCGGCTTCCTGGTGACGTTCCTGTTCGGCGGTCTCACCGGCGTTCTGCTGTCCAGCCCGCCGGTCGACTTCCACGTCAGTGACAGCTACTTCGTGGTCGGCCACTTCCACTACGTCGTCGCCGGCCTGCTGTTCGCCGGGTTCGCCGGAATCTACTTCTGGTTCCCGAAGGTCACCGGCCGCATGATCAACACCCGGCTCGCCAAGATTCACTTCTGGACGATGCTGGTCGGTTTCCATTCGACGTTCCTGGTCGACCACTGGCTCGGGGTCAAGGGCATGCCGCGCCGCTACGCCGACTACTCGGCGCAGGACGGGTTCTCCACCCTGAACATGATCTCCTCGCTGGGCAGCGTGATTCTGGCGCTGTCCACCCTGCCGTTCCTGCTGAATCTCTACATCTCGTACCGCAAGGGCCCGATCGTGCGGGTCGACGACCCGTGGGGTTTCGGGAACTCGCTGGAGTGGGCGACCTCCTGCCCGCCGCCGCGGCACAACTTCACCACGCTGCCGCGGATCCGCTCCGAGCGCCCCGCGTTCGACCTCCACTACCCCGAACTCGCCGGCGACGTGGACTTCCACGCCACCCCCGAGTTCACTCCGGCCCCCAACAAAAGGGGCCTCAGTTCCTGACCACTGTTTCCGCACGACACCCGGCACGCGCCGGTGAACCGCCCCGGTCTCCTGGTGGGACCGGGGCGGTTCGCGTTTTCCGCCCGCCGACGAGGGTCGCCGACCACCGCCGGCGGGCGGGAAACCGATGCCGGCGAGCCGACGGTCCGTTGCGGCTACGCTCAGCGGTCACGCCAGTGCGGTGTGCGCTTCTTCGGGAACGCGCGGGTGCCCTCGTCGGAGTCGTCGCTGGTGAGCAGGTCGTCGACCGATCGTCCCGGGTGGTCGGGCTCGCCGATGCGCTCCGAGAACTGTCCGGCACCCACGATCACGGGGGTTCGGGGATCCCGCGCGTCCGTCCCGGGACTCCGCCGTGTCATAGGTAGCAAACTAACGACCGGACACCCCGACGGCTGAGGATCACGAGCGAGGCAGAGGACAGGACATGACCACGACAGTGCGGACCAAGGATGTTCTGCCGGTCGACCCATCCGCCGAACGGCAGCACGAGGTGCTGCGTCGCCAGCGGGCCGCGTTCCTGGCCGAGGGGCCGCCGAGCATCGAGGTACGCCTCGACCGCCTCGACCGGTTCGTCGACGCCGTACTGGACCGGGCCGACGACCTGGTGGCAGCGCTCGAAGCCGACTTCGGCACCCGCTCGCCCGCGACCAGTCTGAGCGCCGACATCGTCTCGATCGTCGGCGAACTGCACCTGATCCGCGCCCGGCTGGCCGACTGGATGCGCGACGAACAGGTGCCCGGATCGGCCGAACAGGGCGTTCCGACGTTCATCCAGGTCCGGCCGAAGGGTGTCGTCGGCGTGATCGGCCCGTGGAACTTCCCGGTCACCCTGGTCGCGATCCCCGCGCTCGAGGCGCTCGCCGCCGGCAACCGGGTGATGATCAAAACCTCGGAGATCCCGTCCCGGACCGCGGACGTACTCGCCGAGGCGCTCGCCACCCGGATGCGTCCCGACGAGGTGGCGGTCATCCGCGGGAGCGCCCACACGGCCGCCGCGTTCGCCGCGCTGCCGTTCGACCATCTGATCTTCACCGGCTCCCCCGAGGTCGGCGCGCTGGTCGCCGAGGCCGCGGGTCGTAACCTGGTGCCCGTCACCCTGGAACTGGGCGGCAAGAACCCGGTCGTGCTCGGCTCCGACGCGGACGTGGACCTGGCCGCCGCCCGCACGGCCGCCGCCCGTCTGGTCAACGGCGGCCAGGTGTGCCTGTGCCCGGACTACGTCTTCGTCCCGCGGGCGCAGCGGGACGCGTTCGTCGCGGCCATGGCCACCGCCATCCGGGCCCATTTCCCCACCTATGCCGCCAACCGGCAGGCCGTCGCCCTCGTCAACGACCGTAACTACAACCGGGTACGGGCCCTGATCGACGATGCGGTCGCCCACGGCGCCAGGGCTGTCACGATCACCCCACCGGGCGAGGAGACGGCCCTTCCGGACCCGGCGGCACGGATGATCGCGCCGACGGTGCTGCTCGACGTCACCGCGGCGATGCGGGTCGCGCACGAGGAGATCTTCGGCCCGGTCCTCGTCGTCTACGGCTACGACCGGCTCGCCGAGGCCCTCGACCACATCACGGCCGCGCCGAGCCCGCTGGCCGCCTACTGGTTCGGCGACGACGAGGCCGAGTTCCACGAGTTCCTGACCCGCACGACCTCCGGCGGGGTGACCCGGGGTGACCTGCTGACCCACTGGGGGGTCGACGGCGCCCCCTCGGGTGGCATCGGCCGCAGCGGGATGGGCGCCTACTCCGGCAAGATCGGCTTCGACACGTTCAGTCACCGCCGCACCGTGGCCACGTCCCTGAAGCCGACCGGCTCCGGCCAGAACCTGCTGCCCCCGGCCAGCACCGCCCGCATCGATGCCCTGCACGCCCTGATCGCCCGGACCCGCGCCGACATCACCGCCCGCCGCACCGACGAGGCGGCCGGCTGACAGGCGTCATCGGGCTCGAACGCGCACCGGCCCCGGAGGCAGGAACCCTCCGGGGCCGGTGCGTCGGTACTGCTGTTCAGTTCAGTGTCAGCTCAGTGCCATGCCGCCGTCGTGTGACGGCGTCCCACCGTCACACGTTGACATTGCTCGAGTCGTGCGGCGGGGTCTGGGGCGGCGTGTGGGCGGCGGTGCCGTCGGAGACCCGGGCCGGGCGCTCCTCGGGCGGTTCGACCGAGACGTGCGGGGTGATCCGGTCCAGCCAGCGGGGGAAGAACCAGTTGTTCTTCCCGAGCAGGTGCATGAGCGAGGGCACCAGCATGGTCCGCAGGATGAACGCGTCCAGGAACACCGCGGACGCCAGACCCAGACCGAAGATCTTGATCGGCCGACCCGGCGAGACCAGGAAGCCCAGGAAGACCGCGATCATGATGATCGCCGCGGCAGTGATGATGCCACCGGTCTCGGCCTGGCCGATGGTGATCGCCCGCCGGTTGTCCCGGGTGTGGATCCACTCCTCGTGCATCCGGCTGACGAGGAACACCTGGTAGTCCATCGACAGGCCGAACAGAATCGCGAACAGCATCACCGGGGCCCAGGCGTCGATCGGCCCACCGGGGCCGCCACCGAGTGCCTCCGACGCCCAGCCGTACTGGAAGATCGCCACAGTCAGGCCGAACGAGCCGGCCGCGGCGAGCAGGTTCATCACCGCCGCCGTCAACGGGACGACCAGGCTGCGGAAGGCGAGCAGCAGCAGCAGGAACGACAGGCCGACCACGACCCCGATGAACAGCGGCAGCTTACGGGCAAGCACCTTGGCGAAGTCGACGTTGACCGCCGTCTCGCCGTAGGTGTAGATGCGGTTCTCGGTGCCCTTGTACAGCGGTGGCAGCACGTCCGAGCGCAGGTGACGCACCAGCGAGTAGGTCTTCTCCGACTGCGGCGACGTGGTCGTCTTGAACGACACGAACGCGATGTCGCGAGTCAGCGGCTTCGAGCTGACGCTGCCCGGGTCGATACCGGGCTGGGTGGACAGCGCCCGCGACACGCGCTGCAGATAGGCCTGGTCGGCGGCGCCAGGCCCGCTGACGACCGCCTCAAGCGCGGAGTTGTACCCGACGCCGAAGTCCGAGGCGATCAGGTCGTAGCCCGTTCGGGTGGTGGAGCTCTTCGGGTCGCTGCCCTGGTCGCTGCTGCCCAGCTGCAGTGAGAAGAACGGCAGCGCGAGCACGATCATGACGGCGCCCGAGATGACGGCGATGACGGCCCGGTTCTTGCCGACGAACTGCGACCAACGAGCCCAGAAGCCGATCTGGCTCTCGCCGATGAACTCCCCGGCACGCACGGCCGCCCGGTGCTTGCGGGTCAGGACCTTCAGCCCGAACAGGCTCAGCAGCGCGGGCAGCAGGGTCAGCGAGGCAATCATGGTGAAGCCGACGGCGAGGGCCGTCGCGACCGCCATGCCGTTGAAGAAACTCACCCCGAGCGCGATCATGCCGAGCAGGGCGACGCACACCGTGCTCCCGGCGAACAGCACCGCCCGGCCCGAGGTGTTGATCGCCGACACGATCGACTCGCCGAGCGGCATGCCGCGGCGCAGGTTACGCCGATGCCGGGTCACGATGAACAGCGCGTAGTCAACGCCGACACCGATCACCATCAGCTCGGCCAGGTACGGCGTGATGTTGGAAGCGTTGATCACGTGGCTGAGGATCTCGATGAAGCCGAGACCGCTGACAAGCGCGGCGACGGCACTGGCCAGCGGCAGCACGGTCGCGGCCACCGTCCGGAACACGATGGCAAGGATGATCAGCGCGGCCGCGAAGCCGATGAACACCGATCCGCCCGAGCCCTGGCTCTGCCCGATGCCCTGGAACGCGTTGCCGGTGAACTCCACCTGCAGGGCCTTGCTGTCCAGCCGCTTCAGCGCGTCGTAGACGTGCTTGAAGTTCTCCGGCTCGAAGTGGTTGTTCTCCCACGTGATCGAGACCAGCGCGGTGGTCGACCCGCGCGCGGTGTTCAGCAGCTGGCGGTTGCCCGCCGCGGTGGCCCCGCCCTTGGCACAGTCGATCGACTGCCAGGGGGTGGAGATCAGCGCGACATGGTCACCCGAGGTGCACAGCTTCGCCAGGGCCGGCGCCAGCTGTGCCGGCGCGCCGGTGAAGGCGCCGCCAGCGTTCTTCAGGACGACGGTGCCCGTCGCGCCGCTCTGGTTGTCGAGGCCGGCATTCTCCAACAGGTCGGCGACGGACGCGGTCTCGGTGTGCGGGAGGCTGAACGTGTCCTTGTAGGCCGCCCCACCCATCGCCGCAGCGATGATCTGGGCCGCGACGATCACCGTGATCCAGCCCACGATGACAAGCCATCGGCGGCGGATGGCGAACTCGGCAATGGTCTTCATCAGTTCTCCTGCTCAGGGCCGCACGGTACGCGGCGTCTGGGAGGGCGGACGACCGGCAGCGGATGCTCCGCGCCGATATGCTCACGGTGCTACGGTGATGTTCCGGGCTGCCGAAAGAGCCGCCGGCCGGGGGAACCCGTCCGGTGTGCACTTCCTGGGCTGCGCACCCTGTGAGGCTGTGCACCTCCTGGGCTGTGCACCCCTCTGGCACCGACCATCGGGCCTGGTCACCTCTGAGCCTGGTCACCTCCATGGATGTGGGCGTCAACGCGTCAACGCCAGGCCGGGTCCCGGTGGCCGGCCAATGCGAACATAGCGTGCCCGGTGGGAACCGGTGCGCCCGGCCACCGCACAGTCATACCTCGAATCTGTCATCTTGCCGACGCAATATCCGGCCGCCAGGCCAGTGGGTTCCCGGCCGACAACCAGCAGACATCCGGCGTTCACACCGAACCAGGACGGTCACCGCGCGGATCCCGTCGGACGGCTCGCCGCCAACCGGTCACCGGGCACCCACTCCCGCGGGCACACGCGATCGCCACGGGGCGGCGACGGCCGCGCCCGCACGGCGGAAACCTGCCGGGAGAGAACAGCGACAGGTGGTACGTGCAGTCGCGCCCCGACTCCGTGCGTCGGTGGGTCCATCGGTCCACAGTCGAGGGGTCGGCCAGGAGAAACCGCAGAGGCGGATGCCAGCATCGCCTGCTGCCCGGCTCGACCATCGGGTCTCCCGCGGGGCACTGCGATCGCCTGGTCCCTTTCCCTCTCCGGGGTGCGGGGGCGCGACCGTTTCCGGGGCCGTCCGGCCAGCACCATCCAGGCCGGCAAGGCAGCGGCCGCCAATCCGGCAGCCGACCAAATTCTCACACAGCGTACATTAACAAAAGCCCCAAATTATCCAGAAGGTGCTTTTTCGGTCAGTACCAAGTGACATATTGTGAATATATAGTCATACAATTGTGTGCCGACGGATACCGTGACCCGCACTGAAAATCGAAATTCGAAAGGGTCCTGCCGTGAAGGTTCGCTCACTGTCGGCGCTTCCCGTTGCGTTACTGTGCCTTGTCCCCCTGGCGGCCTGCCACAGTGGTGCGGCCACCTCGGCCTCGGGCTGCGACGGCCCCGGGGTGTCGAAGAACGAGGTCCGGGTCGGTCTCATCTATCCGGACACCGGGGCACTCGCCAGGACCTTCCTTCCGGTGCGCTCGGGGCTGAACGCCAGGCTCGGCGCCGTAAACGAGTCCGGCGGTGTGAACGGCCGGCAGATCCACTACACCTGGTCGGATGACCGGGGACGGCCGGACTCCAATGCCGTGGTCAGCCGGGAACTTGTGGAAAAGGGCCAGAACTTCGCCGCCATCGAGGCGACCGCGGTATCGGCCGGCGGAGCCGCCTATCTCGCCGAAAACAACATCCCGGTGGTCGGCATCGCCGCGGAACCCGCGTGGACCCAGTACCGGAACATGTTCACCTATCAGCTCGCGCAGAATGCCGCCCCCGTCACCGATGCCGTCACCACCTTCGGCAAATATGCACGCGCACAGGGCGGCACCCGCGCACTCCTCGTCTCGGATCCCGCCGGCCTCGGCATCTCGGACGGCATCGCCAGGCAGATGCGCGGCAGCCTCGAGTCGGCCGGTATTTCGGTCCTGTCCGCGCCGGCGGACGAATCACCCAGCGACCGCCAGGTCGCCGACATCGTTCGGCTGGTCAACACCAACCAGGTCGATGTTCTGACCAGCCCGCTGACGATCGCCAGTTTCGCGCGGATCGTCGCCGCCGTCCGGCAGAGCGGTGCACGACCCAAGGTCATCCTCAGTGACAACCAGCCGCCCAACGCCGTACTGCTGCAGCAGTACGGCCCGCTGCTGGCCGGGCTGACCACCTACATCATCCAGCCGCCGGACCCGGGCTCGCCGAGCGCCGCCGCCTACACGGCTGCCATCACCCGCTTCGCTCCCGAACTCGGGGACAAGCAGGACGCCCTCGCCGAGATCGGCTACATCCTGGGCGACATGGTCATCCGCGGGCTCGAGGCCGCCGGCCCCTGCCCCACCCGGCAGAGCTTCATCACCGGTCTGCGCGCCGTGAAGAACTACACGGCTGGTGGCCTCATCCCAGGCGTCGACTTCGAGCGGGACTTCGGCAGGGTGCCCGTCTGCTATCCGTTCACCGCGGTCAACGCCACCGGCACCGGACTGACCGTTGTCTCGCCCAGCTTCTGCGGAGAACGCATCACCATCTGACGACGACGTGGGATCAGGTGCCGGTGAGCGACTGGCCATAGACGCGATCGACGGCCAGGGTGATGAGGACACGCCGATCAGCGATCATCGCGGCCCGGTAGTCGTCCCAGTCGGGGTGCTCACCGGCGGCCCGGCGGTAGTAGTCCACCAGCGCCTCCACCTCGGGCCCGAGCGGATCGCCGCTCGGGTCGGTGAGCGTCACCGTCCCTTCGGCCGTGGCCCACGATCTGCCGTCGGGGCTGGTGACCTCCAGTGCGGCCCAGGGTTCACGGCGCAGGTTCGCGGTCTTGGCCAACCCATGACGGGTGGAGATGAGGATGACGCCGGCCGGCTCGTCGTAGAACGGCAGCACGGGCGAAAGCTGCGGGCGCCCGTCCGACCTGATGGTGGCGAGAACGCCGAGTCGGCTCCGCTCGAGCAGCGCATGCGGGTTGAACAGTGATCCGGCCATGCCGCCATCTTTGTCCCGGACGGGCCTCGCTGCCACGCAACCCGACGATCGCGGCCACGGTGGCGGCGAGGCGTCCCGCCAGCAGAGGTGACTTCGGTACTGTGCGGTGACAATGCGTGTCGCGGCAGACGGATGGATCACGTGAGGGCCGGATGGATCTGAACGCGGTTTCGGCGATCGTGACCGGCGGGGCCTCCGGGCTCGGCGCGGCGACCGTGCGGCGCCTGGCCGCCCGCGGCGCCCGGGTCGTCATCGCGGATCTGGACGACGCGCGCGGCAGCGCGGTTGCCGACGAGGTTGGCGGCGTGTTCGTCCGGGTGGACGTCACCTCCGCCGAGGAGGCCATCGCCGCCACCGAGCAGGCGAGCGCGCTCGGCCCGCTGCGGGCGCTGGTCAACTGCGCCGGCATCGCCTGGGCCGCCCGCACGATCGGCCGTGCGGGGGGATATGACGCCGCGCACGACCTCGACGCCTTCCGTCGGGTCGTCGAGGTGAACCTGATCGGCACGTTCAATGTCACCCGGATCGCCGCGTCCGCGATGGCGCTCACCGAACCGCTGGCCGACGGAGAACGCGGCGCGATCGTCAACACGGCGTCGATCGCCGCGTTCGACGGGCAGATCGGCCAGGCCGCCTACTCGGCGTCCAAGGGCGGCATCGTCGGGCTGACCCTGCCCTTGGCCCGCGATCTGTCCGTCGCCGGTATCCGGGTGAACACGATCGCCCCGGGACTGATCGACACGCCGATCTACGGAACCGGCCCGGAGGCAGCGCCGTTCAAGGAGAAACTGGCGCGCGACGTGCTGTTTCCGACCCGCCTCGGCAGGGCCGAGGAGTTCGCCTCGCTCGCCGTCGAGGCGCTCACCAACACCTACCTCAACGCCGAGGTCCTGCGCCTCGACGGCGGCGCCCGGCTGCGTCCCAAATAATCAGGGCGACGAGTCCTCGGCGGGCGCCAGGGATTACTCTGCGGACGCCCGGGGCTCGGCCGGCACCAGGGGGTCGGTAGCCGGCAGGGAGTCAGTAGCCGGCAGGGAGTCAGTAGCCGGTAGAGAGTCGGTAGTGCGCGGTGCCGGGGGCTGGTCGAAGGCCGGCTCGGCGCGTGTGCTGCCAGGGACGAGGTAGGCAACGATGCCGGCGGTGAGCCACACACCGGCGCCGATCACGGCCGCCGTGTCGTAGCCGCCGACTCTCGGCAGCCCGCCGTCACCGGTGGAGTATCCCTCCAGAACGGTGGCGCTCAGTGCACTGCCGACGGAAAAGCCGATGAAGCGCATGACCTGGTTGACGCCGAGTGCGCTGCTGCTCTGCGTCGCCGGGACGGAACGCAGGATCAGCCGTGGCATCGCGGCGAACACGCAGCCGACGCCGAGGCCCGCCGCCCCCATGACCAGGCAGATCTCCCACAGGGAGCCGTGGGCGAACCGAAACTCGAGCATGGCGGCGACAAACACCGCGCAGCCGATGGGAATGACCGGCCGGAATCCCAGCCAGTTCTCCAGCCGGGCCGCGACCCGGCTGGAGATGACGCTGAACACCGAGAAGGGAATCAGGACGAACCCGGCGACGAGCACCGTCTCCCCCAGCCCGTAGCCGGTGGACACCGGGGTCTGCACGAACCGGACGACCAGTGACAACAGCAGATACATGCCGACACCGGCCAGTACCGCGGTGAGGTTCCCGGCGAGCACCGTGCGGTCACCCATGATGCGCAGGTCCACCACGGGATGCGCCGAACGGCTTTCCTGCCACACCCACCCGGCCAGCAGCACCACGCCGGCCACGAACAGACCCAGGATCCGCGGTGACGCCCAGCCCCACTGGACGCCTTCGCTCAGCGCCAGCATGACCGCGCCGAAACCGAGGACGAGCAGCACCGCCCCCCGCGGGTCGATGCGCCGACGCGGCCGGCCCAGGTCGGACGGTACGACAGCGGCGGCCAACGCCACGGCGACCAGGCCGAACCCGGCGACGACCGCATAACCGGCATGGAAGTCGAGATACTTGGCGATCAACCCGGTGACCGGGTAGCCCAGGCCGACGCCAGCGGCCGCGGTCACCGACAGGACCGCCACGGCGCGCCGGGCCCGTTCGGCCGGCAGATGGTCGCGCACGATCGACATGGCGATCGGCAGCAGACCGTTCGCCGCGCCCTGCAGCCCACGGCCGACGAGCAGCAGCGGAAAGCTCCCCGGGATCGCCGCCAGTACCGACCCGAGCACCGCGGCCAGCAGCCCGCCGAGCAGCACCCGCCGCCGGTGCGGCCCGTCACCGAGGCGGGTCAGCAGCGGCGTGCTGACCGCGCCGCACATCAGGGTGATCGTCAGCGACCACTGCGCCGTGCCCTCGGCGAGGTCGTACGCTCGCGCGATCGTCGGAACCAGCGGCGCCCCGACGCTGCCGACCAGCGAGATCAGCAGCCCCACCAGGACCAGGACGGGCAGCAGTGCCCGCTCCCGCCGCGCCGGCAGCCCCGCGACCGCCGAACCGGACGGCTCCCTGACGGCCGTCATGATCGGTCACCCCGGTCGTCGGCCACCCCATCGCCCATCATGGTTCTCCTCCCGCGGCGGTTGCCCAGCGGCCGGCCGGCCCGCATCCGATGGCCTCCACCCGACCCGAGCGACGATCCCTCCACCTGTCAGGGACATCAATCCATCTATCAGGGACTATGTCGCATGCCGGGGCGCCGTGCGTCGTCCGAGAACAGCGACGAACCTCAGCTCCGACGCAGGCGGCCGCCGGCGGACCAGCGCCGAGATCGTGGCGAGACCGGAAGGCCGGGTGCGCTGCGTCTCGACCTGCACCGGCCTCGCCGCCGGGCCGTCCGGGTCTGCCGACGCCGTTGTCACCGCGATCCGGGCCAGGGCGGTGCGATGTCGGGTGGGTGGGCGTCCGGCGGCGGTGCGGCGACGCCCGGCAGTCCCAGGGACGTCAGGGACGTGATGAGTGCGTCAATGCGAAGGCGGACGTCACCCGGTACCGGGCCGGCCGCATCGGCGGTGGCGCCGGCAGCGGCCAGATCGGCGGGGCCGGTGGTGCTGCCGACGAGGGCGGCCCGGTCGCTGGCGGAATCCGGCTCCACGCCTCGGCTGCTGATCAGACGTCGCAGGTCGCGCACGGCGGCAGCGAAGCCGCGGGCATCGCCACCCAGCCGGGCCTGGTCCAGACGGGTGAGCAGGGCAGCTACCGCGGGGTGCCCGGGGCGGACGTCCTGCCAGGCATCGGTGGGCATCGTGCGGTGGGCCACGTCACGCAGCACCCGCACCGCCTCTGCCCGCGCCTCCCGGTCCGGGCCGCTGCCGGCGTGGGCGCCACCGGCCGGCGCGGGTGTGGCGGGGCCCGGCCCGGTCATCTGGCCGTCCGCACGGGTCGATGCGTCGGCGGGGTAGCTGATCGGCGGGTCAGCGGCGTAGACCCGCGGGCCAGATGACGGTAACGGGTTTACCGAGGCTGTCGGCGTAGGCGACGACGTCGGCGGTACCACCGAGGCCGCGGGCCGGCAGGCCGTCCCAGACCGCGAGCAGCTGGTCGGCCTCCTCGGCGACGGCGCGACCGGCGGCGAAGAACGCCTCCTCGGTGGGGGCGGGGAAATCGAGCTCACGGGTCCGCTCGGCCAGTCCGAGCAGCTCGTGATAGCTGGCCAGATCGGACGGGGTGCTGAAGGTGGTGAGGTAGTCCCGGCAGGGGACGATCGCCACGAGGCCACCACCGGCGGCCAGGACGGTGCGGGCGAACAACTGGTCGGCGCCGGCGGCCAGGGAGCTCAGACCGACCAGGGGCCGCGCCACCGCGCCCAGATAGGCGGCGATCTCCTGGGTGATCTGGGCAACGCCCTCGAGTGGCAGGTTCTGATGGCCGGAAAATCCGACGGCGGTCACGGTCCCCCGCGCGGTCACAGTCTTCCTCTCCGGACGAGCGCCCAGTAGTGCTGACCCGTGCGGGTGAGCCGGCAGGCCGTCGAATTCACCGCGGCATAGTACAGATGCTCTTCGTCGACGGGTTCCACCAGCTTTACCGCCCGGGCCTGCTGGAGCAGCGCGAAGTCGGCCTCGTGGGCCGGATCCGCCGGCTGTTCGGTGGGCTCGTAGGACGGGTCAAGCGGCAGGTGGTGACTGGCCGTCGGGAAAAGGTTCGCCAGCCTGCGCAGCTGGGGGACGGTGATGTCGGGGCGGCTGCTGCGCAGCTCGTGCAGCCGGTCGATGTTCGCCTTGAAGGTGGGCCGCTGCTCCCAGGCACCGAACATCTCCGACAGGTACGCGTACAGCCCGGCGAGGGTGATCTGGCCGAGGATGTCGGCCGCGCCGCCGTCGAGCGCGTCCGCCAGGTAGGTGCTGAACACGCCACGGCCGCCGGCCTCGAGCGCCTTCTGATCGCCGCGGGTCGCGGTCAGCAGGGAGACCCCCTGAGGCAGATACGTGTTCGCACCGTCCAGCTGGGGCACACGACCGGCCGCCCCGCTGAAGCAGCAGTCGAGAATGATGATCACTTCGCCGATCTTCGAGTGCCGCACCATGGTGAGGACCTCGGCCAGCGGCACCCCCGGCGTGACGTGCGAGCCGTCGGTGGCGGCCAGCACGAGGTCGCCACCCCGCTGGACACCATGACCGGCGAAATACAACAGTGCGACGGTGGCCGCCGGGGCGAGCAGCTTCTCCAGGTCCTTCACCAGCCGATCCCGGGTCACCCGGGCCTGGCTGCTGGTCAGCGACACGCAGTCGAAGTTGAGCTTCTCGTCGTCATTCCAGTGCAGCAGCGGCTCGAGCGCGCGCACGTCATTGCCGCACCCGGCCAGGTCGTCGAAATAGTCGTACTCGTCGATGCCCACCAGCAGGGCGCGCTTCACCGGCGCCCGCCCAGCAGGTATCCGACACGAAAAACGAACAGCACGATGTTCTCCCCCGATGGATTCTTCGTGTGTTGCCCGGAAGTATACCGACGACCGGCGCCGTCCGACCTAGCCGGCACGCGCCGCCCCGGGAGCCGATGGAGGAACACGATAACGCGCGGCGACCGCCAGAAAGGCCGTGTTGTGTGGATAACGCCGCAGTGCGGCCCGCAGCAGGTCGCGGTACGGGGCTGCCACGATCCCATGGTCCAGCAGATGGAACACCTCACCCCACCAGACCCGCGGGCTGAGCCCCTCGAAGGCCGGCAGGCTGGGCCGTGGGGCACCGACATCCGCCACGAACTGGCGGGCCGCGGTCGGCTCGGCGAACACCATGGCAAGCTCGTCCAGCAGAATCAGCCGGTCCTCGTCGGACAGCGCCAGGTCGAACCGGACGCTGGGCGGCGACGCTGGCAGACCGAGCGCCGTTTCGGCTGCAGGTACGGCCGCTGGGAGGAGACCGAGGTCCGCACAGACGCGCAGCAGCTCGCGCGCCCGCCGGCTCGCGGTCCGCAGATACGCCTCACCGTCGGCGAGCAGCCCGGCCAGGTGCTCCGCGTACTGCAGATCGTCGGAGAACGGATCGGCATACCCGGTGGGAATGACCTCGCGCCGGGTCAGCGCACGCATGTTGGCGGTGGCAACCTCGACGTTGCGCCGCAGGTCCGCGACGGTGGTTCGCACTGTCACCGCGCGCAGCAGGTCCACCCGCAGGCTCGCGACCCGCGCTCCACCGTCGTGCGCCGGCGAGGAGGCAACCGCGGCCGGTAGGGCGGTTTCGGTCAGGTAGCCGCCCAGCTGCGTGGACGCGTCGTCCAGGCGACGGCGCAGCGACTGCGCGACGGTTCCGCGGGACCACAGCCGGTCCTGCAGGCGCAGTTTGGCGGCCTGCGCGAGGTAACGCGCAAGCGGCGGTGCCGCGGTATCGCCGGCCGACCAGGTCCAGGCGCCGAGGCCGGCCTCGCGGGCGGCGGCGGCGAGGATGACCAGGCGACGCTGGGTCCGGCGGTCCTCGCCGGCGCCCGGTTCCCAGACGGCGAACCCCGACAGGGTGCTGACCCCGCGCGACTCCCAGTCCACGGCCCGCGGGAACGCCGGCAGCGCCGGTGCGATGGCCCGGGCCAGCGCGCCGCTCGCGGCGTGCGGATAGTGAGCGAGGGCGTCGAAGGCGGGCAGGAGGCCCTGGTAGATCCGCGCCTCGTCGAGCAGCTCCGAGCGCCACGGCGCGCTCGCCCGCTCCCACCTGGCGTCCAGCGGCGACCAGTCCGAACCGCTCGGCCGCTGCCCCGTCCCGACGTCCGTCCCGGCTGCTGCCGCGGTCGGCGCGAGCACCGCTGACAGGCCAAGCAGACCATGGTCGCGGCGCAGCACCGTCTGGAACACCCCACCGCCGTCACCGGGTGCCTGCTGGACCGCGACCAGAGACCGTCCGGGCAGCTCCCGCCAGGACGTGGGCAGCTCGGTGAGGACGTGGACGGCCGTGGCCGGGGAGGTCAGGCCGAACTCGGTCCGGCACGCATACCAGAGCCCACGCAGCAGCCCGTAACCGCGTTCCCCCAGCGGCCCGCCGTCAAAGGGTGCGTACACGTGCACGACCAGTTCGGCCGACCGCAGGCCGGCCCGTCCGCCGGCGCCGGAATGATCCATCACGGGGTCACCAACCGTAGCGAGATCGACAACCTGCCAGCGCGAGGTGACGCAGGGCACAGAACCCGGTGAGCCCGACCCCGGCCACCATCGATATTCCGCTCCCCCTCTGACGAATTTTGCTTTTCCCCGGTACCGGAACCGAACGGGCGAGACCGCGCCAAGCCGCCTGGACCCGGGTAGGCCCGGCCAACTTCGCGCCTGTGCGGTAGCCGGACCGTACTATCTCGTAGGTCACATCTGTGGCATCAGCGTGATCGGGGCCACGCCCCGGCTGGATCTTGGAGGTCGCACGTGGCGGGATCGTCTGGGCGGCGGCGGTGGACCGCGGCTGAGGTTCCTGACCTGCGAGGAAAGACGGCGGTCGTCACCGGGGCGAACAGCGGAATCGGCTTCGAGACGACGCGGGTGCTGGCCGATCGCGGCGCCACTGTCATCATGGCCTGCCGCAACCCGGTGAAAGCGGAGGCGGCCCGCACGCGTGTCCTCGCCGAATCGCCGGAGGCCGACGTCCATCTACTCGAGCTGGACCTGAACTCCCTGGCCAGTGCCCGTAAGGCCGCCGACGCACTCGTCACCGAACGTCCCACCATCGACATCGCGATCAACAACGCCGGCGTGATCATGCTGCCCCACGGCCAGACCGAGGACGGCTTCGAGCAGCATTTCGGGGTCAATCATCTGGCGCACTTCGCGTTCACCGGGCTCATCCTGCCCGCGGTGCTTGCCTCCAGCGCGGGCCGAATCGTCACGGTCGGCAGCAACGGCCATCGGATGGGCCGACTGGACTTCGACGATCTTCCCTTCGAGCAGGGCTACAAGCCACTGCGCGGCTACGGGCGTTCGAAGCTGGCAAACCTGATGTTCGCTTATGAACTGCACCGGCGGCTGGCGGCGGCGGGGGCCTCGGCGATCTCCCTCGCCGCGCATCCGGGGGGCGCGAACACCGACGCCGGCGGCTTCGGCGGTGACAGTATGAAGCGGTGGTCGGCGCTCATGGACCACATCCCCAACCCGATCGTCCACTCGGCGCACAAGGGCGCCCTGCCGCTGCTGCGGGCCGCGGTCGACCCGGCGGCGAAGGGCGGGGACTACTACGGCCCGCGCGGGCTGCTGACGATGACCGGCCCGCCCGTCGTCGTGAAGTCCAACGCCCGCTCCCGCGACACCGACAGCGCCCGCCGGCTGTGGGAGGTCTCCGAGGACCTCACCGGCGTCACCTTCCCGCTCTGACGCCGGATCCGCCCCGACCACCTGCACCCCGACCACCTGCACCCCGACCACCTGCGCCCCGACCACCTGCGCCCCGACCATTCGAACCTGACGCCTGAACCTGACGCCCTGAGCCTGGCGATCCGGACGGCCGGCGTCCGCCGTTCGGGCCGGGTCCGCCCAGGTGGTCGGGTTCGCGACTGTCGGTGTTCCGGTTGGCTTGGTGATCCGGCGGGCATCTCGCGTAGGGTCAAAACGACCCGGTCCGCCCGCGGCCGACGCCGTCCGCGGGCCGGGGCAGGGCGAGGTGGGGAGGACGTCCATGTCGGAGCTGGACCTGGGTAAGCCGCTGGCCCCGCCCACGGTCGCCCCCGCGGCAGCCGGTGTCGGTGGGGCGCTGCAGCTGTCCCCACCGGAGCCGGTGCCGGTGATCCCGGACGACCAGGTTGACAGCATGGTGCCGATCGACGAGGCGACCCGGGCGCAGTTGCGCGCCCGAGCCGCCGGCTTCGCCGAGGAGCTCGCCGCGCAGGATCCGCGCAGTCCCGCGTTCCAGGAAAAGATCAACGATATCGCCTCGATGGGCCAGCGGGAGATCGTTGCCAGCGCCCGGGTGTCGAACCGGATGCTCGAGCGGCCGGCGGCGGCCCTGGCCAGTTCCCGTGGCCGAGGCGGCAATGGTGGCGCAGGCGGCGACGCGCAGACCCGGGTCGCGAAGACCCTGGTCGAGCTGCGCGAGACGGTCACCGACCTCGATCCGGGCAAGGCCGACCTGAAGGGTCCACGCAAGCTGCTCGGCGTCGTCCCGTTCGGCAGTCGGATCTCGGCCTATTTCCAGCGCTACCAGTCGGCGCAGAAGCAGCTCGACGGCATCATCCGGGCGTTGGACTCCGGCCAGGACGAGCTGCGCAAGGACAACGCCGCCATCGAGCAGGAGAAGGCGAACCTGTGGGCGGCGATGGGCAAGCTCACCGAGTACGCCACCCTCGCCAAGGCGCTGGACGGCGCGGTCAGCACCAAGATCGACCAGCTGCGCCCGGCGAACTCCGCCGCCGCCGATGCGCTCACCGCCGACGCCCTGTTCCCCATCCGCCAGCGCCAGCAGGACCTGATCACCCAGCTGGCGGTCAGCGTGCAGGGCTATCTCGCGCTGGACCTGGTCCGCAAGAACAACCTCGAGCTGATCAAGGGGGTCGACCGTGCGCAGTCGACGACGGTGGCGGCGCTGCGCACCGCGGTCATCGTCGCCCAGGCGCTGGCGAACCAGAAGCTCGTGCTCGACCAGATCAACGCGCTGAACGCCACCACCAACAGCATGATTACCTCCACCAGCGAGCTGCTGCGCCAGCAGACCGGGCAGCTGCACGACCAGGCCGCCACCAGCGGCGTCAGCGTCGAAGCGCTGCAGACCGCCTTCGACAACATCTTCGCGACGATGGATGCCATTGACGGGTACAAGGCCAGGGCGGTGGAGAGTATGGCGACGACGGTCGCCGCGCTTGAAACCCAGGTCGGCCGCTCCCGCGCATATCTGGAGCGGGCCCGCGCGGACGAACGCTGAACGAAGGGGGGCAGGGTGATCTTCCGTCGGCGTTCGGGCCCCGCGCAGGACGGCACGCGGCGCTCCGACCCCGGCGACACCGGCGGCTCCCATAGCGCCGCGGCCGAGCCGTGGCCGCACGGGGATGTTCCCGCCCAGATCCAGCGGCTGCGCGCGGAACTCGCCGCGCTCGTCACCCGCGTCAACGCCGACGGTGGACGGCTGCCCCCGGGGGCGGTGCCCGCCGTACGCGATCTTGATGACATCCTGCGGCCGCTGTTGCACTACGTCGAGCGCCAGTCGGCCACCGACGAGGAGATGCACGGCCTGACCGCGATCATCCACGAGTACCTCCCGCAGGCCCTCGACGACTTCACGGCGCTGCCCCCGCAGTACGCCGAGCGCCCCGGTGTCACCGGCACCACCCCGGCCGATGACCTGGTCCGTCAGCTGCAACTCCTCGACGAGGGCGCGAACGACCTGCAGGATCTCGTCTATACCGGCGACGCCGCCCAGCTCGCGATCCAGGCCCGGTTCCTGGACGCCAAGTTCCGACGCTCCGACCTCGACTGATGGCCACCCGCATCCTGCCCAAGGGCGGCAACATCGCCCTGGCCGACCTC
This sequence comes from Frankia sp. R82, assembly GCF_023716925.1. Lineage (GTDB taxonomy): Bacteria > Actinomycetota > Actinomycetes > Frankiales > Frankiaceae > Frankia. Next base: position 57,960 of record NZ_JAMQQG010000046.1, read on the forward strand.
CTGCCCGCCGGCCAGGTGACCGTGGCGCTGGGCTGGGACGACCGGCCGGAACTCGCCGATCTCGAACTCGACGCCGTCATCATCGTCACCAGGACGAACCCGCCCGCGCCCACCCACGACGGCAACATCCACGACGACAACGGTGGCCACGAACTGCTGCTGGCCCAGCAGGTACCCAACCCGGACGAGCGGCCCACCGCGACCCCGCCGCCGAGGCCACTCACCGGCGACGCCGAGCGCCTGCTGGTCCGGCTCGGGGCCGTTCCGTCGGACATCGAGCGGCTGCATTTCGGCGTCGCGGTGTACGACGCGCCGACGCGGCCGCCGACCTTCCGCTCGGTGCACGGCGCCTACCTGCGGCTGCTCGCGGCGGACGGCACCGAGCTCGTCCGCTGCCGCGTGGCGGCCGAGACCGGCCTGGAAACAACGATGATCTTCGGTGAGCTCTATCGCCACGCCCACGGCTGGAAGCTCCGCTGCGTCGCGCAGGGTTACACCGGCGGCCTCACGACGCTTGCCACCGGCACCACCGCCGCCCATCCCATGGACGTCACCGCCTTCCTGACCAGAACGTCGCCAGCCCGCAGCCGCCGCACCATCGCCACCCACCTGCACCCCCACCTGCACCCCCAGCCGCGCTCGCAGCCGCCGGTCCGGCCCGAGTCACCGCCAGCCCCGTCGGCCCCCCGTCCAGCCCCACGACCCGCGGGTCCGGCACCGTCCCACGCGGCACCGGCACCCACGCCGACCCGGCGCAGCACCCTCGACCTGGGTGGGGACGACCGGCCGACACCGGCGCAGCCGGCACCGAGCGAGGTGCGGTCCGCCCTGGACCTGGGCGGACCCGCCGCGACGCACCCGACCCACCAGCAGTCCTCAGCCGACCAGCAGTCCTCAGCCCAGCAGGCCGCCGCCGGGCCGCAACCGGCCGGCGCACTCGCGCGCGGCTGCGCGGAACCGGGTCGTCCGGGCGGAGAGCGCCGGGTGGACAGGGAAGGCGGGCCGGTCGCGTCCACGGTGCGGGTCGGGGCGCACTCGTCCCGGCACCGCCAGCGCACCGAACAGGTCGACACGCTCGACGACGACCATCCGGCCACGATCTGGACGGCGGCCAACCGGGGCACCGGCGCCATGACCATCACGCTTCGCTGGTCCACCCTGACCACCCGCACGGGCCTGCCGCGCCCCAGCAACATCCACCTGGGTTGCCTCTGGCAGGCTGGCCCGGCGCCCGCGGCGTCCGGGGTGCTGCAGGAACTGGACGGGCTGGTCAGCGCGCCGGGACGGGGAGCACGCCGACAGGTGCTGCGGTTGGGCCGGCGCGACGAACGCGACGGGCAGACGCTCTTCGTCGATCTTGCGTCCTTGCCGACGTTCCGGCGGTTCTTCGTGTACGCCTACGGTCTGCGCGGGGTGCCGCCGTGGGCGGAGCTGCGCGCCGAACTGGATGTCCGCGCCGCCTCCGGCGAGCAGCTGACGGTGCGTCTCGGTGCGGCACCCAGCGATGCGCCCCTGTGCGTGGTCGCGTCCTTCCACGTCGTCGAGGACGATCTGGTGATCCGGCGGGAGAACGACTTCCTCCCCCGCACCCAGGCCGATGCCGCCGCCCGCTACGGCTGGGCCCTCGACTGGGCACCGGGCGGCACGACCCTGCGCACCGGCCGCTGACCGCTCGCCCCGTCCCGGCACACGCGACGACGCCACCTAACCGGTAACCAAGAGTCGAGCATCTATGTTCGCATCGTGACTACAACGCCTGGCTCACCTGCCGCCGCCCGGATTCCGCAGCAGTCCGGGGGCGCGGCCCCGCTCCCGTTGTCCCTGGCCCACGCGCGCCGAGATCCTGATGCGGAGACCCTGGTGGAGCAGGTCCACGCGCTCGGAGTGCCGTCGTTGGTGGAGCTGGGAGTGCAGGCCGCCCGCGCCGAGGTGGCCGACAAGTGCCGCCAGCTCCCGCCGGGCCCCGAGGTCGACGACGTCTGGGACGAGACGATCGACACCGCTGGACGGTCGATCTCCGTGCGGATCTACCGCCCGGCGGGCACCGAGACCCTGCCGGTGGTCGTCTACCTCCACGGCGGCGGTTGGGTCTTCGGCACGATTGCCACCTCCGACGCGTTCTGCCGACGCCTGGCCACCGCGGCGCCGTGCGTGGTCGTCAGCGTCGAGTATCGGCTCGCACCCGAGCATCCGTTTCCGGCCGGCATCGAGGACGCGCAGGAAGCGATCTTGTGGACGGCCGAGCACGCGTCCGGGTGGGACGGCGACGCCGAGCGGATCGTCGTGGTCGGCGACTCGGCCGGGGCGAACCTCGGCACGGCCGCGGTGCGCCGCCTCGTCGACGCGGGCCGCCCGGTGGTGGCCCGCCAGATCCTCGCCTACCCCGGCACGCGGGTCGGCCGCGAACCATCGGCCAGCCCCTACGGCAACGACTGGCCCCTCACCGATGCCGAGCGGGCCTGGTGCCTCGAGCAGTACCTGCCCAACGCGGCCGACCGCACGAACCCCGCGGCGGCGCCGCTGCTCGCCCCGGCGCAGGGGCTGCCCCCGACGACGATCCTGCTCGCCGGCTGCGACCCGCTGGCCGGCGAGGGTCTCGCCTATGCCGAGCACCTGCTGACCGCCGGGGTGTCCGTCGATCTGCACCTTTACACCGGCCAGATCCACGGCTTCCTCACCGTCGACCCGCTGTTCCTGCCCCGTAGTGAGGAGGCGCTCGGCGTGGTCGCCAACGCCGTGCGCACCGCGCCCACTCCGTAACCTCCCCGCACGTTGGCCGTCCGTGGTGGGCGCAACGTTTCACCGGTCGACGCCATGGTCAAATTCCCCTCATGCCCGCGACCTGGCGACAGCGCCGACGCAACCCCGGCTCCCCCACGACCGTCGACACCGCGTCCGCGCCGAAGGCCCCGCCCCCGCCCGAGGCCACTCGCGCCACCCCCGTCGCTTCCATGATCATCACCGATGCCGTCCCCGTCCCCGTCCCCGGCCAGCCGGTGCCGGCCGGCGGGGCGGTGCCGGCCGGCGGGGCGATGCCGGACCGGCCGTCGCAGCTGCGGTTTCGCTCGTGGTTCGCGGTACTGCCGCGCACCGTGCGGGAGTTCCGGCACGACGAACTGCCCGACCGGGCCGCCGCACTCACCTACTACGGGGTACTTGCGATCTTCCCGGCGCTGCTGGTGCTGGTGTCGATGGTCGGGCTCGTCGGCGATGCCGAGGCGGACCGCATCCTGACCAACGTGCAGCAGCTCGCCCCGGGTTCCGCCCGTGACGTCCTGCGCGACGCCGTCACCAACCTGCGCAACAGTCCCGGAACCGGCAGCGTGCTCGCGATCGTCGGTCTGGTCGGTGCGCTGTGGTCGGCGTCGAGCTACATCGCGGCGTTCATCCGGGCAGCGAACGTCGTCTACGACATGACCGAGGGACGTCCCGTCTGGAAGGTCGTGCCGCTGCGCCTGGCGGTGACCATCGCGCTGGTCGTGCTGCTCGCGGCGAGCGCGGCCATCGTCGTGCTCTCCGGTGGCGCAGCCGACCGGATCGGCGCGATTCTCGGGGTGGACGTCGGCTCACTGCACGCCTGGTCCTATGCCAAATGGCCGGTGCTCGTGGCGCTGATGGGTGTCACGATCGCGCTGTTGTACTGGTCGACGCCGAACGTGCGGGTGCCCGGGTTTCGCTGGCTGACCCCGGGCAGCGTGCTCGCCGTGCTGCTCTGGCTCGCCGCGTCCGCCGGGTTCGCCGGGTACGTGGCGAACTTCGGCTCGTACAACAAGACCTATGGCACCCTGGCCGGCGTCATCGTGTTCCTGGTCTGGCTGTGGCTGTCGAACCTGTCGATCCTGCTCGGCCTCGAGTTCGACGCGGAGATCGCCCGCGAACGCGCCCTGCTCGGTGGCCTGCCCTCGGATGCCGAACCGTACGCCGAGCCCCGCGACACCCGCGCCTGGAAGCGTCGCCGTCCCCGTACCACCGCCCAGTGAGCCCTCCCGACCACCCAGCTCCAGCCGAACCGCTCCGGTTGTAACGCACCCTTCGGCTCGCCTCGCAGGTAATCAAGCCACCCGCACCCGCGCACTGTCCGTGGACAAACACCACCTCCAGCGTCAGAGAATTTCTTGCGTACGGCAGAAAAAGTACGTTAAGAGCACGCTCACCTACAGATCGCAATGGGGCACCCTCGGCGGATATCCGGGCCAGACAACCCACTGTGAATACCTGCCAATTGGTGACAGTCGGCCAGGCAGGTTTCCCGGGAGAGTTCATCGAACCGTGTGACGTAACTGCTAGCAATGACCGGTGAGCCGAAAGGACACCCAGCCGGCCGGCGAAGCTCACCCGTCCACCGCCCGACCACCCGCCCCAGAGCCACCCACAGGGCCCGAGACGGGAGAATCGGTTGACAACCGGCGCGATTCGCCCTTCATAAGGCGATAGCCCACACCCACGTTTGACAGCAGAATTCACCGCACCGCACACTTGCCAGATGTCCGGCAACTCGCCCACAATAGGCCCTGTTCTCGCCTTCCTGAACCCTGTCGACGGTCGCCGCCTCGAGGCGGTTCCTGCCCGATAATGGCCAAAATCCACATCCCTGCGCGCACAGCCTGCCACCGACTCGGCGCACTCCTTCTGCTCCTGGCGTTCCTGACCGCGGCGCTGCCCACAGTGCCGGCCGCGGTGCCGGCCGCGCTGGCCGCCCCGCCAGCGCCGACACAGCCAGCACGGCCGGCACAGCCGAGCCGCGCCATGTCCACCGGTGCCGCCGGCAGCGCCCTCACGGTCGGCATCAAACCGCTGGACCCGTTCGTCGACCGGGACGACACCGGCGCCTACACCGGGTTCAGCATCGACCTGTGGAACGACATCGCGCGGCGCAACGGCTGGCAGACCAGGTACGCCTGGTATCCGGACATCCAGTCTCTCGTCGCCGCGGCCAGGGACAACGCCGTCGACGCGGCGATCTCGGGAATCTCGATCACCGCCGATCGAGAGGAGAGCGTGGACTTCTCCTACCCGATGTTCGATGCCGGCCTGCAGATCCTCGCCACCGACACTCCGGCCGGCCTGAACCTCTCGCAGCAGCTGCGCAACCTGCTCTCCCCCGCCACCGCGCGCTACCTGCTGGCGTTGCTCGTCATGTTGGTGCTGGCCGGGGCCATCACCTCGGCGGTGACCCGGGTCGGCAGCGAACACCGCTGGCACCAGCGGATGAGCAACGGAATGTTCCGGGCCGCCGCCATCGGCCTCGCCGGTGACGTCGGCGACCCCCAGAAACCGCTTCTCAAGATCATGACCTTCGCCTGGCTCATCGCCGGCCTGGTATTCGTCTCCCTGTTCACCGCATCCGTCACGACCCAGCTCACGGTGCGTTCGATCCGCACGGGCATCACCGGCGTCTCCGACCTGCCCGGCAAACGCGTCGTCACGGTCCGCGGCTCCACGGCCGAAAGCTATCTGCGCCACCACGACATCAAGCCACGCACCGTGACGTCCATCGACGCCGCCTATCCGCTGCTGCAACGCGGCGAGGTGGATGCCGTCGTGTACGACTCGCCCGTCCTGCAGCACCAGCTGGACGCCTCCCACAACCGCAGGGAAACCCTCGCCGGCCCGATCTTCGAACCCGAGGACTATGGCATCGCCTTCCCCACCGGCAGCGCCCTGCGCAAGAAGGTCAACGCAGCCCTGCTCCAGATGCACGCCGACGGCACCTACGATGAGCTACGCCAACGCTATTTCGACACTCCCTCCTGATCTTCTCCTGATCCGCGGCGGCGGTCGGCGCGCCTGGTCCGACCGGACCGGGGCGCCCATCAGTTGACACCCAATCGACCACATCGATATTTTATGTACACAATGCGGTCTGATCGCGCTAGATCGTAACCGGGTCCCGTAGGAGGCTGATCGTGAACATCGACGAGGCGGGACGCGTTTTCGTCACACCCCAGGCCTACGCCGACGAAAAGTGGCTGAATTCTGCGACCGCGCTGCTTCGCAGGGAATCGCCGGTGCACTGGGTCGAGGCCGAGGGTTTCGAGCCTTTCTGGGCCATCACGAGACATGAGGACGTGGCACACATCAGCCGCGCCACGGACATCTGGCTCAACGCGCCCCGACCGGCACTCGCCCGCCACTCGAGCAGCGCGGAGGTGCCGGTCCGCACGCTGGTACAGATGGACGCGCCGGACCACGGGGTCTATCGGCATCTCAGCGCGGACTGGTTCAAGCCCAGCGGGGTGCGCCGGCTCACCGAAAGAATCCAGCAGCTCGCCCGGCGCTATGTCGACCGCATGGCCGACCTCGATGGCGAGTGCGACTTCGCCGCCGATGTCGCCATCCACTTCCCGCTGTATGTCATTCTGTCGCTGCTCGGGCTGCCGGAGAACGATTTCCCGCGGATGCTTAAACTCACCCAGGACATGTTCGGCGCCGAGGACGTCGACATGACCGACAAGAACCTGCTGGAAACCCTGGCAGATTTCTTTCAGTATTTCCAGGGTATTGTTTCCAGTCGCCGCGAGAACCCGTCCGACGATCTCGGCTCGGCCATTGCCAACGCCACGATCGACGGCCAGCTGATCGGCGAGTTGGAGGCGATCGGCTACTACGTGCTCATCGCCACCGCCGGGCACGACACGACCAGCGCCGCGATCTCCGGCGGGCTGCACGCCCTGGTGGAACACCCCGACCAGTGGCGGCGGTTGTCGGACAACCTCGACCTCGTCCCGACCGCGGTCGACGAGATGTTCCGCTGGGTGTCGCCGGTCAAGCAGTTCATGCGCACCGCCGCCGAGGACACCGAGGTCCGCGGCGTCCGGGTCGCCAAGGGCGAGGCGGTGCTGTTGTCCTATCCCTCCGCCAACCGGGACGAGGACGTCTTCGACGAACCCTCCCGCTTCGATGTCGGCCGCACCCCGAACAAGCACCTCGCCTTCGGCATCGGCGCGCACTTCTGCCTCGGCACCCACCTGGCCCGCCTCGAGGCGCGCGCCCTGTTCGCCGAGCTCGTGCCACGGGTGCGCTCGATCGAGCTCGCCGGCACCCCGCAGTACATGGACACGCTGTTCGTCGGCGGACCCAAGCGCCTGCCGATCCGCTACACCATGACCTGAACACCGCGACCTGAACACCGCGACCCGAACACCATGGCCTGAACACGGGAACCTGGTCGAAGGCGTCGAGGACCCGCCCGGACGGCTCGTCCGCGGCGGACAGCGCACACGTGGGGAGCACCGCCGATGAAGCTTGACGAGACCGCGACGGAGCCGGCGCCGCGCGAGGACGTGATCGACCCGGAGCTGCCCATCGTCGACGCCCATCATCACCTGTGGCCGTCCGGCTACTGGATTCCCTACGACCGGCCTGCCTACCTGCGTGACATCGAGCGGGGTCACCGGATCACCGCGACCGTGTTCGTGGAATGCCGGGCCGCCTATCGCCCCGACGGCGACGAGGCACTGCGCCCGGTCGGGGAGACCGAGCTGGTCACCGCCGTCTGTCCGGCCGGTGCCACGCCGGCGCTCGCGGCCGGTCTCGTCGCCTGGGCGGATCTCACCCGTCCCGCCGACGCCGCGCGCACGATCGACGGGCACCTCGAGGCGGCCGGTGGCCGGCTGCGCGGTATCCGGCACAACGTGATCTGGCATCGCAGACCGATCGTCAAGGGTCAGGACTCCCCGCCACACCTCCTGCTCGACGGCCAGTTCCAGGCCGGTATCCGTGCGGTCGGCCGCCGTGGCCTCAGCTACGACGTGTGGCTGTTCCACGAGCAGCTCCCCGAGCTCGCCGCCGCCGCCGCCGCTCTGCCCGACCAGCTGTTCGTCCTCGACCACCTCGGCGGGCCCGTCCCCGACGAGCCGAACCCGCAGGCCCGGTCCGAGATCTTCGCGCGCTGGAGCTCCCTGCTGCGCGACGTCGCGCGCCGACCGAACATCGTGGTCAAACTCGGCGGCCTGGGCATGCCCCTGCACGGCCTCGGCCACGAGGAGCTGGCGACCCGGCCGTCGTCGGCGGACCTCGCCGCCGCCTGGGCGCCCTACATCGAAACAGCCATCGACGCCTTCGGCCCGGACCGGAGCATGTTCGAGAGCAACTTCCCGATCGACAAGCAGAGCGGCAGCTACGACGCCACCTGGAACGCCTTCAAGATCATTACTGCCTCGATGTCCGCGCCGGAACGCACCGCCCTGTTCGCCGGGACAGCCCGACACGTCTACCGCCTCGACGCCGAGCCCACCGACGCCGAGCCCGGCGACACAGGTCGATAGCCGGAGTCCGGACCGCGGCCGACGAGGATCGTTAGCCGAGCTCGACGATCCGGGTGGGACGCAGGGTGACCGCGACCCGGTCGTTCGTCGGGATACCCGTGCCCGCCAGGTCCGCGCCGTAGTGGGCGAGCACCCGCTTCATGACCTCGAGCCCCGGGTCGTCACCGATCTCGGCGGTGGCCCGGATCTCCAGGGTCCGCTGGGGGTTGGCCGGGTCCAGGACGAACAGGGTCGCCTGCGGGTGCGCGGCGAGGTTGCGGTACTTCTGCCGGTCCTTCGTGACCGAGATGAGCACGACGTCGCCGCCGTCGGAGTCCGAGTCGAGGATCGCCCAGACCGCGGTGACCTGCGGCTGCCCGTCCCTGCCGACGGTGGCGAGCACGACCGTGATCGGCTTCTCCAACAGGTCACGATGACTCGGCGAAATGATCGGCATGTCCTTGACTCCCGGGTTCGCACGTCCACACACGTCCACCTGCGCCCGCGCACGTCTTATACGCGGCTCGCGGCATGATGCCAACCCTGTCAGGGCCGTTCTCCGGGTCCGAAAACGGGTCGGTGAACAATCTCCGAGCTCGTGGTCCGCAGGCCGGCCCAGATGCGGTCGCGGGCGCGGGTGATGGCGACGTAGAGCTGGCGGCGTTCGAGGCGGAGGCGTTCGCGCAGTGCGTCGTCGGACTCGTCGGCTTTCCGCGGGCGTGGGAACAGGTCGCGGTCGGGGATCCACACGTGCGCGAAGTCGAGGCTCTTCACCCGCGCGTACGTCCCGACCTTGACGCTCTCCTGGCGGCTGCCGTCATACGCGCGCAGCGCCATGGCCGGGATCTGACGGCGGCGCAGCACCGTCAGCCACCGTTCGACGGCCTGGTCCGTCGGGACGAGCACGGCCATGTCGCCGAAACGGGCACCGCGCTCGGTGTGCAGGCGCAGCAGGTCGTCGCACAGTCGCTCGTCCTGCGCGGCGGCGCTGGGCAGCCGCTCCTCGCAGACCTCCCCGCCGGCACGTTCCACGTCCACGGGCCGCCGGCCCTGCACCTCGACCCCGTCCAGGTCGTCGAAACCGTCGTCGGCGAGGACGGCCTGGGCGTACCGCAGGATGTTCGCGCCGTTGCGGTAGTTACGGCCGAGGACGGTGGACCGTCCGACGACGGAGACACCGGCCTCGGCCAGCGTGAACCCACCCGGGTAGATCGACTGCTGCCCGTCACCGACGACGAGCAGCCCGTCCGGCCGGTCTCCGACCAGGGCGTGCAGCAGCTGCAGGCCCACGCAGGTGAGGTCCTGCACCTCGTCCACGATCACCGCGTCGTACCGCCCGGTGCCACCGGACGGGCCTGGCACCCCGGCGGCACCGGACGGGCCGGAGGCGCGTACGAGGTCGCGGGCCAGCAGCAGCAAGTCGTCGAAGTCCAGGACGTCACACTCGATGCGCAGGGTCTCGTAGCGCTCATACAGGTCCCAGACCGCACGCCGGTGCACCGGCTGCAGCGCCGTGCTGCGCCCGACCCTGGACAGGGTCGCGTACTGCTCGAACCCACGCAGCCCGCGGCCCTTGATGACCTTGGAGATCTCCTCCTGCCAGTAGGACAGCGGCAGCCCCAGTCCCGACAGCACCGAGTGCCGACCCACCTGGGCCCAGGCACGCCTGAAGCAGAGCCTGACCCTGTCCTTCTCGACGTGGCCGGACAGCCCCCGCGCCTCCAGGCAACGCCGGGCGAACTGGTGCACCGTGACGAAGTCGACCCGTGCCACGTGCTCCGGCGCCATCCGGGCCAGCAGTGCCCGGTTGACCGGCCCGAGCGTGCTCACCAGCGAGGTGAACAGCACCCGGTCTCCGCGGGCGGCCAGGTACTTGGCCCGGTGCAGCGCGACGACCGTCTTGCCGGTGCCCGCCGCGCCCCGCACCCGCGCCGGCCCCGACCAGCGCCGCCCCGCCAACCTCGCCTGGGACGGGTGCAGCCACGTCATCCAGGACTCGACCGGCTCGCGCGCCGCCGCGACCAGCAGGTCCTGCCACAGTTCGCCCATCCCCGGCAGCGTCTCCAGCGCCGCCGGCGTCCTCTGGACCGCCGCCGTCATCTGGACCGCCGGAACCGCCGGAACGGCCGGAACCGGCGGAGTGACCGGCGCCGGGTGCGACGGCGGCGTCGTCCGCGTCGTCGGCGTCGTCGGCGTCCGGGCAGCACCGCGGTCCCTGTTCGCCCGGGTGTCGCGGGGGGATGCCGTGACGCCGTGCGTCCGCGCGGGTGTCGATCCACCCGGCCGCCGGCCCTCGTCTCGCGGCATCGGCGGGCAGCCCTGGTCAAGGCATTCCAGCAGGCGTTCCACCGGCTCCGGGCCCAGCCGAACGCCCTGGCGCAACAGATAGCCGGTGAGGTCCTGCTGCCCGAGGACGGCCACCCGGTCGAGCTGCTCGTGGAGGCCACGGCGCCCGGCCATCACCAGCAGTGGCACGACCTCGGTCGGGGGCAGCCCCGCCTCGGCGACCACGTCCTCAACAGCGGTGGTCTGCTCCAGCAGCTTGCGCACACTGTCGTCGGCGTCCGCCTGCCCGCGCCACAGCCGGCCACCCTCGACGCCGAACTCCCGCCAGTTCTTGACGTCCACCACGAACACCCCGCCGGGGCCGACGACGATCACGTCGATGTTGGCCTTACGGGTACCCGGCCAGCGCCGATCCGCCAACACCTGCCAACCGACGTCGACCATGCCGACCAACACCCGCACCACGCTCTGCTCCCCGCGCCCACCAGCGGCCCAGCGATCCCGGGTGCGCACCAGCTCACGGAGCAGTTCCTCGAAGTGGCGCACCTGCCGCGCCACCCCGTCGATCTCGAGCTCGAGCTGCGCGACCTGCCCGAACGCCGACGGCTCGACCAGCTCCGCCTGCTCCGCCTGCTCGGCCAGCCGCACGCGGCCAGGACCGGATGCGACGGGCAGGCGCCTGGAGGCCGGCGGGCCCGAATACACGTCACAACCTCCTCACGGATCGTCACATTGACCATACGACAAATCATCGATGTTTACCCCTGTTTGCCATCACATGCCTTCCGCCAACAGAGGATGTGCCCGCAAGGCCGCAGTCCGTGCCGACAGCATCGAACGTCGGTTCGATCTGCTGGTGTGGCCGGCAGAGTAGGCGCCGTCAACGAGTTCATGCCGCCGCCCGGATCTGGGGCAGGCCGCGCAGGCGGGCGGCCTCGGCGTACACGTCGTCCACGGCCGACGAGGCGAGACCGAAGATCGCGCGGTGACGTCGGCCGGGCCGCGCATACCAGTGCCAGAAACCACAAAAGGCGCGCGGCCACCAGCCCTTTGGTGGATCCCGGTGGACCCCGGGCTCGACTGGGTAGGCGTAGCAAGGTCGGGTGATGCCCCGGCTCGACCGTTCCCCCGGGGCGCATCCGCTGTACGCAGCCACTTCGCGTCACCGGAGGAGAGATCCATGGGGTTCATCACCGTCGGACAGGAGAACAGCACGCCGATCGAGATCTACTACGAGGATCACGGCACGGGACGGCCGGTCGTGCTGATCCACGGCTATCCCCTCAACGGGGCGTCCTGGGAGAAGCAGACCCGGGCGCTGCTCGCGGAAGGCTACCGGGTTGTCACCTATGATCGGCGCGGGTTCGGGAAGTCGAGCCAGCCGACCGTCGGCTATGACTACGACACCTTCACGGCCGACCTGAACGCCCTGCTCGAACAGCTCGACCTGACCGATGTCTCGCTCGTCGGCTTCTCGATGGGCACCGGCGAGGTCACCCGCTACCTGGGACGTCACGGTTCCCGGCGGATCGCGAAGGCGGCGCTGCTCGGTGCCATCCCGCCGTTCCTGCTGAAGACCGACGACAATCCGGACGGCGTCGACGGATCCGTGTTCGACGGAATCAAGGCCGCGGTACTGGCCGACCGGCCGGCCTATTTCAAGACGTTCCTCGACAACTTCTACAACGTCGACGTGCTCGGTGGCACCCGGATCAGCGACCAGGCCTGGCAGAACAGCTTCATCGTCGCTCTCGGGGCCTCTCCCCACGCGGCGCATGCCTGTGTCGACACCTGGCTGACCGACTTCCGCGACGACCTGCCGAACATCGACGTGCCGACCCTGCTCATCCACGGCGATGCCGACCGCATCCTCCCCTACGAGAACACCGCCGCCCGGCTACCAGGGCTCATCAAGGACCTGACCACCGTCGCCGTCCACAACGGCCCGCACAACATCGCCTGGACCCACCCCGACGAGGTCAACGCCCCCCTGCTGGACTTCCTGCGCTGACCACATGGATCAGCCCGGCCAGGCGTCGATCAGCCCGGCCAGGCGACGGCCAGCGCGGCGGCCGTGCCGAAGGCGTCGGCGGGATCGGCTCCGCGTCCGACAGCCAGCCCGACGAGAAAGGCCGAGACCGGCGCGGCCGGGCGAGCGATGCCATGGGCGGCGTCCCGGGCCAGGTCGAGCACCGCCGTGGTGTCGACCTGACCCGGGTCGAGGCCGAGCGCGCCGCACAACGCGGCCACCCAGGCGCTCAGATCAGGCTCACTCATCGGGCCCACCTCCGCCTCCACCAGGCTGACGGACCACCTGTCACAGGAACGAGATCCGCAGGCAAGCCCGGCTCCGCCCCCATTCTGGCCCCGCCCCACCCCGGTAGCCACTCCTTGCAGCGCCCTCCCGAGCACGATCTGTCCGACCAGGTCGCCGCGGGGGCAAAACGGACATACATCCCCCATCGCGACCCGGTTGGCGTTCCCGCCCGCACCACCTGACCACATCGGCGACTCAGGGTGAATACTGGCGGCGGAGCTGGCCCGACCGCCAAGAAAGACTCGCCGACCGGCTGGCGTGTCCCGGCGGGCCCTGGCCGGTCAACGCCGAAATAGGCCACCCGCGCTTTCTCAACGGGAGCCGACCGTCCACGCTCTCCGCCAAGGCCGTACATGGTCGTACGTTGTGGCCCGGCAGCCCCCAACAAATCCCAGACGCAGCGCAAAATACCCTCTGACCAGCGCCGATATGGACGGCGACAGCCCGGCATCCGCTGCGGCACAGCATGATCGTCAAAAGATGACGACATGTTGCCCCCGCTGTGCCCGCAACCCGACAGAACACGGTGTATCTTGCGACGGTGCGCAGCCATACCCTGCCGCGTTACACGAAAGCGTGTTTCGGCGGGTATCTCACGGCTCAACCGCGAGCGCATGAGTGACCTGGCACCCGGGGGGTCGGGCGCTGCGTGAGCCTTGGGGGAGGCCACACTTATGGCGAACCGAACCGCCGGCTCCGTCCGCGGGATGACCCGTGTGCTGATGGCCGCCGCGGGTGCCGTTCTCCTGGTCGCCCCGCTGGGGATGCCCGCCGTCGCCGAGCCGGTCGGCGGCCCCGCCACGGTGGGCGCCGACGGCCGGCCACGGGTACACGCCGTGGTGCTCGTCGACGAGTCGAACAGCGAGACTCCCGAGACCGTCCGACAGGAGGCCGAGGCCGCGGGCCTGATCGCCACCAGCCAGCAGCTCGACACGGGCTCAAAGGTCGCGGTGGTCGGTTTCGGCACCGATGACTTTCCCGAGGTCAGCCGCCAGCAGCACGGCGCGACCGACGAGGTCTGCCCGCTCGCGCAGGTCGGCAGCACCGACTTCCGGACCTGCCTGGGTCGGCTGCACCTGCGGACCATCGAGGAGGGCAACGGCACCGACCACGCCGCCGCCCTGACCAAGGCGCTGGACATCCTCGAGACGGCGAAGGACCCGTCCTCCTTCAATGTGGTGTTCCTGCTGACCGACGGCGGTCTGCGGGTGGACAACGTCCAGCGTTACGGGGCGAGGCTGCCCAACGCCGACGCGACGATGCAGTCGCGGATGACCGCCGCGATGGGAGTGACCGCGGACGACGTCGGGCCGCGGGCCAGGGCCCTGGGCGCGCAGATCTGGCCGGTCGGCTTCGGCCAGGTGCTCAACCGGGACTGGATGGCCCGCCTGCCCGGCTTCGGCGCCGGCACCAGCCAGAACTGCCAGAAGGTCCCGGTGGCCGCGCCGGCCCCCCTGTACGCCGAGACCGCCGCGGACATCGCCGAGGCCCTGGACCGGGCGCTGGCGAACGCGAGCTGCATGGGCTTCGCCACCAGACGCGGCCAGGGCGGGCCCGGTGACCCGGTGACCCTGTCGCTGAACATCCCGTCCACCGCGTCCAGTGCCACCATCAACGCACTCAAGCGCGAACCCGGCATCAAGGTCACCTACACGGACCCTCGGGGCCGGGTCGTGCAGGGCTCCGGCCGCCGCGACGGCTCGTTCTTCACCCTGAACAACAGCGCCCCCACCTCCGAGTCGCTGTTCATCGCCAGCCCCTACCCGGGTACCTGGAAGGTGACCTTCACCTGGCCCTCGGACGCCCGGCCGCAGACCGTGCAGGCCGATCTGACCTGGATCGGCCAGCTGAGCTCGGTGGTCCGCCTCTCGCCGGCGTCCCCGAAGCCGGGCGAGTCCGCGACGGTGCACGTCACACTGCAGACCAGCCGCGGGGAGCCCGCCGACCCCCGTGAGCTCGCCGGACTCGTGTTCGACGCGCAGCTGGCCGGGGACGGCTTCGCCCCCGTGCCGGTGACCCTGACCGACAACGGTCAGGGCGGCGACGAGAAGGCCGGCGACGGCAGTTACACCGGCCAGGTCAGTGTGCCCAGCGGCGCGACCGGGCTGCTGTCGCTGACCGGAAGCATCACCGGTGCGGGTCTGCGGGGCACCGTGCAGCGCGCGACCTACCGGATTCCGGGGCCGCGTGACGGCGGCGCGGTCGTGGAAATGCGTACGCCCGACGACGTCCACCGCGGGGCCTCGGTCAGTGGCCTGCTGCGGGCGGACAATCCGTCGGGCACGGCCCGTCAGGTCTCGTTGCGCCCGGCCGGCCTGGCCGGGGTGTCCCTCGACCCGGTCACGGTGACCGTGCCGGCCGGGGCCAGCGGCTTCGAACAGAAGCTGACGCTGTCCGTCGCGTCGGATGCCGCCTACGGGCCGCGGCACGGGGTCATCCGGGTGTCCGTCGCCCCCGGAGGCTCGACGACCGGAGGCTCGACGACCGGCGGCTCGGCGGGCAGCGCGGCGAACGAGGGGGCGGGGGTCGTCCTCACCGAGGAGCCGGTCAGTTTCGACGTGGACGAGCCGCCCGGGTGGCTCGCGCGGAACTGGCCGTACCTGCTCCTGGCCGCCGTCGTCCTGCTGCTCGCCATCCTCGCCGCCCTGCTGCTGCGGGCCCGGCGGCGCCGCGCCGTCGACGTCTCCCAGCTGCAGGCCTTCGCCACCCGTGGGGACGGGGCCGGCGCGGACCTGCCGGCCTCCCGGCAGTGGGCGGCCGCGTTTCGGTTCACCCTCAACGACGCGCCCGGGGTCCCGCTCACCCTCACCCAGGCGAACCCGGGCGGCGGCGGCGTCTACACCGTCCGCCGGGCCAAGCACGGGCAGCTTGCCGTGCACACCCCGGGCGGTGAGGTTCGGACCCTGCTCCCGGGCACCCGGTTCCCGGCCGGCATGTCCGGTGCCCAGCTGTGGATCGAGGACCGGCGGCTGCAGGGTCTCGCTCCGAGCACGCCGCCGTCCGACGATCCGTGGAGTGGCGGCGGCACCGAGGCGAACAGTGCCGACCCGTTCGGTGGTGGCGGCGGCGAGCCCGATCCGTACGCGACCATCGCCGGCCAGGACCCGTTCGCCGGCGCCGGCGGCAATGCCCGTGTCAACGGCCATGGCGACACCCCGCCGTACAACGCCAGCCAGTACAACGCCAGCCCGTACAGCGCCAGCCCGTACGGCAACGGTCCGTACGGCGGCGATCCGTACGGCACCCCGGCCGGGTCGGCTCCGCCAGGCGGCGCCGGTCCCGGCACACCTGCCGGGACGGGTGCGCGGGCGGACGACTACCGGGCGATGTCCGAGGCACCCACCCTTCAGCCCGGCCAGCCCGGCCAGCGGCCGGCACAGCCACCCGGGCAACCGCCGGCGAACCCGTGGCCGGCCGACGACTGGAACAACACGCAGTTCTGAGCACCCGCACCCATCCACGACCGACCCACCGAACGCGACCGCACACACCCGGCCCGACCCACGCCACCGGGCAGGGCCGGGCAGGACCCCGGGCAGGACCGACCGCCGGACACCGGGCACGACCCAGCGCAGAACACGGATCGGGATACGTATGCCGACACGCGACACCGCCTTCGGGCTGAACATCTACCAGCCACTGGTCTTCGTGGGACTGGGGGGCACCGGCTGCGCGATCGGCACCGAACTCGAGCGGCGGCTGCGCGAGTCGCTGTGCGGGCCGGACGGTACGGCGTTCGCCGAGCGGATGGGCACCCACGGCAACTCCGGCTATCTGCCCTACCAGCTGCCCGGCTGCCTGCAGTTCGTCTACGCGGACCTCAACGAGGCCGAGCTCGACCGCATCCACGGTGCGACCGTCCCCGCGCCGATGCACCACCAGGCGGCGGCCCGCAACGCCCAGCTGGTCCGCGGGCTGGTGCCGAAGTTCCAGACCTACGCGGAGGTCGCGGCGAACCTGCGGATGACCGCCGGGCAGTTCGTCCAGTCGTGGCTGCCGCCGATCCTGGACGAGCCGCTGGTCGCGCCGATCACCAAGGGAGCGGGGCAGCTGCCGACGGTGGGCCGGGCGGCGCTGTTCGAGACGGTGCGTGAGGACATCGGCCCGGGCCAGCAGCCGCTGCGCGACGCGATCGACGCCGTCAGCCGGGCCGGTGCCGAACTCGGCGTGCTCGGCGGGCGGTCGAACCGGTCGTGCGACGTGTTCGTCGCCTTCTCGGTGGCCGGCGGTACCGGCACCGGCATCTTCTACGACTACCTGCATCTCATCGCGGACGCGTTCGACCGGGCCCGCATCGGCGCGCAGATCTACCCGCTGGTGCTCATGCCGAGCGCCTTCGACGAGGGCCGCGGCGGGGGCCGCTCGGCGCAGCTCAACGCCGGGCGTGCCCTGCTCGACCTGTTCCGCCTGGTGGACGACCAGAACGCCCGCAAGGCCAGGCGGGTGCTGGGCCATTCGGACAACATCGGCCGTCCGATCGACGTCGCCTACCCGGGCCGCAAGATCCAGATCGCGTCGGGCACGGTACAGACCGGCTTCCTGTTCAGCCGCACCCCGGGGATGGACAAGGACGACATCCACCGTTCGATCTCGTCGCTGGTGCTGTCGCTGATCACCTCCGAGCAGCAGGCCGAGCAGGCGGCCGTGGTCGGTCAGTCGTTCCAGTCGTTCGCCGACTCGTTCATCAACAGTGCGGCCGAACGGCACACCGCCGCCGACTCCGGCATCGGACATCGCGGCGTGTCCACGGCGCTGGTCGCGTCGCTGACCGTGCCCGGGGACGCGCTCGCCGAGCTCGTCGCCGGCCGGCTGCTGGCGCGGGCCGTTCCCTTGCTGGAGAGCCCGACGCCGGGCGGGGAGCGCAACATCCCGCTGATCGGAAAGATGGCGCGGGCGGCGAACCTCGACGAGATCCTCGACCGGCCGGACCTGCCGGTCGGCACGCCGCGGGTCACCGACGGCGCCGCGGAGATCAAACGCTCGCTGACCGACTACTCCGACAACATCGGCGCCGTCCTGCGGGCCCAGGCCACGCAGCTCACCGGGCAGGCCCAGGAGATCGCCGGGCAGCGGTTCCAGCCGGTGCAGGCCGCCCGGACGATGCTCGACGAGGTGGACGTCCTCCATCTGCGCCGGATCATCCGCGGGCATCCGGAGCTGCTCGACCCGCCGGACCGCAGCGGCCTGCTCGGCCTGCTCGACGCGCGTAAGAACACCCCACCGCAGGTACCGAACCGGCCGCAGGTCAGCGCCGCGGCCCCCGTACTGCCCGACATCCGCAACCGGTTCCCCGGCAAGGCGAAGTGGGGTGACCCGCCGGTGCAGCAGGCCATCGCCACCCTGCAGCACTGGCACCGGTGGAACACCTGGCGGCTGTGGCACGAGGCGTGGGGCCGCCAGACCCGGGTCTGGCAGCAGAAGATGAACGTCGCCGTCGGCCATGTGGACGACTTCGCCGACGCCCTCACCGTGTTCGCCCGCGCGGAACCGGACGAGTTCGACCGCCGCACGATCGCACTCAGCCAGGACCGGACCGGCATCCGTCAACTGCTGCCCGCCGGCGGCAACCTCGAGGTGTTCTACCGCACGGTGCTGCGGGCGTTCCTGCAGCGTGGCGGGCTGCCCGAGGGTGCCACCGAGGCGGACGTGCTGCGGCTGCTGCTGCACGGCTCCGACTGGCAGCGGGCCTTCGAGGAGATCACCGAACGGGCCGCGCCGCAGCGGGCGGTGGCCATCCTGCGCGACCGGCTCAAGCAGGAGGTCCGGTCGCTGTTCGCCGAGGCGGAGGGCGGTGGGGTGCCGTTGCTGCCGTCGATGGGCCGACTGCTGGCCCGGGCCGCCAGCAGCGCCGCACCCGACGTCGACCCGCTGGACCTGCGCCAGTTCCTCGACCAGCTGCGCGCGTTGCTGCCCGGCGGGTTCAGCCCCGACGGCTCCGGCCGCCTGAAGATCCTGATCGCGCACCCGGCGGTCAAGCACGCCGGCGCCGGCGAGGTCGAGGCCTGTCTGCGCGACGAACTGGCGTTGCCCACCGGGCAGGGCGTGACCCCCGACTTCCGGCCCGGACAGCCTGACTCGATCGTCGTGGTGCTCTTTCGCAGTTCGATGGCCGTCAACGAGGTGCGGGAGGTCCGGGAGCTGCTGCGGTTCTGGTCGCAGGCGGTCACCCACAACGACCCGGCCGACTATCTGCGCTGGCGGCAGCGGCTGAGCTACAACTACGGCTGGCTCGCGATGACCGAGGACAACCGCACCACGATCCTGCACCGGTTGCTGTGCGCGATGTGGAACGGACGGGTGCGGGTCACCGGGTCGCTGGAGTCGCCGGAGTCGATCCAGGTCAGCGCGGTCGAGTACGACGAGGCGCAGTCGATGTACCTGCCGCTGCACCGGATCGGGCAGACCTCGTCGTGGGGGTCGCTGCTGCGGGTCTACGAGCAGGCGATCGTCGAGGATGACGACGAGGCGCGCCGGGCGTTCACCCGCAGCCTGCGGATGATCCGCCCGGACGGACTCACCCACGAACCGGTACCGCCCGCGGCGGTGTTCCGGATCTTCGTCGACCTGGCCGGGTCGGAGGTCGCCCGGATCGAGAAGTTCCGCACCGGACTGCCACCGGCCAGCCGCAGCCGGCTCGACCAGACCCTCGAGTTCTGGTCGACCACCGTGCCCGCCGCGCTGGACCGACCGTTCACCGAGGAGGGCGCGATCCGCGGGAACCTGCGTGACCTCTACGAGTACACGGCCGAGGTCGAGTGGGCGGACGAGCGATGACGCCCGCCATGATGCCTCCCGTAGCCGGCGCCGGCTACGGCGGGCGCGAGGATGACGACGCGGCGCTGGTGGTCGTCATCGACCTGCGGGACGACCCGCGCCGGGTGCTGTCCACCCCGATCGGCACCCTGCAGCGGGAGTACGCCAGCCAGTCGGGCCGACGTGACGTGGACACCAGCCGGATCCTGGTCGTCACCGAGGTGGACTGCCTCGAGGAGTACCGGGAGCTGCTCGTGCGGGTGTCCGCCTCGGCGTCGCAGCTGTTGGTGCTGGGACTGGGCCCGCGCCCGAACCCCGAGCGGCTCTACCTGCCGGCCGTCCCCGAACTGCCCGTGTTGTGGGCTGGCGACCTGCGCGGAGTGCGGTGGAGTCCCGGCCGGGCCGGGCGGGTGCTCGGCCCCGACGAGGACGCCCAGCCGAACCTCGCGGCGCTGTTGCAGGCGTTGGGCATTCCCAGTGTCTTCAGCCGGGTGCGCGACGAGGTGCTGCGCTGCGCCCACCAGGTCGCCGCGCCGGCGATCCATCTGCTGCTCGGCCGGGTGAGCCGGGACGTCCTCGACCAGGCCGCCGGGCATGCCTTCGGCCATTTCACCCTGGAGGACAACGGCATCCCGCCCGGCCCCGGCGGCACCGGTCTGCCTGGCACCGGTCTGCCCGGCGGCGGCCTGCCCGGCGGCCTGCCCGGCGCCCCGGATGCGGCCCACGGTGGTGGGGCGAGGCCGGTGGTGCCGGAGGAGGCCGTCCGGATCGACCGGCTCCTGACCGGCTCGGCCACCACCGATGTCGCCGGCATCGGCTCGATCATCAACCCGAACGGCCAGCTGCCGGCGGCCGCCCTCGCCGCCCGCCGGCACCTTGACGAGGCCACCGCGCTGGTCGCCGCCCTGCGCGAGGAGCCGTTCGCCGCCCGCCGCTCGGTGGCCGGTGAGGGGCTCGTACCCGTCGGGTCGCTGGTCTGGACGGAACTCACCCAGGCCGGCGCCCACCTGGGGACCCTTGCCGAGGGCCTGCACACGGCGCTGCGCGAGCTGGGCGGCCACGACGGCGTCGGCCCGCAGCAGCGACACACCCTGGCGCTGCTCGGTGTGCAGATGGTGCCCGTCCCGGCGGCGGCGGCCGCGGAGGTGCGCACGGCGCTGGCC
>NZ_JAMQQG010000089.1 GCF_023716925.1 Frankia sp. R82
GGGGGGGGGGGGGGGGGGGGGGGGGGGGGGGGGGGGGGGGGGGGGGGGGGGGGGGGGGGGGGGGGGGGTGGGGGGGGCGGGGGGGGGGGGGGGGGGGGGGGGGGGGGGGGGGGGGGGCCCCCCGGGGGGGGGGGGGCGGGGGGGCCGACCCGGGAACGGCTGGCGCCAGGCGGTCGCGGGCCCGCGCTGTCGCCAGCACCCGACCTGGCCACGGTGTCCGGCCTGGCCGGGGAGGGCACCGCTGTGCCGCTGGGCGGTGCCGGGCGAGTGGGAGTGCCGTCCGAGGCCCAGGTGTTGTCGGCGCGGGTGCGAGCGGCGCTGGTTGGGCGCCCGCAGGCAGCGGCGTGCAACGTCACAGCGGCCCGGTTGCTCGGCTTTCCCTCGGCCGGTTTCACTGCCGCCGGCTATCCCTCCTTTGGTTTTCCCGCACCCGTTACGGGATTGTTCGGCCCCGCCCCGCAGGATGCATCCGGGCCCGGTTCGGGCGGGTTGGGCGTGGCCCCGTTCGAGGGCGGTTCGGCAGTTGCTGCAGACGACGCAGGGCAACCGATCCACCTGGTTCTGCCGGCCCGGTTCACCCGGGCCCAGCCGCGCGGAATCCGGCTGCATTTCACCGACCTTCCGCCTACGGAGCGGATCACGCTCGGCGGTATTCCACTCACCTCCCCGGCTCGCACGCTCGCCGATCTCGTGCTCGCCACGCCGAACCGGGAGGCCGCCGTCGCGATCATGGATGCGGCCCTGCAGCGCGGTGTGGTGATGGATCTGCGGGCGGCCCGCCTCTCGGCTACCGGCCGGCGGGGCTACCGGCGTGCCCAGTCCTGGTGGGCGCTGGCTGACCGGCGCGCCCAGTCGCCGCTGGAGACCCGCCTGCGGCTGTTGTTCGCCGACGCGGGGCTCGCCCCGCCGCGCCCCCAGTGGCCGGTGTCCGATGCGGCCGGCCAGGTCCTTGCCCAGCTCGACCTTGCCTGGCCGGCGCAGCGCGTCGCGGTCGAGGCCGAGTCCGCAGCGGCCGGCTGCGCCGGCGGGTTGGTGCACGGCGAGCGACAACGGGCCAACCTGCTGGCCGCGATGAACTGGACCATCCTGCGCTTCGGTGATCTCGAGGTCGCGTGGTATCCGCAGCGGGTCGTGGAGACCGTCGCGCAGTGCCTGTCCCGCGCGCCGATGATCGGCCTGCGGGCCTCCTGAGTACGGGTCCACGTGGTGAGTGGGGCCACCATCGGGCCAAACGGGTGCAAGAGCTTGTGACAGGAAGTACATTCCGAGCCTCCCGCAACCCGTCGGCCTACGATCCGGTGCATGAGCGTTCCCTCCGCCGGACTGTCGCTGGCCGCGGACTTTCCCGAGTCCACGCGCGGTGAGTGGCAGAAGCTGGTCCTGGGCGTCCTGCGCAAGTCCGGGGTGGCAACCGAGGCGAACACCCCGGTTGACGTCGAGGATCTGCTCGCCACCGCGACGTACGACGGGCCACGTATCCAGCCGCTGTACACCGCTGACGACGCCCCCGCCGCCGGCGTGGGCCTACCGGGCCTCGCGCCGTTCGTGCGCGGCGGGCGTCCACAGGGCGCCGGCCCCAGCGGCTGGGACGTGCGCGCCCTGCACGTCGGCCCGGATGCGTCAGCTGCCGGCGTTGACGTGCTCGCGGATCTGGAAAACGGCGTCACCTCGCTCTGGCTGCGCCTGGGCGAGGGCGGCCTGCCCGTTGAGGCACTCGGCACCGTGCTTGCCGAGGTGTATCTCGACCTCGCTCCCGTCGCCCTGGACGCGGGTGGGCGTGCCGCGCAGGCGGCAGATGAGTTCCTGCGGGTCGCCGACGCCCGCGGCGTGCTCGGCTCCCAACTGTCGGGCACCCTGGGTGCCGACCCGATCGGGCTGGCGGCGCGGGCCGGTCTTGGCGCTGCCGGCCCCGCCGGGCTCGCCGAGGCCGCGGCACTCGCACAGCGGTGTGCCCGGGAGTTCCCCGGTCTACGCGCGTTGGTCGTCGATGCCCAGCCCTACCACCGTGCCGGCGGCAGCGACGCCCAGGAACTCGCCGCGTCGGTGGCCACCGGCGTCGCCTACCTGCGCCTGCTCACCGACGCCGGGCTGAGCCTCACCGAGGCGTTTGGTCAACTGGAGTTCCGCTACGCGGTCACCGCCGACCAGTTCACCTCGATCGCGAAGCTGCGGGCCGCCCGCCGGCTGTGGGCGCGGGTCGCGCAGGTGTGCGGTGCGGCCCCGGCCGAGCGGGCGCAACGTCAGCATGCAGTCACCTCCACGGCGATGATGACCCGCCGTGATCCCTGGGTGAACATGTTGCGCACGACGCTGGCCTGCTTCGCTGCCGGAGTCGGCGGTGCCGACGCGGTGACGGTGCTGCCCTTCGACACCCGCCTCGGTCTGCCCGACGACTTCTCCCGGCGGATCGCCCGCAACACCCAGATCCTGCTGCAGGAGGAGTCGAGCCTGATCCGGGTGATCGACCCGGCCGGTGGCTCCTGGTTCGTCGAGTCGCTCACCGAGCGGCTCGCCGAGGCAGCCTGGTCGGCCTTCACCGAGATCGAGCGCTCTGGCGGCATAGTTGCGGCGCTGCGTGACGGGCTGGTCGCCGAGCGGATCTCGGCCAGCCGGGTGGCCCGCGCCGAGGCGATCGCCCATCGGCACGATCCGATCACTGGTGTCAGCGAGTTCCCGAACGTCACCGAGAAGCTGCCCGATCGGGCCCCGGCGCCGCCGGTCCCACTGCCGGTCCCCGCCGACGTGGTGGCGGCGGGCCTCGCGGAGATCCACTACGACGCCGACTTCGAGGACCTGCGTGCCCGCGCCGACGTCGCGGCCCGTGCCGGGCACCGTCCAGTGGTCCTGTTGGCGACGTTGGGCAGCGCCGCGGCGTCGACGGCGCGCGCCGCCTTCGCCGCCAACCTGTTCCAGGCCGGTGGGTTCGACACGCCAACCACCGGCACCGGCACCGACCCGGCACAGATCGCCGCGGCCTTCGCCGCCTCCGGCGCCAGGGTGGCCTGCCTGTGCTCGGCCGACAAGGTGTATGCCGAGCACGCCGCTGCGGTGGCCTCGGCGCTGCGGGCCGCCGGCGCCCGCCAGGTGTGGCTGGCCGGTAAGCCCGGCTCCCGCGCGCAGACCGATGCCGACGCCGGCATCGGCGGATACGTTTTCACCGGATGCAACGCCGTTGCCGTGCTCCAGACGGCGCTGGCCGAGGCGGGAGTGGCCTGATGTCCGTCGACAGCTCCAACCAGCCCAGCTCTACCGAATCCGGCTCCGTCGAGCCGGGCGTGACCGTGATCCCGGATTTCGCCAATGTGGATCTTGGTGGCGCGCCGGACGGCGCCGAGGCCCCCGAGCAGCAGTGGCGGGACGCGGTCGAGGCGGCCACCGGTAAGGATGTCGAGGCGCTGACCTGGGACACTCCCGAAGGCATCGCCGTCAAGCCGCTCTACACTGCGGCCGACACCGACGGACTTGACTTCCTGCGCACCTATCCGGGGATCGCGCCGTTCCTGCGCGGGCCGTACGCGCCGATGTACGTCACCCAGCCGTGGACGATCCGCCAGTACGCCGGCTTCTCCACCGCCGCGGCCTCCAACGCCTTCTACCGGCGTAACCTCGCCGCCGGGCAGAAGGGCCTGTCGGTCGCCTTCGATCTGCCGACCCACCGCGGCTACGACTCCGATCATCCGCGGGTCACCGGTGACGTCGGCATGGCCGGCGTCGCCATCGACTCGATTCTTGACATGCGCCAGCTCTTTGACGGCATCCCGCTGGACCGGATGAGCGTGTCGATGACCATGAACGGCGCCGTGCTGCCGGTGCTCGCGCTCTACATCGTCGCGGCCGAGGAGCAGGGTGTGGCCCCCGAGCAGCTTGCCGGGACCATCCAGAACGACATCCTCAAAGAGTTCATGGTCCGCAACACCTACATCTATCCGCCGCAGCCATCGATGCAGATCATCTCGGACATCTTCTCGTTCACCTCGCAGCGGATGCCGAAGTTCAACTCGATCTCCATCTCCGGCTACCACATGCAGGAGGCCGGAGCGACGGCCGACCTGGAGCTCGCCTACACCCTCGCCGACGGCGTGGAGTACATCCGGGCGGGTCTGGCAGCGGGTCTGGAGATCGACGCGTTCGCGCCCCGGCTGTCGTTCTTCTGGGCCATCGGCATGAACTTCTTCATGGAGGTCGCGAAGCTGCGCGCCGCCCGCCTGCTGTGGGCGAAGCTGGTGAAGCAGTTCGAGCCGAAGAGTTCCAAATCGCTGTCGCTGCGCACCCATTCGCAGACGTCGGGTTGGTCGCTGACCGCGCAGGACGTGTTCAACAACGTGGTGCGCACCTGCGTGGAGGCGATGGCCGCCACCCAGGGCCACACCCAGTCTCTGCACACCAACGCGTTGGACGAGGCGTTGGCGCTGCCGACGGACTTCTCCGCCCGCATCGCCCGCAACACCCAGCTGCTGTTGCAGCAGGAGTCGCACACCACCCGGGTGATCGACCCGTGGGGCGGCAGCTACTACGTCGAGCGCCTCACCCACGACCTGGCCGCCCGGGCCTGGAACCACATCGCCGAGGTGGAGGCATCCGGCGGGATGGCGCAGGCGATCGACGCCGGCATCCCGAAGATGCGTATCGAGGAGGCCGCCGCGCGTACCCAGGCGCGCATCGACTCCGGCCGCCAGCCGCTGATCGGTGTCAACAAGTACCGGGTGGACGCCGACGAGGCGATCGAGGTACTCAAGGTCGACAACTCGGCGGTCCGCACCGAGCAGATCGACAAGCTGCGCCGGCTGCGCGAGGAACGGGACAGCGCCGCGACCGAGGCGGCCCTGCATGCGCTGACCGCCGCCGCCGATGCCGCTCGCGACGGGCGCCGCGCCCCGGGCCTTGAGCAGAACCTGCTGGCCCTTGCGGTCAACGCGGCCCGTGCCAAGGCCACGGTGGGGGAGATCTCCGACGCGCTGGAAAAGGTATACGGGCGTCATTCCGGCCAGATACGTACCATCTCGGGCGTGTATCGGGACGAGGCGGGATCCGCCGGCAACGTCGCGGCCGCCCGCGAGGCGGCGGCCGAGTTCGAGCGGCAGGAGGGACGCCGTCCGCGCATCCTGGTCGCCAAGATGGGGCAGGACGGCCACGATCGCGGCCAGAAGGTGATCGCCAGCGCCTTTGCCGACATCGGCTTCGACGTGGACGTCGGCCCGCTGTTCCAGACGCCCGCCGAGGTCGCCCGCCAGGCTGTCGAGGCGGACGTCCAGATCGTCGGGGTCAACTCGCTGGCCGCCGGTCACCTCACCCTGGTGCCGGCGCTGCGCGAGGAACTCGCGGCGCTCGACCGGTCCGACATCCTCATCGTGGTCGGCGGCGTCATTCCGCCCGGCGACTTCGACGAGCTGCGGGCCGCCGGCGCGGCGGCGATCTTCCCGCCGGGCACGGTGATCGCCGATGCCGCGCAGGAACTGCTGACGACCCTGTCCGCGCAGCTCGGCCACTCCGCTGCCTGAGCGGCGGCGGGCTGTGGTAGACCAGGCATCCGCGCCCTCGTGAGCCGGCCACCCATCGACCTCCAGCAGTACGCGGACGGTGTGCTCGCCGCGTCGCGCACCTGGATCGCCCGGGCGATCACGCTGGTCGAGTCCCGCCGACCCGACCACCGCGATCTTGCCCAGCAGCTGCTCGTGACGCTGTTGCCGCACGCGGGCAAGGCCCGCCGGGTGGGCATCACCGGTGTGCCCGGCGTCGGCAAGTCGACGTTCATCGACGCGCTCGGCACCATGCTCACCGGCCGTGGCCACCAGGTGGCGGTGCTCGCCGTCGACCCGTCGTCGACTCGCACCGGCGGCAGTATTCTGGGCGACAAGACGCGCATGGCGGCGCTCGCGGTGGACCCCGCTGCTTTCATCCGCCCGTCGCCGACGGCCGGCACCCTCGGCGGAGTGGCCAAGGCCACCCGTGAGGCCATGGTCATCATGGAGGCTGCCGGCTACGACGTCGTCGTGATCGAGACGGTCGGGGTCGGCCAGTCGGAGACGACGGTCGCCGACATGGTCGACACCTTCCTGTTCCTGACCCTGGCCCGCACCGGTGACCAGCTGCAGGGCATCAAAAAGGGCGTACTCGAGCTCGCGGACGTCATCGCGGTGAACAAGGCCGACGGTCCGCATGAGCTCGACGCCCGCCGCGCTGCCCGTGAACTTGCCGGCGCCCTGCGGATGCTGCAGGGCGCGTCCGGCCCGCGGGACTGGAACACACCCGTGCTGACCTGCAGCGCCGAGCAGCGCACCGGCGTCGACACAGTCTGGGCGCAGATCGTCAAACATCAGGACACCCTCGATGCCTCCGGCGAGCTGGCCGGCCGCCGCCGTCGCCAACAGGTCGACTGGACGTGGGCGATGGTGCATGATCGCCTGCTCGCCGACCTGCACGCCCACCCGCGGGTCCGCGCTCTGACCCCTGACCTGGAACAGCGCGTCCGCAACGGCAGCCTCACCCCGGCCTTGGCCGCAGATGCCATCCTCACCGCTTTCGAGGAGCCTGCGACTGAGTCGGCCGGGCGTTCGGAGCACTCGGCTCCCTGAATGCATGCACACTCCTACAGTGTTTTCTGCATATTTTTCGGGCATTTTTCGATGCTTGGATGAACCGAGTCTTCGCCTGTTATGGCGACAGGACGCTACTGGAGTGGCATAGCAAAAAGGGGTGCTGGTTCGGTTGGCGATCCGCCCGCGCTCCCGGGGTTTTTATTATTGTGTGAGGGCGGGAATTCGGGGGTTTTTGAAAATTTTTCGAAGGAGCTTTGAGAAGATATTCGGTGTTGCGGTCGGGGTTCGGAGATTTTGGTCTGAAGTCGGAATTTCATTATCCTGGTGTGACCGAACGAAGTCAATAAACTCTCCCTGGCGGGAGATGGTTACAGTCTATCTGTGCGAGCATGATTCAAGTATTCGCCGCAAGTAATCCGCATTGCCGATCTGGTTCACCGGGCTGGCCTGGAGTGGCATCGTCGCGAGATCTCCTCGATCCTACGCCTTCCCTGCGATCGGGCAAGGCCCGGCGGACGAGATTTTTTGCCCCATCCGTCCAGGCGTCATGGTGACACGGTCCCCCGTCCTTGACTCTCGCCGCCGCCCCCGGCCTGGTTGTGTGACTGCGCTGTCTTCATTCCCTCGGTGTTATGGTTGCAGATGGGGAATGGGTGAGTGCGTAACCGCGAGTTCGTGGCGAGGGTTGCCAGGTTGCTCGTGTCGGCTTATGATGCGAATGCATGTTCGATCTGGAAGTGCGGATCGGTCGCCGGTTAACCGGGTGCTTGCCTGAGGGCTCTGTGTCGTGTCGCTTTCCGTCGGTCGTTTCTTTTTGGAAGGGGTGATGGTGGTGTGCGCGGAGCCGGTGTCGTCGTTGGCGTCCCAGGAGCGGGAGGCGCGGGAGTGGCTGGGGTCGGTTCAGGTAGGCGGTCGGTGCGTGGGGGATCTGGGGGATGAGGAGTGTCTGGAACGGGATGGAGAGGTGGGGCGGCGGTTGGCGCGAGCGGAGGCGGAGCGTTTGTTGGTCCGGGCTCGTCTGGCCGAACTGCGGCCAGCTGTGGTGGTGCCGGTGAATGTGCGGGAGGAATGGGAGTGCCGGGTCGGTGGGGAGTACGCCGACGTTGACGGAGATGGCCGGGGGATGCCGGTTGGGGGCGGGGCACGCAGTGGGGTGTGGGCGGAAGCGGGCCGGTGGGGGTTCAACGAGTTCGTTGGGGAAGAAGTGGCGCTGAGCGCGAAGCTTTCGACAGCTGAGGGGGGCCGGCAGGTGGCCTTCGCGGTGCGGGTCGTGCGGCGTCTACCAGCGGCGGTGAAGGCGTTGCACGAGGGGGTGATTGATCTGGCGCGGCTGGTGGCGTTGGACCGGTTGACCGCCCAGCTCGATGACGAGTTGGTCGCAGCGGTGGTGAGTCCGGTGTTGGCGAAGGGCGGTCGGTCGAGTCTGGCCGCGTTCGCGCAGGCGGTCCGCCGCCGGATCCTGCGGGTGGATCCCGATGGCGCGCAGCGGCGGTCGGAGAAGGCGGAGTCCTGCCGGCGGGTGGAACGACGTGCGGAGCCGGACGGAATGGCCAGGCTGGCGTTGTTCCTGCCCGCAGCGAAGCTGTGGGCAGTGTGGGCGCGGATCGATCGGCTGGCCCGTCAGACCGGTACGGCGGACGGGCGGAGTCTGGATCAGCGGCGGGCAGATGTGGTTCACGCGCTGTTGATGGGTGTGGATCTGGGGCGCGTCCCGGTCGAGCTGCAGGTGATTGTTCCGGTGGAGACTCTGCTGGGCTTGGCCGAGCATCCGGGCGAGATTCCGGGTTATGGGCCGATTCCGGCGGAGGTGGTGCGAGAGATGAGCGGGAACTCGCGCTGCACTTGGCGGCAGATCCTGACCCGGCAGGATACTGGTGAGCTGGTCGATGTGGCACACCGTAGGTTTCCCTCGGCCGCATTGGCCCGCAAAGTCCGGCTCCGGAATCGGACGTGTACGCTACCGGGCTGTGATCAGCCTGCGGCTGTCAGCGATTTGGATCATAGCGTGGCCTGGGCTGACGGTGGGCGCACCCGGGAGGAGAATCTCGCACCGGTCTGCCGGCGGCACCACCGGATGATGGGCCGCCGCAAGCATCACCCTGCCCGCAAGACCAGCCCCTCCGGCTCGATAGGTCCATCAGGGCCGGCCGGTATCCCAGCAGGCCCGGAATCCTCCTCCGACCGTGACCTGCCCCGGGGATGGGCGGTGGAACAGACCGGCCCCGGATATGTCACCTGGAGAACCCCCACCGGTGCCCAGCACCACACGCACCCTGACAACTACACAGCGGAAACGGCGAGGTAGGTCCGCCAAAGCCCGGCTGGGCGCGGAATGCTCGCTGCGGCGACAGCACGGAGACTCACTCGGTTGCCGCGGGGGAGCGCTCGGGCATCCGGTTGATCGGGTGGTCAGTAGCTGCCCACAGATACTGGACGGCGTAGCTGCGCCATGGTCGCCAGGCGGTTGAGTAGGCGGCAAGTGAGCGTGGGGTTGCCGTCAGGCCCAGTGCCATGGCGCCCTTCCGTACCCCGAGGTCGGTCGTGAGGAAGGCATCGGGGTCACCGAGGGCGCGCATGGCGATCGATTCCACCGTCCACGGGCCGAGACCGGGTAGCTCGGTCAGCCGGGCGCGAGCGTCCTGCCAGTCGGCGCCGGCGCCGAGATCGACGGTGCCGTCCGCGAGTGCTTCGACAAGGGCCGTAAGCGCGAGGCGGCGGCTACGAGGGAAGGCCAGATCGACGTCACCAAGCGCGGACAGTCCGCCGGCAAGCTCGCCCACGGTGGGGAAAAGGTGGGTCAGACTTCCACCGAGACCGTCGACCGGCTGGCCGAGCGCTTCGACCAGACGGCGGGCATGGGTGCGGGCCGCGGCGGTGGACACCTGTTGGCCCAGAACTGCCCGCACGGCGAACTCGTTCGGGTCTGGGGTGCGCGGCACTCGTCGACCGGGCGCGGCGTGTACCAGCGGTGCGAGCGCAGGGTCCTCGGCGAGCTGGGAGTCGATGGCGACCGGGTCGGCGTCGAGGTCGAGCAGTCGGCGGCAACGGCTGATCGCGGTGGACAGATCCCGCAGGTCGGCAAGGGTGAGCCGGCAGATGACATGGTCGGGTCGCGGACGCAGGGCCACCACGGCGGGGCCGCGTGGCAGACGCAGAGTCCGGCGGAAGGCGCCATCGCGCCATTGCTCCACTCCGGGGATGGCGGTGGCGGCCAGATGGCCGAACAGGTTGTCCGGACACAGCGGTGCACGGAACGGCAGGCGCAGCGAGAGCGTCCCTGCCGGCTGGACAGTCCGCGCCGGTTGTCCGGTTCCATCCGGTCGCGCAAGGTCAGCCGGCCCGGCTGCCGTCGCCTTCCGGGTGTGCGTGCGCGGGGCACGGCGGCGTAGTTCGGTGGGCGAGAGCGCGAAGATCTCCCGGACGGTGTCGTTGAACGTCCGGATGCTGGCGAAGCCGGCGGCGAAGGCGACGTCGCCCATGGGAAGCTCGCTGGTCTCGATCAGGAGGCGCGCAGTCTGGGCGCGCTGTGCCCGGGCGAGTGCCAACGGGCCAGCGCCGAGCTCAGCGAGCAGTTGCCGCTGTACCTGGCGGGTGCTGTAGCCGAGCTGGGCGGCGAGGCCGGGAACGCCATCGCGGTCGACCACACCGTCGGCGATCAGCCGCATCGCCCGGGCGACGAGGTCGGCGCGGACGTCCCACAGCGGCGAGCCGGGGCTCGCGTCCGGCCGGCACCTCTTACAGGCGCGGAAGCCGGCCTGCTGGGCGGCGGCGGCACTCGGATAGAAGCTCAGGTTCTCGACGCGGGGGACGATCGCCGGGCAGCTCGGACGACAGTAGATCCGGGTGCTGCGTACGGCGGTGAAAAACCAGCCGTCGAAGCGGGAGTCCCGGGACCGCACGGCCCGCGCACAGCGCTCGGCATCGTCGTACATGTGCTCCAGCATCGTCGCCGGCCCGGCTGGATCCTGGCGGGAAAACGACATCTGCCTCGCCGGGGACCGCGGGCCGGCGGGGACACCGGGGCTCCGGGCCCTGCAGGCGGCCGAGGCAGCTGGGTGGTGTTGTGCGAAGGTGCCGCCCTCGTCCGTGGATCTGGTTCAAAATGATCGTGACATTTTGTGTCCGGCACCGGACATGCCGGTTTGTCTTCCACTGTGTCTACGATGACCTGACCAGCGGTCGGGGAGATCGCCGCTGGTCGGGCGCGTGTTTCCTGGGACAGGGACGGGCCCGGCGAATGCGTGGCTCAGGAGTCGCCGTGGGATATCAGCTCGGCATCGACGTCGGATCCGTACACACGATTGTTGGTATCGCCGACGGCGGCTGGCCGCGGGTGCTCGAACTCGGCGGGCAGCGGCGGCTGCCGTCGGTGGTGTACGCCGCGCCGGGCGGCGGCCTGCTGTTTGCCCGGGCTGCGGCGCGCCGGGCCCAGAGCGATCCGGACCGCTCCGCCACCGACCTGTTGCGTCGCCTTGGCGACGAGGGGCAGGTCGTGCTCGGTGGTGCGGCCTACAGCCGGGAGTCGCTGCTGGGCCGGCTGGTCGCCCACCTTGTCGCCACCGCCGCGGAGCAGCTCGGCGGCCCACCCGACCATGTGGTCGTCACCCATCCGGCGTTCTGGCCCCCAGCGCGGCGTGAGGCGTTCAGCGAGGCGATCGGTCAGCTCTCCGGCCTGGAGATGCCGGTGACGGCAGTGGCCGCGGCCGATGCGATGGGCACGCTGCTGGCGCGCTCGTCGGTCACGCAGACCGTCGACCTTGTCGGCTGGTACGACCTGGGCGCGGGCTTCCTCGACACCGCGGTGCTGTCGTTTTCGCCGTTCGGCTTCCAGGTCGTCGGTACGGCGTCGGGTCTGCGTCATGGCATCGGGATCGATCTGGACGGGCTGCTGGTCGACCAGGCGCTGACCCGCGCCGGGGTCGATCCGCAGCGGGTCGACCGATCGGATCCCGCGACCCGGCTGGCACTGGCCCAGCTGCGCCGCGACGCCGCGCAGGTCAAGGAGGTGCTCGCCGAGGAGAGCGAGGTCGATCTCGCCGTGGCGTTGCCCGGGGTGAGCGCGGCGGTCACCTTGACCCGCGCCGAGCTCGAGACGCTCACTGGCCCGACGATCGACGACACCGTCGGCGCACTGCGGCGTGCGCTGCGTTCGGTCCCCGCGGAGCCGGCTGATCTGTCCCGAATTCTGCTTTCGGGCGGCGTGGCCTACCTGCCGCTGGTGTCGCGGCGGCTGCGCGAGGCATTTCCGGCACTGCACCGGATCGAACACCGTTCCGACGCGGATCTGGCGATGGGCGCGGCGCTGCTCGCCGCCGATTTCTCCGACCGTGCGGCGCGGGCCGGCGGCGGCGTGTTCGCCGGCGCGTCGGCGCAGGAGCCCTACGACGTGACGGCGGTGATCCGGCCGCCGGATGCGGCGAGCCTCAGCTCGCTGCCCCCGTTCATGTCCGGCGGGGGCACCACTCCGCTGGGGCGGGCAGGCGTCCGAGGTGACGCGCCGGCCGATGCGGCCGGGGCCGTCATCGACGCCGGGGCTGCCATGGTTGGTGCTGGCGGGGGGACACCAGCCGACGAGGTGACAATGGCGGCGGCCGAATCTGCCGCCGCGTCCGCGTCGACCACGCAGGGTCGCGCCGATGCCGCAGCCACCGCGATCGTGCCGCCCGGCGTCGATCCGGCAACCGTGCGGTGGGCCGGTGAACGTCCGGGTGTGGGCGGTCCGGGCGAGCCGCAGCTGGCAGGCCTGGCCGGAGGCGTCGCCGGACACGGCGGGCAGCCAGGGCCTGCGGGCGGACCCGCGGAGCACCCCTGGGCGGGTGCTGGCCCTGGCCTTGGCGCGGCAGGTGCAGGTGGTGGCGGTGGTGCAGGTGGTGGCGGTGGTGGCGGCGGCTCCACGGGCAGGGGCAGCGCCAGTAGCAGCGGCGGCGGGATCTTCGGCTCACGCCGGACGATGATCGCCGCGGTGGTTGCCGCGGTCCTGTTCGTCGTCGTGGGTACGACCGCGGGTGTACTGCTCGCCAACCGTGACTCCGGCTCCGAACCCACCGCGGTGGCGTCGGCCGGACCGTTCCCCACTGCGGACCCGATTCCGGAGACGTCCAGCCCGTCGCCGGAACCGGCTCCCGCCGCGAACCTCGTCCGGATCGCCGGGTCGTCCGAGGTCGCGCCGATCTCGGAGACCGCCTACAACGAGTTCAGGCAGGCCCAGCGCAATGTGGCTGTCAGCGTGGAGTCGAGCAGCACCGAGGACGGCTTCAACGCCCTGTGCAGCGGCAAGGTGGAGCTGGCGGACGCGTCCTTCGAACCGAGCCCGGGATCGCTTGACGACCCGTCCTGCGCAAAGCGGCTGGTGGGATTCGAGGTGGCGCACCACACGCTGCCGATCGTGGTCAATCCGCAGAACACCTGGCTGCACTGCCTGACCCTGAAGCAGGTGCGCCAGGTCTGGGGCGCGAGCTCCACGGTGACCCGGTGGAACCAGATCGACCCGTCCTACCCCGACGAGCCGATCACCTTCGTCGGGCCTTCGCGCAACTCGGTGCAGGCCCAGGTGTTCAACGCGACGATCAGTGATGCCAGCGACAGGTCCCGGTCCTACACGCAGCAGCCTGACCTCGGCCGGGTGGCCAACGACGTGGCCGGCGAGCGGCTGGCCATCGGCTTTCTCGACTATCCGACCTTCGAGACCTTCGGTAGCCGGCTGCGCGGGGTGGAAATCGACAACGGCGAGGGCTGCATCGCGCCCACCGCCGTCGCCGTCGGCACCGGGCTGTACCTGCCCCTGTGCAAGCCGCTGTACGTCTACGCCCTGCCCGAGTCGCTACGCAAGCCGGCCACTGCCGCCTTTCTGTCCTACTTCCTGCAGAACGGTCGGAAGATCGCGTTCGATGCGCACTACGTGCCGCGGACGGACGAGACGGTGAACGACAACGTCGCCCGGCTCAAGACCCTCACACAGGGCGTGGCGCCAGTACCCGCCTGACCCGAACGCGGACCCGCAACCAGCGCCACCCGGCCCGCCGACGACCCGCCCAGCCGGCCGTCGGCGGGTCGAGTCACGCCACGGACATGATGATCGTGCAGGAATAGCTTCCGGCAACGACGTTGGTCGGGATCGTGATGGCCAGTGTCGGCTTCCAGCTCACCGAGCTCGCGGCTCCACGAGCCGCGGTGGCGGAAAACACCCGGCGGCCGCCGGCGAGAGCGACGGCGGCCGAACCCTGCGGCTGCCCCGGGGCCACCGCGCTGACCTGACCCGTGGTCGCCGTCGCCGGGCCGGAGCGGTACTGCACCAGGCCCGACGAGATGCTCTCGTAGTACCGGCCACTACCGGTGGTGCAGTTCGTCGAGACAACGGTGACCGACCAGGACCCACCGGCCGAATCGCTGGACACCGTGACCGTGCCAAGCGAGCCGGTGAGGGTGCCGCCGCCGACCTGCCTCGAACCGAGGCTTGTGGTGGCGGGCACCGTGACGGAGTAGGCAGCGAGGGCCGGGCCGCAGGTCACGGTGCTGGCGAGGACCGCCAGCACCGTGAGCACCGGAAGCCCGCGGACAGCGCGCTGCCGACGGCTGAAACACAATCGCATGACTGACTGCTCCTGACCCCGGGAAACTGGGTGGTGACGGATTGCTATCAGCAGTGTCGGTCGCAGAGCAAGGAGGGCGCCATTGGCGCTGGTCGAGTCCGGGACCGAGCGGGCGGATGGGGTACTGGCTCAGTCGGCCCCGCCGCTCTGCTCGCCGGGAGAGTGGCTGCCCGGGGACGGGTGGTCGCGCCCTCGAGAGCGTCCCCGACACGCAGAAAATCGCTAAGTACTTGTATTGATACTCAGAGTGATAGCGTCGCGCCGCGCATCCGGCGGTACCCGCACGTCACCTCGACGAGTTCGATTCCGCTGCTGGGGTGCGTTCGTGCAGTCACTCTTGGGGGTTCTTCAAGTGCGCAGGTCTACCACCGTTCTCCTCGGTGCCGTCGCGACGGCGGCGGCGGCGGCACTCACCACTGCCCTTCCCGCTGACGCCGCAACCACCGCGACCACCACAACCACCTTCAGCCTGACCGGCGGGGCGCTCGACATCACGGCGCCGGCGACCGCCGACCTGAGCAGCTTCCCGGTCAACGCCGGCTTCGTCTCCGGGAACCTCGGCGACGTCATCGTCACCGACGGCCGCGGCAACGCGGGTGCCAGCTGGACGGCGAGCGTCAGCGCGACCGCCGTCACGGGCAGCGGCACCGCCGAGGGCGTGACCCTGCCTGCCGAGAACGTCTCCTATGACCCGGGCAGCATCAGTGCGACGAACGTGACCGCCACCGGCCTGCGGTTGCAGTCGCTGTCCGCCACGCCGCAGGCGACCGTCGCCGGGACCGGCGGTACCGGCGTCAACTTCGCCACCTGGAACCCGACTCTGGGTGTGACCATCCCGGCCGCTTCCGCGGTTACCGGTACATACACCGTTACGCTGAGCCACTCGGTTGCCTGACCGGGGCTGACTCGGCAGAGGGAACGGGAACCAGACAAGTGACGGTGGCGAGATCATGCGCGTAGGACCCCGCG
This sequence comes from Frankia sp. R82, assembly GCF_023716925.1. Taxonomy (GTDB): domain Bacteria; phylum Actinomycetota; class Actinomycetes; order Frankiales; family Frankiaceae; genus Frankia. The sequence goes on from NZ_JAMQQG010000089.1 coordinate 15,095, forward strand.
TGGCTGTGAGATCAGGCAGAGCTCTCGAGATTCTGGGTGCCCTCGCCACCATGACTGGCCTGTTCCTGACCGGCACCCTGGTCGGCACGTCCCCCGCCCTCGCGGCGGGTGGGCGTGTCGACCAGGCGGCGGTCGCACCGGTCTCAAACGACAGACCCCCGGCCGGAGCGGCGCAGGATGGCGCGCCCCAGGGCGGGGCGGCGGCTGCCCGGGAGTCACAGGGACGCTTCGGCATTCGGCTGACCGAGGTCACCGAGTCCCTGCGGGACGACCCGCGGGCCCGCGAGTACATCATCGACCATCTCAATCCGGAGTCGGTCCTGAGCCGTCAGGTGGAGGTCTACAACGACGGCCCGGAACCGATGCACCTGGCGCTGTACCCGGCAGCCGCCTCGATCGGCCGGGGCGAGTTCCACTTCGGCCAGGGACACGCGGCCAACGAGCTCAGTACCTGGGTGTCGATCAACCCTGCCAGTATCGATCTTGCGGCGCATGGCCGTGCGAACGCCCAGGTGACCATCAACGTGCCCAAGGACGCCTCGCCGGGCGAGCATTACGCCGTCCTGTGGGCGGAGGCGGCCAGCGCCCCGACGCAGGGCAGCGGCGTGCGGATGGTCAACCGGGTCGGCATCCGCATCTACCTCGACGTCGGCCCCGGCGGGCCACCCGCGGCCGGGTTCGCCATCTCGGCCCTGACCGCGAACCGGACGCCGGACGGTCGGGCGGCGCTGAGCACCGAGGTGCACAACACCGGCGGCCGGGCCCTGGACATGGCCGGGGACCTGCGCCTGGAACGGGGTCCCGGCGGTCTGCGGGCCGGCCCGTTTCCAGCGAACCTCGGCACCACGATCGGACCGGGTGAGGTCGCCCCCGTGTCGATCCCACTGGACAGTGAACTGCCCCTGGGACCCTGGCACGCATCGGTGACGCTGCGCAGCGGCCTGGTCGAGCACACGGTCACGGCGACGATCGTATTCCCGAAGAAGCCCGGAGAGTCACACCGCTATCTGATCGGTGGGTACTCGGCCTGGCACTACGTTGTCGCCGTGGGCATCGCCGTGGTGCTGTTCGTCATCGTGGTCGGGTTCGTCCTGATCCATCGGCGTCGGGGTGGGCGTCGTGCCCCCGCCGACAGCCTGCCGCAGCAGGGCGCCGGTCCCGACGGAGGTGTCGGTCCCGAGGGCGGCGTGCGTTCCGATCGGGATGCTGGTGATCAGGGAGCGCAGACGTCGGTGTAGGGGATGGTGGGCGCCTCGCGGTTCCACTCGGCGCGCTCCGGTGCCACCGAAGGCGTCGCGCAGGCCAGCCGGCGCAGCCGGGCCGGGTCGAGCGTGCCGACGAAGGTCTGCCCCTTCCCGGTGGTCGCCGCGACGGTGCCCGCGCTGGTCGTGCCGATCGCGCGTACCGGCCCGTCCAGGGCTCCGATGCGGGTGAACGACGGGGACGACGCCTTGCCGGCAGCCCCGGTGCCGTCGAGGTCCCAGTAGGCCACCGTGCCGGCCGTGTCGGCGCTCAACAGCCGGTCGGCGCCGGTGTAGGCGACGGTCGTCACCGCGTTGTGGTGGCCGGTCAGACGGCGTGCGACCCCTGGATGGGCCGGGTCGTGGACATCGGCGAGCTGCACGACCTGATCGTCACCGCCGGTCGCGAGCTGCGTGCCGTCCGGGCTGAACGCGATGGTGTTCACCGCGCCGGTGTGCCCGGCCACCGATCCCAGCTGGCTGGGATCCGCCGGGTCACGCACGTTCCACAGTTGCACGGAGCCACCGACCCCGGCGACCGCAAGTACCGCGCCGTCCGGGCGTAGGGCCACATCGGTCACCGGTCCCCGGCCCGTGAGCAGGAAGCGGGGCTGCGGCCGGCTGGGATCGGTGATGTCCCACAGGCCCACCGACGAGTCGCCCCCGGCCGTGGCCAGCAAGTGCGCCGTGGACGACAGAGCCAGCTGGCGCACGGTGGCGGCCTGGGAGCCGAGAGCACCGAGGGGACGTGGCCGGTCAGGGTCGGTGACGTCCCACAGCCGTCCCGCGTTGTCGGTACCGCCGGTCACGAGCGTCCGGCCGTCGGCGGCGAAGACGACCCCACTGGCCTGGTCGCTCTGGGAAGGCTGAGAGGCCACGGTCGATCGCTGTCCGTCGGTGAGGCGCCACAGATGCAGCCGCCCGGCCTCGTCGGTGCCGGCGAGCGCCCGGCCGTCCGGGCTGAGCGCAAGGTCGGTGTAGGTGGTGCCGCCCGGCTCGACCGAGGACGCGGTCGACCGGGCAAACGACAGCACGAGCGCGTCCCGAGCCGGCGCGGTCGGGGCGACAGCGTAGGCGGCGAGGCTCAGCCGGGCCGCGAGCTGCGGATTGCGGGCCCGCTCGACGGCGGCGCTGGCGGCCAGCCGGGTTGACACCCGGGTCCGCTCGGCCGCGCTCGGCTCGCCATCATGGCCGCCCCCACCACCCAGCACAACGACCGGGACGGCCACCGCGACCGCCAGCAGCACCGCGAGACCACCGCCGAACATCAGCGCGCGCCGCCGTCGGCGCGGCGGCGCGGGCGGCTGCGGGTCGCCCGGCGGTGCGCGCGCGGATGTTGTTGTG
>NZ_JAMQQG010000090.1 GCF_023716925.1 Frankia sp. R82
GGGCTGGCCGGGCTGGCCGGCTGGCCGTCCCACCGGCCCGCTCGGGGCGGACATGCCGCCGGTGAGCGGCCCACCTGCCGCGGCGGAGTCGGCCGGCGGTGCGACGGAACCGGCTGGTGTGATGGAACCGGCTGGTGCGGTAGCGGTAGCGGTAGGGCCAGCCGGTGCTGCAGTGGAGGCCGACTGCCAGGTTTGGGCGGCCTCGTCCCAGACGTAGGCGCCGTCATCACTGACCCAGCGGCCATGCTCGTCGAGGCGCATCGGTCGTCCTTCGTGCCGGAGACGGACAACCCCAGAGTGCCATGCCGGCACCACACCGGAATCGACCGGGTGTCAGGGCCGGCCGGCGGTCACCATGATCTCGGCCTTCTGGAACTCCTTGAGGGTGGCGTATCCCGTCGTGGCCATGGCCGCCCGCAGGCCTCCGGCGAGGCTGCCCGCGGTCGAACCCGCAGGCGCACCAGCTCCGTTGACGATCTGTTCCAGAGTCGCCGTGACGTCCACCGGGGACCAGCTGCCGGCGGGCAGATCGCTGGACAGCACGTTCATCGGCCAGACCCCGCCCTGGCCGGGGGCGCCGTGGGCGCCGGCGAGCACCGCGTCGACCATGACCGCGTCCGCGCCGCAGGCGATCGCCTTGGCGACGTCTCCGCCGGTGCGCAGGTCTCCGTAGCCGATCACGTGGACGTACCGGCCGCCCGACTCGTCGAGGTAACGCATCCGCGCTCCGGCGGCATCCGCGATCGCGGTCGCGAGGGGAACACCTACGCCGAGCGACTCGTGGGTCCGGTCGCCAAGGCCGGACCCGACCCCGACGATCACGCCGGCGGCACCCGTACGCATCAGGTGCAGTGCCGTGGAGAACGACGCGCAGCCGCCGACCAGCACCGGAACGTCGAGCTCGCCGATGAACCGCTTGAGGTTGAGCGGCTCGGTCTGGCGCGACTGGTGTTCGGCGGAGACAGCGGTGCCGTGGATGACCAGCAGGTCGGCCCCGGCGGCCAGCACATGCGGGCACAACGCCCGGACCTTCTGCGGCCGCAGCGCCGCGGCAACGCTCACTCCGGCCTCCCGCAGTTCCCCCAACCGGCGGGCGATGAGCTCGGGGTTCACCGGGGTGGCGTAGAGCTCGCGCAGTCGGGCGTTCGCCGCCGCGGGGCCCCCGGTGGTACCGAGCTCGGTCAGCTCGGCGATCAGCGGCTCCGGCGCCTCATGCCGGGTCCACAGCCCCTCGACGTGCAGGATGCCAAGCCCACCCAGGCGGCCCAGCGCGATCGCGGACGCCGGCGAGGTGATGGCGTCCGCCGCCGCGGCCACCAGCGGCAGATCGAACCGGTAGGCATCGATCTCCCAGGCCAGCGACACGTCCCGGGGGTCCCGCGTGCGCCGCGACGGGACGATGCCGACGGCGTCGAGACCGTACGCGACCCGCGCGTTCCTGCCGATGCCGATCTCGACCTCTGCCACGCCTGCGGCCTCCTGACTGGGCCGGCAATCCTGCACCGGCAGAACACGAACGACATGCGGACGGGCGGCGCGCGCGGCACCGCCCGTCCACCCAACGTAGTGAAGCCGCCCGCCACCGCGGGCCCCGGTCAGTCCGAGTCGTTCGGGCTGACCGGGCTGTTCAGGGTGCCAGGACCGTTCGGTCAGCGCACCGAGTTGTAGTTCGGTGCCTCGACGGTCATCTGGACGTCGTGCGGGTGGCTCTCGACCAGGCCCGCGGAGGTGATCCGGATCAGCTGGGCGTCGTCCTGCAGCCGGCGGATGGTCGGTGAGCCGGTGTACCCCATCGCCGCGCGCAGGCCGCCGATGAGCTGATGCGCGACGGCGGCGAGCGAACCCCGGTAGGGAACCTGCCCCTCGACGCCCTCGGGAACGAGTTTGTCGTCGGAGAGCACGTCGTCCTGGAAGTACCGGTCCTTGGAGTACGACCGCGCCGCGCCGCGGCTGCGCATCGCCGCCAGCGACCCCATGCCGCGGTACGCCTTGAACTGCTTGCCGTTGATGAAGATCAGCTCGCCCGGGCTCTCGTCGACGCCGGCGAGCAGACTGCCGAGCATCACCGTGTCGGCGCCGACCGCGATGGCCTTCGCGATGTCTCCGGAGTACTGCAGGCCGCCGTCACCGATGACGGGCACGCCGTGGCGCCGGGCGACCTGGGCCGCCTCGTAGATCGCCGTTACCTGGGGCACTCCGACGCCGGAGACGACCCTGGTGGTGCAGATCGAGCCGGGCCCGACCCCGACCTTGATCGCGTCCGCGCCGGCCGCGATGAGCGCGGCGGCCCCGGCCCCGGTCGCGACGTTGCCACCGATGATGTCCAGCGGACGGCCACCCGAACCGACCGGAAGGTCGGCCTTGAGCCGGCGGACCATGTCGGGCACGGCCCGCTGGTGACCGTGTGCGGTGTCGACGATCAGGAAGTCCACCCCGGCGGCGACGAGCACCTGGGCCCGCTTGTAGGAGTCCTCGCCGACCCCGACCGCCGCGCCGACGACGAGCCGACCGTCGACATCCTTGGTGGCGTTCGGGTACTGGTCGCGCTTGGTGAAGTCCTTGACCGTGATCAGGCCGCGCAGCCGACCCGCGTCGTCGACGATCGGCAGCTTTTCGATCTTGTGCCGGCGCAGCAGATCCAGCGCGTCCTCGGCGGACACTCCGACCGGCGCCGTGATCAGCGGCATCCGGGTCATGACGTCCTGCACCCGGCGGGAGAAGTCCCGCTCGAAGCGGATGTCACGGTTGGTGACGATGCCGACGAGCTGACCGTCCGGCTCGGTCACCGGCACGCCCGAGATGCGGTAGCGCGCCATGAGGACGTTCGCGTCCTCCAGGGTGGCGTCCGGGCCACAGGTCACCGGCGCCGTGATCATCCCGGACTCGGAGCGTTTCACCATGTCGACCTGCTGGGCCTGCTCGTCGATCGACAGGTTGCGGTGCAGCACGCCGACCCCGCCCTGGCGGGCCATCCCGATCGCCATGCGCGCCTCGGTCACCGTGTCCATCGCCGAGGAGACCAGCGGGACCGCCAGGCTGATCGAACGTGACAACCGCGTCGATGTGTCGGCCTCGGACGGCACCAGATCGGACTCGGCCGGCAGCAGCAGGACGTCGTCGAAGGTCAGCCCGAGCATCGCGAGCTTCGGCGGGACCGGCGCGGCGTCGGCACCCAGCAGATCAGCCCCGGCGTTGGCCTGGCCGCCCACTGACATGGCCGGTACCGGCGTGGACGAGTGGGTGGCGACAGGAACGTTCATGGCACCTTCCGTTCCGGAGTGACCGGTGCCGCGGCGCTGCGGAACCGCCCGACGGCCACGGCCCCGCCGGGTGCCTGGAGTCCGGCCCGACCGCCCGGTGGACGAAGGGGAACCCGGAGCCCGGCGGGCCCCGGCCCGCGCGCGGCCATCCGGCCGTCAGGTCACGGCACATCCCCATCGTAAAGGGCGATGGCACGAGTGGGCCGGTGCCGCGTGACCGAGATCGCGGCCAGCCCACGACGTGGCCCCACCGCCGGCAGCCGGGAGCGCGGCCCGTGCCGACGGCCGTGACCACCAGCGCAGAAGGATCGTGGCCACCAGTGAAAGCGGCCATCGCCACCGGCGGGAAACCCGTCGCCCGGGGCGTTCCGGGGGCGACCGCAGGCCGCTGAACTACTCACAAGCGCCGCACAACGGTGCCGAGACTCCGAATCGGGACCACTTAGCAGTCCGGGCAAGCGTAGCGTTGTCCTCGTGAGCGACGAGCCTGTCGACCCCTTCGCGGGTGACCCCGAGGATCCGGCCGCTGAGCTCGCGCGCCTCGACTCCGCCGACGATCTCCATCTGCTCGAACCGCTGTCCCTGCACGAGCGGGAAGAGGTCCTCGCGGAGCTGGGAGACCTGGATGTCTTCCGCACGTTGCTCGAGCCGCGCGGGTACCGCGGGCTCGTGGTCGACTGCGAGGGTTGCGCTGAGCCCCACTACTTCGATTGGGAGCTGCTGGCCGGCAACCTTCGCAACCTGCTGAACGAGGGCCGTACCCGAGTGCACGAGCCGGCGTTCGCGCCCGACCACTCGTGCTATGTGAGCTGGGAATACGCCCGCGGCTTCGCTGATGGCGTCTACGAGGCCTCCGCGGCCTCGGAGGCCGACTCCCGCTGAGTTGTTCGACCGCGCGGTTTCCACCGCGCGGCGTGCGGCGGTCGGGCGATGCCGAAGGGTGCGCACCAGACCTTGGGCGCCGGGTCCCGTCAGCCAGGACCCGGTCCGTCCAGGTCGCCCGAATCGGCCGAGCTGTCTCCGGTTCGGCCGAGTTCATGGCGCCCGGCCGAGCCGTCCTGATGCCGGCACGGGTGCTGGCCGCCCCCGACGCCGGCCATGGCCCCGCGTCGGCGCGAGGCCAGGCCGCCCGCCGCTTCCCTGACACCTCGCGCTTCCCTGATCCTTCGCACTGACCTGATGCCGACAGCGCACCCGGGTCCGGTGGCATGCCGCGGATCGGCCTGCCTGCCGGGCGGTGACGCGTGCGACGGCGCCGAGTGACCCTGTTCGGGTGTCCGCGGTAGAACTTTCGGGCCATCGCGGCATTCTCCGTATACGGAAGGCCCGGCCGGGCCGAGCATCCGCCGGGGGCGCCGGCTGCCCGAACGCGAGTCGGGGCACAGATCGAGCACAGGTCGGGCACAGTCGTGTGACCAGCCGAAGTCCTGGGTAGGCGAAGGTCCTGGGTGGGCAAAGCACCATCCGGCCCATCCCGTACCTCGGCCGGGACCGCAGGGCGCCCCGGCAGCCGGGCGGGCGGTCCAGCGTGGCGCGACCAGGCGAACCGACGGTGGACGCGTCCGGACCCAGGGTGAAATTTTCATGATCCCCGGGAGGGTGACCGGTACTACGGTGACGCCGCGGCGCTTGCCGCTCAGGTCGAAAGGGGGGCTCAGGCCGATGACTGATGTTCGACGACTTCCCGGCCCCGGCGCGGAGAAGTGGGAGTGGCAGCTGCACGGCGCCTGCCGGGGGGAGAGTACGGAACTGTTCTTCCATCCCGAAGGCGAACGCGGGCCGGCCCGGGCGGCCCGGGAGGCCGCGGCCAAGGCGATCTGCGCCCGCTGTCCGGTCGTGCGGGCGTGCGGCGAGTACGCGTTGACCGCACGCGAGCCCTACGGCGTCTGGGGCGGCCTCAGCGAGTCCGAACGCGAGGGGATCCTCACCGGCCGCTCGCGGCGCGGAGTGGCTCGCCGGGTGCCGGCGCGACCCGGCCTGGCACCGGCCTGCTGACCGGTCGATCGGGCAGCCATGGTGACCGGGCGGGGGCTGATATGGCCGACATCCCCACCCGGGACATCTGATCACCCGGGACGGGTGAGGCCCCCATGGGTTGTCACCCGGCCCGGGTGGAACCCGCTGGCCGATGCCACCGAAGTACCGGTCATCGACAGCGGTGACCACAGATAGTGATCATCACTGAAACGACGACGCGGCCCGACCGAACCCCCGTTGGGGAGCTGGTCGGGCCGCATCTCGTTGGTGGGCCGCGGGGCGGCGCCGGTTACCGCTGGTCCGGTGCTCGCACCCGCGGGCCCGAGGTGGTGCCTCTGCCTTGGCTGCGCCGGTCAGAAACCGGGGCCGTGCTGGTGGCTGTGCCCGTGGCCATGCCCGTGGCTGTGGCCATGCTCGTCCTGCGCCTTGGCCGGCTTCTCGACGACGAGGCTCTCGGTGGTGATGAGCAGCGCCGCGATCGACGCGGCGTTCGCCACGGCCGAGCGGGTGACCTTGACCGGGTCGATGATGCCGGCTGCGATCAGGTCGGTGTACTCGCCGGTCGCGGCGTTGTAGCCGTGACCGGGCTTGAGCTCCTTGACCTTGTTGACGACGACCGCGCCCTCCTGGCCCGCGTTGCGCGCGATCCAGGCCAGCGGGGCGTCCAGCGCGGAGCGCACGACCTTCACGCCGGCAAGCTCGTCGCCGGTGCGACCGAGGCCATCGTCGAGCACCGAGGTGACGTGCGCGAGGGCGGCGCCGCCACCGGCGACGATGCCCTCCTCGATGGCCGCGCGGGTCGCCGAGACGGCATCCTCGAGCCGGTGCTTCTTCTCCTTGAGCTCCACCTCGGTGGCGGCGCCGACACGGATGACCGCGACCCCGCCGGCCAGCTTGGCCAGCCGCTCCTGGAGCTTCTCCCGGTCCCAGTCCGACTCGCTGGCCTCGATCTCGCCCTTGAGGTTACGAACCCGCTCGGCGACCGCGTCGGCGTCACCGGCGCCGTCGACCAGGGTGGTGTTACCCGCGTCGACGACCACGCGCCGCACCTGGCCGAGGTCGGCCAGGGTCGCCGCGTCCAGGGACAGGCCGACCTCGGAGGCGATGACCTGACCGCCGGTGAGCACGGCGATGTCCTGCAGCAGCGCCTTGCGGCGGTCCCCGAAGCCGGGCGCCTTCACCGCGACGACCTGGAAGGTCTTGCGGATCGTGTTCACCACCAGGGTGGACAGCGCCTCGCCCTCGATGTCCTCGGCGATGATCAGCAGTGGCTTGCGCTCCTGCACGACCTGCTCGAGCAACGGCAGAATCTCGGTCAGCGCCGCGATCTTGCCCGGGTAGAGCAGGACATAGGCGTCCTCGAGCACCGCTTCCTGGGAGTCGGCGTCGGTGACGAAGTACGGCGAGATGTAGCCCTTGTCGAACTGCATCCCCTCGGTGAGCTCAAGGTCGAGCCCGAGGGTCTGGCTCTCCTCGACCGTGATGACGCCGTCCTTGCCGATCTTGTCGATCGCCTCGGCGATCAGCTCGCCGACCCGGACGTCCTGCGCGGAGATCGCCGCCACCTGGGCGATGGTCTCCTTCGCGCTGACCTCGATGGCCTGCTCGAGCAGCGCCGCGGAGACGGCCTCGACCGCAGCCTCGATGCCGAGCTTGAGCGACAGCGGCGCGGCACCCGCGGTGACCTGCTTGAGCCCGAAGCGAACCATCTCCTGGGCCAGCACGGTTGCCGTGGTGGTGCCATCCCCGGCGACGTCGTTGGTCTTGGTGGCGACCTCCTTGGCGAGCTGTGCGCCAAGGTTGCGGTAGGGGTCGTCCAACTCGACCTCGCGCGCGATGGTCACCCCGTCATTGGTGATCGTCGGCGCGCCGTAGTTCTTGTCGATGACGACGTTGCGCCCGCGCGGGCCGATCGTCACCTTCACCGCGTTGGCAAGCGCGTTGACGCCGTCCTCGAGCGCGTGACGGGCGTCCTCGTTGAACGTCAGAATTTTCGGCATACCTGAGGGGTCCTCCCGACATCGATTGCCGGTAGCGCAACGGGGGCGCGCCTCGCCGGTGCCCCGGCGGGGCACGCCCCCGTTGCGTTGCTACCGACGCACGGCCTACTTCTCGATGATCGCGAGGACGTCGCGAGCGGAGAGCACCAGGTACTCCTCGCCCGAGTACTTGACCTCGGTGCCGCCGTACTTGCTGTAGAGCACCACGTCGCCGACCTTGACGTCGAGCGGGACGCGCTTGCCGTCCTCGAACCGACCCGGCCCGACCGCGAGAACAGTCCCCTCCTGGGGCTTCTCCTTGGCCGTGTCCGGAATCACGATGCCCGACGCGGTGGTCTGCTCCGCGTCCGACGGCTGCACGACGATGCGGTCCTCAAGAGGCTTGATAGCAACCTTGGTGGCGGTCGTCACGATCGACCTCCCCCTTCCTACGCTGGATGAGAGAGCGACCCTGGCGGCCTGCCGTCGCGGGTGAACAGGCGCCTGTCGTCGCTGGCACTCTCACGTGCCGAGTGCCAACCTAGCACCCGCACCACCCACGTCAACCAAGAAGGTCGGATCTGTCAAGGCTCAGGCACGGCACTCTGCCCGGGACATACCCCGCCAACAGCGACCGGCACGCCCGTTACGCGCGCAGTCGCCGGGAACCCGAAGCTCCGGCGGCATCCCGTTTCCGGGCGCGCCGCGGCGTACCGCCTCCGGCTGCCCCTCACGACCTGCGCGACGACCTCTGACACCGATCTGTCAGCAGCAACGGACGGGAGCACGACGATGATCTGGATGTGGGAGGCCACGGCCGCCGCCGGCCGACTGGCCCAGCTGCGGGACTGGGCGATCGACGCCCTCGACGGCCGGGAGGGTGAGGTGTATCTCAGCCACCAGCGAGCCGGTGACCTGGTGGTCGCCATCATCCGCTCGGCCACGGGTACCCCCGCGCCGATGCCCGACCCGCCCCCGGGCCTTACCGCTCGGACACCTGCAGCCTGGCTGTTCGAGCAGGTGCATCCCGCTTGTGCCACAGGCCCCGACGCGGCCGCAGATGCCAGCGCGGCCAGGCGCGGCGATGCGGGGTCCAGCAGCCGTTAGCTTCATCGCTGCGGCGGCCGTCCACGCCCCCGGTCAGCCGGTGACAGCGGCTCGGTCCGGGCCCTCATGGGCGTCGATCTGCTGGCGGGCGATCTCGCAGGCAGCGGCACCGTGGGTCGGATCAACATCGAGCAGGCGGGCGACGATCCGGCGCAGCAACCGGACGAACTCCTCGCGCTCTGCGGGCTTCAGCGCGGCGAGTATCTGCTGGTCGATCAGCAGTCGCTGTTGCTGGGCCGCCGCGTGGACCTCGGCGCCCCGCTGGGTCGCGGTGAGAATGCGGGCCCGCCGGTCGGCCGGATCCGGCCGACGCTGGACCAGTCCGTCCCGCTCAAGCTCGTCGACCAAACGGACCATGACCGTCCGGTCGATCCCGAACCTGCGCGCCACCTCGATCTGGTTGCGCCCCCCGCCCTCGACGGCCGCGCCCAGTACCTGCAGTGCGCGCAGGCCACCGGGCAGTTGGCCGCAGGCAGCCGCAGACGCCTCGAGGTAGCCGTACTGCGCCTGACCCATGAGCCAGCCCAGGTCATGCCCCAGGTCCTCGGGCAGCCCCCTGCCTTCGGGCAGATCCGTGTCTTCGGACAGATCCCTGTCTTCGGACAGATCCCTGGCCTCGGTGCTGCCCACCGCGGCAGACGCCCCGGCGTCGCTCATCGTGCAAGGGTACCCGCCCTCCCCCGGTCCATCACCTCCCGAGATAAGTGCACTTGCAGACGATCTCACTCTCCAATAGTCTCTCCATCGATCTTCCATCTGCGTGAAGATTTTCAACGGAGACAATCGTGGCCGGCCCAACGTGGCCGCCCCAACGTGGCCAGCCCAGCCCGGGCCCGACATGACGCAAGAGCAACCAAAAGGACGGATCATGTCCCACCTGCTGCACATCGACGCAAGCTTTGCTCCTGAGGGCTCGACCTCGCGGGCCCTCGGTGGCGTCTTCGTCGATGCCTGGCGGGCCGCCCACCCCGACGGCACCGTCACCTACCGGGATCTGGCCCTCACGCCCCCGCCACACCTGGACTGGGAGACCGTCTCCGCGGGGTTCGTCGCGGCCGATCAGCACACGCCCGCCCAGGCCGACGCCGTCAAACGGCGCGAGGAGCTCGTCAGCGAGCTCGAGGCAGCCGATGAGTACCTGCTCACGCTGCCGATGTACAACTTCTCGGTGCCCTCCACGTTCAAGGCGTGGGTCGATCAGGTGATCATCGTCGGGCGCACGGTGCGCCAGCCTCCGGAGCCCTCGGCTCTCACCGGCGCCCGCGTCACCGTGATCGCCACCCAGGGCGGCTCGTACGCGGCCGGCACGCCCAAGGAGGGCTGGGATCACCAGCTTCCCTATGTGGCACACGTCCTCGAGTCGCTCGGCGCGACCGATGTCGAGCTGGTCCGGGTGGAAATGACGCTCGCTCCCGTCAACCCGGCGCTGGCCCAGTTCGTTGACCTGCACACGCAGAGCCGTAGCGCCGGCGAGGCCGCCCTGCGCACCCGTGCGGCCGCCTGACCCGAGCCGGCCGGCCGATCCGCGGTCGGCCGGCCGATCGATTGGTCAGGCCTCCAGCAGGGCGCGTCCTGGCAGGGCTCGCTCCCGGTCGTCGAGGAGGATGCCGTAGCCGACGGTGTCTATCGGCCGGGCCCGCATGACGAAGGCATCGCCGCCGGAGGGCTGGTAGTAGCCTCGCCGCCGGCCGATGTCGACGAAGCCGAGCTGGTGGTACAGGGCCCGGGCGGCATGGTTGTCGGTGCGGACCTCGAGTCCGCAGGAGCGGGCGCCCAGCTGACGCGCCCGGCGCAGCAGGGTGATCATCAGGCGGGCGCCGACTCCCCTGCCCCGCATCTGCGGCACGACCCCCACCGTCTGGATGTAGGCCCCGTCCTCGGCGACCGCCAGACCCGCGTATCCGACGATCGAGGTCAGAGCGTGCGTGGCGATACCGCTGGGGCGGAACAGAGCGGTCAGGTAGTACCGCTGATCGCCCTGGGCCAGCTCGGACCAGAACAGCTCGGCGCTCCAGGCATCGGCGATGAAGACGCTGCGCTCGAGGGTCGCGATCGTCTCCACATGCCACCACCGCGTCGGCAGCAGAACAAGATCCGCGACAGCCGACCCGGTGGCCGGGGACTCGGCGACCGGGGATTCCCTGGCTGGGGATTCCCTGGCCGGGGGCCGGGCTGCGGAGCCCGGCTCCGTCACGACCGGACCGGTTTCGGCGCGTGTGGCTCGGTCGCGTCCGGCCGCCGCAGGTAGAGCGGGACCAGCGGCGACGGAACGCGGCCGGCCAGCAGGTCCGCGCCGGCGAGGCCAACCAGCAGCTCCGGGCGCGGATAGCCCGCCTCCGGCACGGTGATGTCACCGCCCGCCGCCGGCAGCGCAAGCTCCGCGAAATCAGCGAACACATCCGCATACAGGGGGCGGCCGGGCCCCACTACGGTCGCCACGCCCTGAGCACGCAGGGTCTCGGCGACCTGCCCCGGCCGGCCGACCCCGGGATCACCCACCCGCACGCCATCGGCATATCGGGCCCAGTACACCTCGCGGCGGCGGGCGTCGGTGACGACAGCGGTCGCGCCGATGGTCGCGGCGCCGATCCCGTCCAGCGAGCAGACCCCGTGCACGGGAATCTCGAGCGCGTCAGCGAACGCCGCAGCCGTCACCATCCCGACCCGCAGGCTCGTGAACGGCCCCGGCCCGGCCCCGACGACGACGGCCGCCAGGTCCGACGGATGCGCATCCGCCTCGTCCAGTACCGAACGCATCGACGGTGCCAGCAGCTCGCCATGGCGGCGGGCATCGACGGTGACGACGCTCCCCCGCGGCCGGACCTGCACCCCGGCGTCGGCGCCCGCCTCGTCCGGCAGGCCCGGACCGCCGGGTGTCACAGGGATCTCGGCCGCCGTCAGCTCGGCGAGGGCCACGGCGCAGGCAGCCGTGGACGTATCAAGGGCCAGCACCAGCACCGCTCCAGCCTACGGAGGTGCACCGTGCGCCTCGGCCGCACCCCATGCCGGTCAGGGCAGCAGGCCGCGCAGGCGCTCGGTCCACGACGGGCCGGACGGGAGCAGCCGCACGGTCCGGACCTCCCCGGCCTGGTCGGCGGTGGGCCGGGTCAGCACCACCTCGAGATGGTCCTGGGCGAGCCCCTCGACGAGGCCCGCGCCCCATTCGACGATGGTCACCGAGCTGTCGGCATCCGCGTCCAGGTCCAGGTCATCGGCCTCGGCCACCCCACCGAGCCGGTAGGCGTCCACATGGACGAGCGGGAGGCGGCCGTCCAGGTAGACCCGGGCCAGGACGAACGTCGGCGAGGTGACGGTCTGGCCGATCCCGAGGCCGGCCGCGATGCCCTGTGCGAGCACGGTCTTGCCAGCACCGAGCGGTCCCGAAAGCACGATCAGATCACCGGGGCGCAGCAGGACAGCAAGCCGCCCCCCGAGCTCCCGCATCCGCTCGGCGGTCGGGACCTCGATGGCGACGGCCGTCGCCCCGCCGACAACACTGCGTGCCGGGTTCACGCTCATGGCTCCATTCTCACCACTGGCAGGCCCACCGCCGGCGAACGCACCGCCCCGCGTCGGTCATCGCGGGCATGTCCCCCGCGGGCATGTCCACGGCAGGTACCGGTCAGGCTGCGCCCAGCGGGTCGGCGGCCCGGGGCTGCGGCACGGCGGACCCGGCGACCGCGCGCCCGACCAACCGGCGGATCGCGGCGTTCACCGCGGCAGGACGCTCCAACATGATGGCGTGCCCGGCGTTGTCCTCCACGAGCAGCTCCGCCTCGGGCAGCGCCGCGGCAATCGCCCGGCTGTGGCCGACCGGGGTGATCAGGTCCGCGGCGCCGACGATGATCAGTGTGGGAGTCGCCGCGAACCGGTCGACGGCGGCGAGCCGGTCGTTGTCGAGCAGGGTCGGCAGGAAGGCCGCAATCACCTCAACCGGAGTCTGCGAGACCATCGCCTCCAGGAAGGTGATGACGTCGGGTGACAGATCGGTGTCCCCGAAGGCGATCCGGCGGGTCACCTCCCAGGACAGGTCGCTGCCGCTGCCACGCAGGTGCTCGAGTACCCCGGACGCCCGCCGCATGCCGACCGCGACGCCGGGCACCACCCGACGCACGACCCCGGTCAGCAGCGCCGCCGGACCCAGGGTGGCCCGGGCGAGCTCCGAGGCGCTGGTCGACAGCAGGGCCACCCCGATGATCCGATCGCCGAACAGCTCCGGGTGCTCCTCGGCCAGCCCGAGCACCGCCATCCCGCCCATCGAATGGCCGATCAGCACGATCGGCCCCTCGGGCACCCGCTCGCGGATGACCCGGTACAGGTCGTCGGCGAGCACGTCGATGGTGCAGTTGCCGACGACGGACGGCCCGGAGCGGCCGTGCGCACGCTGGTCGAAGAACACCATCCGGCCGAGGTCGGCGAGCTCGCGCTGCTGCAGGAACCAGCTGTCGGCGCGCACACAGAACCCGTGCACGAACACCAGCGTGAGCGGCGCGTCCGCCGGGCCGGTCTCCTCGACGTGCAACGGCACGCCGTCGTTGGCGATCACCGTGGTCACCCGGCCGCCGATCTGCGCGGCTTCGAACGGCTCCGCCATGTCCGTCCGCAGGCGGCGGCGGTGGATCGCCCGGCGTTCGGCGACAAGACCGGCGGCGGCCACCCCGACCACTCCGAGCGAGCCGGTGAGCGCCCGTGCTGCCCGGGATCCCGCCACCGCGCCGACCGACCTGACCATCCCCGCCTCCGTCCACCGCACAACCCGGCTCCTCCGGGCTGCCCTGAACCGATGATGCCTCGCACATCCGACACAGGCAGGTTTGCCGGGATCCGTCCGCGCCGATGGCCCGAAGCCGACGAGCAGCTCAGGACGGCGGGGACAGCCGGGACGGCGGGACAGCCGGGAAGGCGGGACAGCCGGGAAGGCGGGACAGCCGGGACGGCCGGGAAGGCGGGTCCGGCCGGACCGGCCAGCCGCTCAGGACGCCGGTCCGGCCAGGGCGGGGTCGATCAGGCGAAGCCGGGCATCGGGAAACCGGCGACCAGCTCGTTGACCTGCGCCCGGATCCGCTCGATCGTCGCGGTGTCACTGGCCGAGGCCGCCTTGACGACGTCGTCGATCCAGCCGGCGATCAGCGGCATGTGCGCGGTGGTCAGGCCACGGGTGGTGATGGCGGCGGTGCCGAGGCGGATACCGGAGGGGTCGAACGGCTTGCGCTTGTCAAACGGCACGGAGTTGTAGTTCAGCTCGATGCCGGCTGCGTCCAGCGCCTTCGCCGCGGGCTTGCCGCCGATGTCCTTGTTGGTCAGGTCGATGAGGATCAGGTGGTTGTCGGTGCCGCCGGTGACCAGGTCGAAGCCGCGCTCGACCAGCGCCTCGGCCAGCGCGCGGGCATTGGCGACGATGGCGTGGGCGTACTCGCGGAACGACGGGGTCGCCGCCTCCCGCAGGGCCACGGCGATGGCCGCGGTGGTGTGGTTGTGCGGGCCGCCCTGCAGACCGGGGAAGACCGCCTTGTCCAGGGCCGCGGCATGCTCGGCGTCGGACATCAGCATCGCCCCGCGCGGGCCGCGCAGCGTCTTGTGGGTCGTGGTGGAGATCACCGGGGCGTGCCCGACCGGGGAGGGATGCGCACCCCCGGCGATGAGGCCGGCGATGTGCGCGATGTCCGCGACGAGGACGGCGCCGACCTCCCGGGCGATCTCGGCGAAGGCCGGGAAGTCGATCGTGCGCGGGATCGCCGTGCCACCGCAGAAAATCACCTTCGGACGCTCGGCCCGGGCGAGGTCGCGCACCTCGTCCAGATCGATCCGCCCGGTGTCGGCCCGCAGCCCGTAGCGGACGCTGCGAAACCACTTGCCGGTCGCCGACACGCTCCACCCGTGGGTCAGGTGCCCGCCCATCGGCAGCGCCAGACCCATGATCGTGTCCCCGGGCTGGGCGAACGCCAGGTAGACGGCGAGGTTCGCCGGCGAACCCGAGTACGGCTGGACGTTGGCGTGCTCGACGCCGAACAGCGCCTTCGCCCGGTCGACGGCGAGCGTCTCGATCGGGTCGACGACCTGCTGGCCCTCGTAGTAGCGCTTCCCGACGTACCCCTCGGAGTACTTGTTGGTCAGCACGGAGCCGGATGCCTCGAGCACCGCGGTGGACACGTAGTTCTCCGAGGCGATCAGCCTGATCGACCCGTGCTGACGAACAGCTTCGGCCTCGATCAGACCAGCGATCTCCGGGTCGGCGACGGTGAGCTCGGGAAGGGGCGGATTGTGCACAGTGACCTCCGGCATGTCTTGTTCGGCCGGAGGCACCCAGACGCGCGGCACCGACCGCTCATCGCTCCCCGGTGGTCGATTCCACCTCTGTGCGCCAGTCGCGACTGCGCCCTGATTCTAGTCGCCGGCTGGTCGTCGGCGCACGGGCCCCCGACCGGGTCACGTCCGGGCCGGTCTGTCCGGCCGACCGAATCACGTCCGGACCGCGATGCCCGGCCGAGCGCGACGACGTCCTCTACCGTGGAGGGACCGCCCATCGATAGTGATCACGGAGGCAGACACATGAAGCTGTCGTGGCGCAGGCACCGGGAGCACGTCACCGTGAACCCGAGCCGCACGCTCACCGGCCCCGCACGCGCCGCCGCGCTCGGCGTCGCCGACGAGACCGAGCCAGAACCCACCGTGACGACCCCCGGCGCAGGTGTCGGCGCAACCGTGCTCGCCGCAGCACCCTCCGCAGCAGCGGGGCCGGGCTCACCGTCGGGCGCAGCGGCCCCGACCGGGTCACGGCCGGTCATGCTGACCCTCACCACCCGGGCCCACGTCGAGCAGGCCGAGCAGGAGGCCGCGGCGAGCGCCGCCCAGCCGGTACGGCGCCGGATGGAACGCGGCATGTTCGGCGGTGACGCGCCCACCGGCGGCGGCTGCTCCTCCGGCGGCTGCGGCTGAGATCGGCGCTCAGCCGGGACCGGCGATCAGCGGTAGACGCGGGGGACGCGCGCGCCGATCCGGGAGACGATCTCGTAGTTGATGGTGCCGGCGACCACGGCCCAGTCGTCGGCGGTCGGCTCACCACGATCGCCCGGTCCGAACAGGATCACCTCGTCTCCGGGTGACACCTGGTCGTCCCCGACGTCAAGGACGAACTGGTCCATGCAGACGGTGCCGGCGATGCGTCGCCGGCTGCCCCCGAACAGCACCTCGCCGCGGTTCGTCGCCGCCCGGGGGATGCCGTCGGCGTAGCCCAGTGGGACCAGGGCCAGGGTGGTCGGCTGATCGGTGGTGTAGCGGTGGGCGTAGGACACGCCGGTGCCGGCCGGCACTCGCTTGACCAGGGCGGCGTGGCTGACCAGCGTCATCGCCGGACGCAGGCCGAAGCGGGCCGGCGGGCCGACCTCTGGGCCGGGTGACAGCCCGTACACCGACACGCCCGGGCGGACCAGGTCGAAATGCGCCTGCGGGCTGACCAGGGTGGCCGCGGAGTTCGCCAGATGGCGCACCGTCGGCGTGAGGCCCGCCTTGTCGGCAAGATCGACGGCGTCGCGGAACGCCCCGATCTGGGTCTGCACGGTCGGATGCCCCGGCGCGTCGGCGAAGGCCAGGTGGCTCCACACGCCGTAGGCCTCGATGACTCCCTCGGCCTGCAGCCGAGCCGCGTCGTCGCACAGGTCGGGCCAGTCCGCCGGGGTCGCGCCGGCCCGGCCGAGTCCGGTGTCCGCCTTGAGGTGCACCCGGGCCCGCCGACCGACCCGCCGGGCGGCCGCGGCGATCTGCCGCAGCGCCCAGGGCGCGGATGCCGACAGGTCGATGTCGGCCGCGATCGCCGCGTCAGCCTGCTCGTCGGGAGTGATGAGCCAGCACAGCACCGGCACGGTGATCCCGGCGGCCCGCAGCGCCAGCGCCTCCTCCAGAAACGCCGTGCCCAGCCAGCTCGCCCCACCGTCGAGCGCGGCCCGGGCGCACGGCAGCAAGCCGTGGCCGTAGCCGTCGGCCTTGACCACGGCCATGGTGGCGGCCGGTCCGGCCCGGTTCACCAGGGCGGTCACCGAGTCCCGCACCGCGTCGAGCTCGATCGCCGCATACGTACGGGTGACGGGCCCGCCCAGGGCATCGGTCCGCTGTTCACTCACCCGCACAACGCTACCGGCAGTGACGACCATGGCCACCTGACGGGTGGGGGCGCGGCCGTCCGCGGACCGGGGGCGTGAGCAGGTCGGTGAGGGTGGCGGCCAGCAGACGGGGGAGGTCGCCGGCGGCCAGGGGCAGGGGGCCGTGCGCGACAGCCCGTTCGGCGGCGCGGCCGTGCAGGTGGGCGCCCACAGCGCCGGCGAGCGCGATGGGCAGGCCGGCGGCGGTCAGCGAACCGACCAAGCCGGTGAGCACGTCGCCGCTGCCGGCGGTGCCGAGCCAGGCCGAACCGGTCGTGTTCACCCAGGCGGCGCCGGTCGGCTCGACGACGAGCGTGCGCGCGCCCTTGAGCAGGATGACCGCGCCGGTGTCGGCGGCGGCCCGACGCACGGTCCGCAGTCGGTCCGCGGCCAGCTCGTCCGCGGCCTTCGCCACGTCCCAGCCGAGGGCTCGCCCGACCAGCCGACCGAACTCGCCCTCGTGCGGGGTGATCAGGACCGGCGCGGCTCGATTCCGCAGCCGGGTGCGGTCGGCGGCGAGCAGGTCGGCTAGCGGGTCCAGGGCGCCGGCATCGACGATCAGCGGGACGTCCCGCCCGAGCAGCGCGTCGACCAGCGCGCGGGTGTCGGGACCGGGTGCCAGGCCGGGGCCGATCGCATAGGCCTGAACCCGTCCGGCGGCGAGCAGGGCAGCCTGGTCGCCGGGGGCGATCTCGGTGACCACCGCCTCCGGATGCGCCGCGCGGACGTGGTCCCCGGCTCGTCCACGGGGCCCCGAGACCGGATCCGGTCGTCCTTCGGTGACGACCCGCAGATAACCGGCGCCGCCACGCAACGCCCCGCCGACGGCGAGCACGGCCGCGCCGGGATAGTCGTCGCTGCCGGCGACTATCCCGAGCACGCCACGACGATATTTCGACGCCGTCTCGTCGGGCACCGGCAGCGCGGCGCGGACGTCGACGTCGTCGAGTGCGCGCAGGTCGGGCTCGGGCAGGGCCAGGCCGATGTCGACGAGCTCCACCGGCCCGGTGTGGGCGGCTCCCGGCATCAGCCACAGCCCGCGCTTGTAGGTCCCGAAGGTGACCGTGGCACTGGCCCGCACCGCGTCGCCCGCGACCGCGCCGGTGTCGGCGTCCACCCCGCTGGGCAGGTCGACGGCGACGGTGCGCTCCGGCGCTGCGAACGCCGCCAGGCGGGCGTGCGC
>NZ_JAMQQG010000091.1 GCF_023716925.1 Frankia sp. R82
CCCGCGGCCCAGGCCGCCGCGAAGCCGGCGGCAGCGGCGCAGGCGAAGCCGTCGGCTCCCGCGAGCCAGGGCCAGCCCGGCAAAGCGGTCCAGGGTGGTCGGTCCACCACGCCGCTGCGCGGTGCGGCCGCCCGGGTCGTCACCAACATGGAGACGTCGCTGCACGTCCCGACCGCCACGTCGGTCCGGGCGTTCCCGGCGAAGCTGCTCGCGGACAACCGCATCGTGATCAACCGGCATCTGGCCCGCTCCAGCGGCGGCAAGGTGTCGTTCACCCATCTCATCGGCTACGCCATGGTGCGGGCCCTGGCCGACCATCCGGCCATGAACGCCTCGTACGCCGAGATCGACGGCAAGCCGACGCTCGTCCAGCCGGAGCACGTGGGGCTGGGCCTCGCGATCGACCTGGTCACCCCGAAGGGCCGTCAGCTCGTCGTCGCGGCGGTGAAGAAGTCCGAGAGCATGGACTTCCGCGACTTCTGGCTCGCGTATGAGGACCTGGTCCGCCGGGCCCGGTCCAACAAGCTGACGATGGACGACTTCAGCGACGTCACGATCAGCCTGACCAACCCGGGCGGCATCGGCACCGCGCACTCGGTGCCGCGGCTCATGCAGGGCCAGGGCACGATCATCGGCGTCGGCGCCATGGAGTATCCGGCCGAGTTCTCCGGCGCGTCGTCCACGACGCTGGCCAGGCTTGCGATCTCCAAGACGATCACGCTGACCAGCACGTACGACCACCGCATCATCCAGGGCGCCCAGTCGGGTGAGTACCTGCGCCGGATGCACCAGCTGCTACTCGGCCAGGACGGCTTCTACGACGAGGTCTTCCGCGCGCTGCGCGTGCCCTACGAGCCCGTCCGCTGGGTTCCGGACAAGGCGGTGGTGCACGAGGGCGACCTCGACCACAACGCCCGGGTGCTGGAGCTCATCCATGCCTACCGGGTCCGTGGGCACCTGATGGCGGACACGAACCCGCTCGAGTTCGCCATCCGCAGCCATCCCGACCTGGACATCATCAGCCATGGGCTGACGCTGTGGGACCTCGACCGCGAGTTCGCCGTCGGCGGCTTCGCCGGGCAGCGCACCATGTCCCTGCGGGACGTGATGGGCGTGCTGCGTGACTCGTACTGCCGTCGGGTCGGCATCGAGTACATGCACATCCAGGAGCCGGACGAGCGGGCCTGGATCCAGGCCCGGGTCGAGCGCTCCGCCGAGCGCCCGGATCCGGCCGAGCAGCTCTACGTGCTGGAGCGTCTCGGTGCCGCGGAGGCGTTCGAGTCGTTCCTGCAGACCAAGTACGTCGGCCAGCGGCGGTTCTCCCTCGAGGGCGCCGAGTCGACCATCCCCACCCTCGACGAGGTGCTCGACCGGGCCGCCGACGCCGAGATGGACGAGGTCGTCATCGGCATGGCCCACCGGGGCCGGCTCAACGTGCTGGCGAACATCGTCGGCAAGTCGTACCGGCAGATCTTCGACGAGTTCGAGGGCTACCTCGACCCGCAGACCGCCCACGGCTCCGGCGACGTGAAGTACCACCTGGGCGCCGAGGGCGTCTACCGCGCCCGTTCGGAGCGCACGGTGAACGTCTCGGTCGTGGCGAACCCGTCCCACCTGGAGGCCGTCGACCCGGTCACCGAGGGCGTCGTCCGTGCCAAGCAGGACATTCTCGACAAGGGTGTCGCCGGCTTCACCGTGCTGCCCGTCCTCGTGCACGGAGACGCGGCGTTCGCCGGTCAGGGCGTCGTCGCCGAGACGCTGAACCTCTCCCAGCTGCGCGGCTACCGCACCGGCGGCACCATCCACCTGGTGATCAACAACCAGGTCGGGTTCACCACCTCACCCGAGTCGAGCCGTTCGTCGGTGTACGCCACCGACGTCGCCCGGATGGTGCAGGCGCCGATCTTCCACGTCAACGGGGACGACCCGGAGGCGTGTGTGCGGGTCGCGGCGCTCGCGTTCGAGTACCGCCAGGCGTTCCACAAGGACGTCGTCATCGACCTGGTCTGCTACCGCCGGCGCGGCCACAACGAGATGGACGAGCCGTCGTTCACCCAGCCGTTGATGTACGACACGATCGCCAGCAAGCGCTCGGTGCGCAAGCTCTACACCGAGGCGCTGATCGGCCGCGGGGACATCACCCGGGACCAGGCCGAAGAGGCGATGAAGTCCTACCGGGCGGAGCTGGAGAAGGCGTTCGCGCAGACCCGTGACACCACCCCGTCGGACAACGCGCCGCAGCCGCGGATCATCACCACCCCGGAGGAGGCCGCCGCGGCCGCCGCGGTGAGCACCGCGGTGTCCCTCGAGGCGGTCAAGCGGATCATCGACACCCAGGTCACCCTGCCCGACGGCTTCACCGTGCATCCGCGGCTGCGTCCGCAGATCGAACGGCGTGCGCAGATGGTGGAGACCGGTGCGATCGACTGGGCGCTCGCCGAGACCCTGGCCTTCGGCACCCTGCTGCTCGACGGCCGCTCGGTGCGCCTGACCGGCCAGGACAGCCGGCGCGGCACCTTCGGCCAGCGCCACGCCGTCCTCGTCGACCGGCACAGCGCCGAGGACCACACCCCTCTGCGTACCCTGCGTCACGGGCTGAACGGCACCGAGACCAACGAGGGTGTCGGCACCTTCTACGTCTACGACTCGCTGCTCAGCGAGTTCGCGGCGATGGGCTTCGAGTACGGCTACGCGGTGGTCCGCTCGGACATGCTGGTGCTGTGGGAGGCGCAGTTCGGCGACTTCGCCAACGGCGCCCAGTCGATCATCGATGAGTTCATCACCGCCGGCGAGGCCAAGTGGGGGCAGCGATCCTCGCTGGTCCTGCTGCTCCCGCACGGCTACGAGGGCCAGGGGCCGGACCACTCCTCCGCCCGCATCGAGCGGTTCCTGTCGCTGTGCGCGGACGGCAACATGACCGTCTCGGCTCCGTCGTCACCTGCCAGCTACTTCCACCTGCTGCGTCGGCAGACGCTCTCGCCGGTGCGCCGGCCGATGGTCGTCTTCACCCCGAAGTCGATGCTGCGGGCCAAGGCGGCCACCTCCACCGTCGAGGACCTGACCGGTGGCAGCTGGCAGCCGGTGATCGACGACCCGACGGTCGTCGATCCCACAACGGTGCGTCGGGTTCTACTCACGGCCGGCAAGGTCTACTACGACCTGGCCGCCGCCCGGAACAAGCACGGCGACCCGCAGCAGTTCGCCCTGCTGCGCGTCGAGCAGCTCTACCCGACCCCCGGGCCGGAGCTGGCCGCCGTGCTGGAGCGGTACCCGAACGTCAACGATGTCGTCTGGGTGCAGGAGGAGCCGGCGAACCAGGGCGCCTACCCGCACATGGCGCTCAACCTCGCCGAGTCGCTGCCCCGCACCATCCGGTTGCGCCGCGTCTCCCGTCGGGCCGCGGCCGCGCCGGCGTCCGGTTCGTCCCGGGTGCACGAACGCGAGCAGCAGGCCCTCGTCGAAGCCGCCCTCGACGACTGACGGTTCACCCACGCACGGGCCGGCGGTCGCCGTCCGTTCCCGCTTCACCGGGAGATGGACAGCGACCGCCGGGACGGGGCCCCTGCCACCCCGCCTGGCTTCACACCTGCCTGGCTTCACACCCGCCCGGCCCCACAGCATGGCGGACTCCGCACCGCGGCGGTACGGCACGCGGGGTTACCGGACGGGAGCACGATGTACTTCACCGATCGCGGCCTGGAGGAACTGGTCGACCGCCGCGGCGAGGAGACCGTCACCTACGAGGGTCTCGCCGACGCGATGCGGGCGTTCGTCGACGTCCACCCGCAGTTCGAGGAGGCCGTCGAACGGCTTGCCACCTGGCTGGCCCGCCCCGACGACGACGCCGACCTCTGACCCCGCGCCGGCGCACTCACCCCACGTCGGTGTCGGTCTCGTCCCGCCGGCCGCCCCGCCCGGCCGGCCGGGCGTGAGGGACAGCCTGCCCGGTCAGGGTTGCAGGACGAGTTTGCCGAACACGTCGCCGACAGCGAGCCGGGCGAGGGCATCCCGCGCCTGTGCCAGCGGCCAGACCTGCTGGACGGGAGGACGGACACCGGTGCGCACCAGCAGAGCGAGCAGGTCCACGAGCTCGTCACGGCTGCCCATGGTCGACCCGACGACCGACAGCTGCTGGAAGAACACCCGGTTGAGCTCGGCCGGCGGGTTCGGCCCACTGGTCGCACCGGAGACGACGATCCGTCCGCCGGGGCGCAACGAGCGCAGCGAATGCCCCCAGGTCGCTTCGCCGACCGTCTCGAGGACCGCGTCCACCCGGCGCGGCAGCCGAGCCCCGGACTCGAACACCGCATCCGCACCGAGCGCCGCTGCCCGTTCCCGCTTGCCGGCATCCCGCGAGGTCACGAACACCGTGTGCCCCACCGCCTTGGCGATGAGCACCGCGGCGGTCGCCACCCCGCCACCCGCGCCCTGCACGAGCAGGGTGCCACCGCCGCCGGAGGGCAACCCCGCCCGCGACACCACCATCCGGTACGCGGTCAGCCATGCCGTCGGCAGGCATGCCGCTTCCTCGAAGGACAGGTCCGGCGGCTTGGGCACCAGGTTGCGCCGAGGCACCGCGACCGCTTCGGCGAGGGTGCCGGGGTGCAGCTCGGACAGCAGGGTCCGGCGCGGGTCAAGGGTTTCGTCCCCGCCGCCCGCCGCCGGATCGCCGATCACGGCATGCACGACGACCTCCTCCCCCTCGGACGTCACCCCCGCCGCATCACAGCCGAGAATCATGGGGAGCCGGTCGGCGGCAAGCCCCACCCCGCGAAGACTGAAAAGGTCGTGATGATTCAGCGAGGCCGCGCGCACCTGCACGGTCACCCACCCCACCGGCGGCTGGGGCTCCTCCCGCTGCCCGACGGACAACCCGGCAAGCGGGTCCTGCGGATCGAACCGGACGGCGGCGGCGGCAAGCACGCCCAGAATCTACGACCGACGCACCCCCCGCGCGAACGGTCCACCCGACCCCCGGGCGAGGCGTCCGTCCCGCTCCCGTACGACCAGTCCGCCCGGCCCCCGCGCACACGGGTTACCCCGGACGCGCCGCCGAACACGGACCATCCGCCCCGGCGCACGCACGCGACGGACCGGTGTGCTGAACTCATCCTCGTGGTGACGATCCCCGTGGCGACGACAGGCACCGGTCTCGCGGAGCACGCCGCCGCGGAACACCCTGCCGCGGAACACCCTGCCGCGGAGCGCACGGCGGTCGGGTCATGGTGACCCGCGGGGACGATCCAGATCCCGCCGTCCCCGACCCCACCCCCCGCACCGGTCCGATCATCGGCATCAACACCGCGATCAGCGGCGGCGGCAGCAGCCGGGATGCCCGCTCCGACAGCAGCAGCCCCGGCAGCGGCGGCACCCAGCTCGGCCGTGAGCGGCGCGGCGGACGCCGCCGGTTGGGCTGGCGGCGGCGTCGGGCGGTACCAGCTCCGGAGGCACCGCCCACGGTCATGATCGACGGCACCGCGGTCATCACCGTGGCGGCGGCGGACTTCGTCTGCTGCTCCTACCAGGGCTGCGGCACCCTGCGCCCGCTCGCCGAGGCGGGCGAACACCGCCCCTGCCCGGGCTGCGGTCGCGTCTGAACCAGGGCGTCCCGGCACCCGGCGCGCCCTGGCACCATCGGCACTGCCCGTCCACCCGCGCCCGTCCACCATCGGCAGCGCCCCGCCGCCGCTACCCGAGCGCCACAGCACCGCCCGCCCGATCATGACTCAACACGATCGCCATCTGGATCTTCCGCCCGCGCGTGTCCATCGCGGACGGCGGACGGCGAACGGCTGCGGGATCCGGGGCGGCCTGCCCAGTGGATCCCGCAGCCGTCGGGGCCGCCCGCGCACAGCGGACGGCGTGGCGGACCTAGCGGCGGGCGACGCCGTCGGCGCGCGCGGCGGCAGCCACGGCGGCGGCAACCGCCGGACCCACCCGGGTGTCGAACACGCTCGGGATGATGTGGTCCTCGCTCAGCTCACCGTCGATCACGGCGGCGAGCGCGTCGGCGGCGGCGAGCTTCATACCCTCCGTGACGCGGCTGGCCCGCACGTCCAGGGCACCGCGGAAGATGCCGGGGAAGGCGAGCACGTTGTTGATCTGGTTCGGGTAGTCACTGCGGCCGGTCGCAACGATCCGGGCGTACTTGTGGGCGAGCTCCGGGTCGATCTCCGGGTCCGGGTTGGCCATCGCGAAGATGATCGCCTCGGGGGCCATCGTGGCGACGGCCTCTTCGGGCACCTTGCCCGAGGACAGGCCGAGGAACACGTCGGCGCCGTTCAGCGCGTCGTTGATCGAGCCGGTCAGGCCGGCGCGGTTGGTCTCGGCCGCGAGCGCCGCCTTGATCGAGGTGAGGTTGTCCCGACCGGGGTAGATGATCCCGCGGCTGTCGCCGACGGCGATGTCGCCGATGCCGGCGGCCAGCAGGATGCGGGTGACGGCGACGCCGGCCGCGCCCGCGCCGGACACCACGGCACGCAGGTCGCCGAGGGTGCGCCCGGTGAGCTTCGCGGCGTTCTCCAGCGCGGCGAGGGCCACGATGGCGGTGCCGTGCTGGTCGTCGTGGAAGACCGGAATGTCGACGCGCTCCTGCAGCAGCCGCTCGATGGCGAAGCAGCGGGGCGCGGAGATGTCTTCGAGGTTGATGCCACCGAAGCTGGGCGCGAGCCGGGCCACGGTGTCGACGATCTGCTCGACGTCGGTGCAGTCCAGCGCGATCGGCACGGCGTCGACCCCACCGAACTGCTTGAACAGAGCCGCCTTGCCCTCCATCACCGGCAGGGACGCGGCCGGGCCGATGTCGCCGAGACCGAGCACGGCGGTGCCGTCGGTGACGACGGCGACGGTGTTGGCCCGCCAGGTGTACTCATCCGCAAGCGCAGGTGCCTCGGCGATCGCGGTGCAGACCCGCGCCACTCCGGGGGTGTAGGCCAGCGACAGGTCCTCGCGGGTCTCCAGCGGAACGGTGAGCGCAACCCCGATCTTGCCGCCACGGTGCAGCGCGAAGGCGGGGTCGTCGTCGGACGGGCGCGGGCTGACCGCGGCCAGGTCCGCCGGGGCGGGCGTGGGAAGAGTCGAGTGGTCAGTGGTTGCGGTCACGGAGGCTGCTCCTCGGACAAGCCGGCGGTGGACCCGCTGGGGCGGTCGTGGTCCCTTTACCGGGGCCGCGGCTACAGGTCGCCCGCCCTGACTGCGTGCGTCGTCCACGCAGAAGGCGAGCCTGAGTCATCCCACCTCATGATGTGAGACAGGACACGGGCCCGGGGGTGTCCCGGGGGTACGTCCAATATGGCACGCGGACCGTCACCGTACGCGTCGGTGCAACGCGGCTGGCGGACCGTCAGCGAGGCCTCGGCGAGGGTGTGGCATGGTCGAACAGCCACCTGATGAGCCCAGGTGCCGGCCGAACCTGCGCCGCCCGAAGCCGGGGATCATCGGTGCATATCGGCGCCCTCCTTCATAGCTAGAGGATAGCCGCCGGGACCTTCCGGAGCCTGCGGTCGCCGATCGCCGGGGCCCGCCGACGATGAGTTCGTCGATCTCCGGTCTGCCGGCACGCCGCCGTCCGTCGCGGCATCGCCGCAGCTCAGAGGCATTGCAGCCGAAGGCATCCGGGGCCGCGGGCAAACGCCGGCCGGTGGCCCGGCGCAGGGCGAGGTCTTCGACACGACGCAAAGAACAATCGACACCACGGAATGCGGACGATCGTCCGTGCGGCGCCGCACGGACGCCTCTGTGCCCGGACGGCCCTCGAAGTCCCAGTTCAGACCGTCGACGGCCGTTCCGAGCACGGCCGCAGCAGGCCGCCGGGGGTCAGTAGGTCAGGTGGCCGATCCGGCCGGTCGGCCCACACCAACGAGCGCGGTCGCCGACGAGGTCAGGCGCCTCGAACCGAGCTCGATACGCAACGTGGCGAACCCGGGCGGCATCACACCGGCCGCGCCCGCCCCGCGCAAGAGCCACACCCAGCCGCCAACGCGCCCGGGCAGTGCGGTGCGGCCTGCGGGGACACCTTCGGGTGAACCGGTACCGTCCCAGTGGTGGAGATCAGCGAACTATCGGTTCCCGACGCCTGGGTGTTCACCCCGCGTCAGCACTCCGACAGCCGCGGGACCTTCCTGGAGTGGTTCCGCTCCGATGCCCTCGCCGAGGCGGTAGGGCATCCGCTCGCACTGTCCCAGGCCAACCACAGCGTCAGCCGCCGCGGGACGCTACGTGGGGTGCACTACGCCCAGGTGCCACCGGGCCAGGCGAAGTACGTGACGTGTGTGCGCGGGCAGGTGCTCGACTGCGTCGTGGACATCCGCACCGGCTCGCCGACCTTCGGCGCCGCCGACGCCGTCCTGCTTGACGATGTGGACCGCCGTGGGCTGTACATCGCCGAGGGCCTGGGGCATGCGTTCATCGCCCTGACCGACGACGCGGCGATCACCTATCTGTGCTCGGCACCTTACACTCCGGGTCGGGAACACGGGATTCATCCGCTCGATCCGGATCTCGACCTACCGTGGCCGACGGAGATCACCCCCCTGCTCTCGGAAAAGGACGCCGCGGCGCCGACCCTGCGCGAGGCGAGATCCGCGGGACTACTCCCCACCTATGCCGAGTGCCAGGAGTTCTACACCCTGCTCCGGTCCGGGCATGCTCTGCGTGGTCCGAGTCACGCCCCCCGGCCCGAGTCGAACCCCGGACCCGGGCAGGCCTCCGGTACCTCGACCAACGCCGGTGCCGGGGCGGTCGCGGGTGCGGGCGGCACGCGTTGATCCGAGCGGCCGTGCCGGCGGACGTGCCGGCGGTCCTCGCGCTGGTCCGGGCGCTCGCCGCCTACGAACGCGAGCCGCATGCGGTCGCGATGACCGCCGCCGACCTGCATGTCGCCCTGTTCGACCCCGATCCGAGCGCCTCCTGTCTGGTCGCCACGGACGGGCCGGCGCCGACATCGACCGACCCGGGGTCGGTGGTGGGCTTCGCGATCTGGCATCGGACCTTCTCCACCTGGACCGGGCAGGCCGGGATGCACCTGGTGGACCTGTTCGTCCAGCCGGAGCACCGGCGAGGCGGCCACGGTCGCGCCCTGCTCGCCGGGCTCGCCGGCATCTGCGTACAGCGCGGATGGCTGCGCCTGGAGTGGGCCGTGCTCGACTGGAACACTCCGGCGCAGGAGTTCTACCGGTCCCTGTCCGCAGGCCCGCTGACGGGCTGGATGACGTGGCGGCTCGACGGGGACGCCCTGACCCGCCTCGCCACCGACACCTGAGCCCCGCCGCCGATGCCGGCGGCCTCCCCTTTCGGGCGCACCCGGGTGGGGCGGGGGGACCTTTCGATCACCCGACCTGCGGCACCCCCCGCCGGCTGGGTACGGTGGAGGTAGTGGCCAACGCTGGCCGCCGACGCGGGTACCCGGCTCGGGCATGAGGGACATCACGGTCGTCCGGGTCACGCTTTACCGTGTCGGTCGGTGGGAAGACCGCCACCCGCACCATCATCGTTTACTTGGCTCCGGCCACCGCGAGGAGCGCACTCCTCGCTTGACGCAGGCTCTTTGGGGGTAGGAACGTGGATCCGACGCCTTCGTCCGGCGGCGCGGAGAACTCCGACACCATCGACGGCCCCACCGCCCACTCCGGCGGCCTGCGCGACGTCGTCGCGCTGACGCTGCCCGCGGCCAGCGCGTACCTGACGGTGCTCCGCACCGCGACGGCGTCACTCGCGGCCCGGCTCGACTTCACCCTCGACGACATCGAGGACCTGCGGATCGCCGTCGACGAGGCCTGCGCGCTGCTGCTCGTCTCGGCGGTGCCGGGATCG
Source organism: Frankia sp. R82 (assembly GCF_023716925.1). Lineage (GTDB taxonomy): Bacteria > Actinomycetota > Actinomycetes > Frankiales > Frankiaceae > Frankia. The sequence goes on from NZ_JAMQQG010000091.1 coordinate 9,811, forward strand.
TCGCTGGACTGCACGTTCACCCTGTCGCCGGGGGTCATGCATGTGCTGGTCACGGTGGAGAGCCTCGACGGCGAGCCGCCGTCGGAGGACACCTTCGCCTGGACCGTGCTCAAGGCCCTCGCGGGCGACGTCGAGACCTTCACCGGCCCCGGTTCCAAGGTGAGCATCACGCTGCAGAAGCGCCAGGGGGTCCGGGCCGATCTCGGTGAGCCGCCCGCGGGGCACGTGCGGGGTTCCGGCGCGGCCGATCCAACTCCGTTGGGTGATGCGGTAGGTACATCGTGACGTCAACCGGTAGAACCCCGACCCCGCCCCGCACGGCACCCGACCAGGCCGGGCCCGCCGATCCGGTCGCCTCACTCAGCCAGCGGGTGGCCGCCGCAGACGAACATCCCGAGGGTTCGCCGCGCTCCGGTCGGCCCACCGCCACCGGTCACGGGCCGGCTGGTCACGGCGCCACCGGCCACGCCGGTGCGCCCCAGGCCCCCGCCAGTGACGAACCCGTCGCCGCTGCCGCCAGCGGCGACGCCACCACGGATGGCGACGCGGCGAGCGAGAACGACGCCGACACGCCGGCGGCCAGCACCGGCACGGAGCGGACCCACTCGCCGGATCGCGCGATGGCCCGGGCGCTGTTCGTTCGGCTCGCATCGCTGCCCGAGGGCGACGCCGAGCGGGCCGCCCTGCGCGACCAGCTTGTCCGCATGCACCTGCCGCTGGTCGAGTACCTCGCCCGGCGCTTCCGCAACCGTGGCGAGCCCCTGGACGACCTCGTCCAGGTCGCCACCATCGGTTTGATCAAGTCGGTGGACCGGTTCGACCCGGAGCGCGGGGTGGAGTTCTCCACCTACGCCACGCCCACGATCGTCGGCGAGATCAAGCGGCACTTCCGGGACAAGGGCTGGGCGATCCGGGTTCCCCGCCGGCTGCAGGAGCTCAAGCTCTCGCTGACCAAGGCCACCTCGGAGCTGTCCCAGACCCTGGGCCGATCCCCGACGGTGAGCGAGATCGCCCGGCACCTGCAGATGACCGAGGAGGAGGTCCTCGAGGGCCTCGAGTCGGCCAACGCCTACTCGGCCGTCTCGCTAGACGCGCCGGACTCCGGCGACGACGAAGCACCCGCGGTGGCCGACACGCTCGGCGTCCAGGACGAGTCGCTGGAGGGGGTCGAGTACCGCGAGTCGCTCAAGCCGCTGCTGGAGAAGCTCCCACCCCGGGAGAAACGGATCCTGCTGCTGCGGTTCTTCGGCAACATGACCCAGTCGCAGATCGCCACGGAGCTCGGCATCTCCCAGATGCACGTCTCCCGGCTGCTCGCCCGCACGTTGGCCCAGCTACGCCGCGGCCTGCTCGAGGACAGCTGAGGCGACAGCCACGGCTTCCCGCATCACCCCGAGGGCCGGCCCACCACCACGATCAGCCGGTGGCCGCCCCACCGGCTCTCGGTCATGCACCACCGGAACTCCGGCCCCGGCTGAGCCATGGCTGTGAGCGGGTCTGCCAGAAGCCCGGTGGCGGATCGTCGGCGTCCGGTGGCGTCGGGCGTCACGCATCCGGCTCCGATGGCCCGAAAACGCCGGCGGCCAGCAGCGCGACCACGATCACCAGCGGGACCACCAGCAGCGGCACACCATAGGCGTAGTTGCCGGCCTGGACGAGACCCCACCCGACCGGCAGGCACAGCAGCTGCACGACCAGGGTGGGCGAGCGAAATGCCGCGGCCCGGCGCAGCACCCCGACGGCCAGCACAGCGACCCCGGCGCCGCCAAGCAGCGCGAGCAGGCCGCCCATCTCCGTCCGGGGGACATCGTCGATGCCCGAGCCGAATCCCCGGAGGACCTGCAGCACGCCGAGTGCCAGCAGGGTGAGCGCTTCCAGGGCCAGCAGCAGGCCCGCGACCTTCGCCGGCGCCGGCGCGGCACGTATCGCGGCCGGCACCGCACCGAAGCGGCCCACAGCGGACCGCCGCTGCTCGTCGCTGGTCGAACCCATACTGCGACACTATGCCGTAGGCCGCGACACTATGCCGTAGGCCGCGACGCTCTGCCGTGCCCTGCCACACTCTGCCGCGGGTGCCCGCACCGGTGGGCCGTCCGAGCGGGCCGTCGTAACGACGTCCGTCCATCGGGTTCGGACGATGTGAGAGTTTTCCCAGCTGACGCCCGACCTGGGTGGACGGGCTACGGTAGAGGCATGCGAGGGCTGCTGGTCGTCAACCCCGTCGCGACCACCACAACCGAACGCGTTCGGGACGTCCTCGCCGCCGCGCTCACCGCGGATCTCGCTCTGGACATCGTCACCACCAAGGGCCGCGGCCACGGGGTGGAACTCGGTGCGCGGGCCGTCGAGCTCGGGGTGGACGTGGTGATCGCCCTCGGCGGCGACGGCACCGTCAACGAGATCGTCAACGGGTTGCTGCAGAACGGCCCGGTAGCTGACGGTCCGGCGTTCGCCGTGGTCCCTGGTGGCAGTACGAACGTGTTCGTCCGGGCCCTCGGCTATTCGGCGTCCCCGGTCGAGGCGACCGGGGAGCTGCTGAACGCGCTGCGGGAGGGCCGCAGCCGCCGGATCAGCATCGGTCACGCCGAGTACGGCGACGAAAGCCGCTGGTTCAGTTTCTGCTTCGGGGTCGGGCTGGACGCACGGGTGGTGCAGCAGGTCGAGGCCAAGCGCAGCGGTGGCCGGCGCAACAGCGCCGGCCTGTTCCTGCGCACGACCGCCGCCCAGCTCGCCCGCGGGACCGGGCGCCGCGCCCCCGTTCTCGACCTGGAGACGGCCCTCGCCCATTCCCCCGGCTCCGCCGCCCGCCGGGCCGAGGCCGAGGCCAGGGCCGAGCTGGACGCCCGGGCCGATACCGACGCGGGGGGCACGCCGGGCACCGGCCGCGCCGACGGCGTCGACGACGCCCGGGATCAGCGGGTCGCGCTCGGGATCGTCTGCAACACCCGCCCGTGGACCTACCTCGAGCGGCGTCCGGTCCTCGCCTGCCCCGACGCCTCCTTCGACACCGGCCTGGACCTGCTCGCCCTGCGCCGGGTCCGGCCAGCCACGGTGCTGCGCACCGCCCGGCAGATCCTCGCCGACGGCCCCGGCCCGCACGGGCGCAACGTGGTGAGCCGCCATGACATGGCGACAATCAGGTTCCGCTCGGACGATCCGGTGCCCATCCAGATGGACGGCGAGTACCTGGGCGAGAGCACCGACATCCGGCTGACCCATCACCCGCGGGCCCTGCGCGTCATCGCCTGAGCGCCCGGCCCCCGGCCTCGCCTGATCCGTGTTCTGCCAATCCGTGTTCTGCGCCTGGTTCCCCGCGCCCGGCTTCGCCTGGCTCCCGACCCTCGGCCAGCAGGGCCTGCTGGACGCCCACCGGGTCGTCACAGATGGCTCCGGCCACCCCGGCGCGGCGCAGGGCACGCGCCTCGGTGAGACTCGTCACGGTCCAGACCAGCAGCCGGACTCCCGCCTCGCGGGCCCGGTCGGCCGCGGCCGTGGTGGTCTTCGCCGAGGCGCCGGAGCCGAGCACCGCGCTGGTGTGCGCGTGCAGTTCGGCGTGGCCGGCGGCGCGGACATAGGCGAGGCCGCCGCCGACCGACATCCGCGGCATGGTGAGAAACGCCGTGCTGACCGCGAGCCCGGCGTCCCGGACGGCCTCGATGGCGAACCAGTCGAACGAGGAGACGGTGATGCCGCCAGCACCGGCGTCGAGGTCGGCGGCGCCCGGACGGGCACCGGTGTAGCCGCGGGCTCGCAGCGCGTCGACCAGAGCCCGCGCGGTGCGTTCGTGGGGGGCGTCGAAGTCCGGCTGGCCGGGCTGGTTCTTGATCTCGCAGATCAGCCGGCCGCGGCCCGCCCAGGCCTCGATGACCTCGTCGAGCAGGGGGATGCCGTGCGCGCGTAGTGCGGCGGTCGGCTGGCGGATGACGGCTCGGCCGACCGGACGGGACAGCCGCGCGTCATGCACGCAGACCAGATCGCCGTCGGCGCTGCGCCGGACATCTACCTCGACCCCGTCGGCGCCGGCCCGCAGCGCGGCCTCCACGGCCTCGACCGTGTTCTCCGGACCTGGAACCCTACTACCACGATGACCGACTACCTCCATGGGCCCAACCCTGCCATCCGTGCCGATGTGCGTGTGTCGCGGCAGGCAGGACGCCTGTCACCGGTCGCCCCTCAGGGTCCCCCACATGCACCGGGCGGACCAGCGATGACGAGATGTCATCAGACGGCGTTGCGACGGCCCTGTGGCCCCCGCCCGCGGACGGCACGAGCCGGGTCCCATGGCGCGACAACCCCTGGCAACCAGTACTTATGTCCCGTCTGCATGGTCGGTGGAAGTGTCGCCGTGCGTGGCCCATCTGTGTCCCTGCCGGACAAGTGCAGGCCAGAGAGGGTGTGAAGACGCTTGCAGGTTCTTGCGCCCCTGCCCGTTCCGGTGGGAGGGTGGCGAATGTCCGTGGTGGATGCACGTGCACCTGGACTTACCGACCGCCAGGAACCCGCTCTACGGCCCGCCGCCGGGCCGAGCAGACATCCTGCTCATCCGAATTTCATCCGCGGCACAACCGTAGCGGCTCGCAAAGCGTCTCATGTGCAGTGTGGCCCGAGACGAGAGAGGGAGTTGGACGCATGGACTGGCGCCACAGAGCGCTCTGCCGTGACGAGGATCCCGAGCTCTTCTTCCCGATCGGTACAACCGGTCCGGCTGAACGCCAGGTCGAAGAGGCAAAGGCCGTCTGCGCGCGGTGCGCAGTCACGAGTGACTGTCTGAACTGGGCAATGGACACCGGGCAGGATTCCGGGGTCTGGGGTGGACTGAGCGAGGATGAGCGCCGTGCGCTCAAGCGCCAGGTCCGCCTCCGGGTTCGGACTGCCTGACCGCACCAGCCCCGGTGGCCCTGTGCCATGGACCGGGGTGCACCATCCACCAGCGTCGGACCTCCGACATCCGCCCGCGGCATGCTCTGAGCACCGGAACGCATCGGTTTTCCGCCGACCGGCCCCAGCGGCTCCCGCACGACGCCTGGCCACGTAGCGTGCCTCCACGCTGACGGGGCCGGCAGCAACATCGGCCGTTCTGTCCACGCGTCCGCCGCAGCGATGCGGCGCGACGCGGGCGGAGCGGCCGTATCGCTTTGTGCCCCCATCACCGCCGCCGTGCCCGTTTCCCCGCGGTGGGGGGACCGCGGGACGCCGCGAGATGCGGAGCCGGTGACGAACGCCACAGCCACCGCTCCCGCGCGCAGGCATGGCGCAGCGCCACACCGACCGCGGACGAGGGACACATCTCTGGGGATACCCACCGCCCACGGCTCCAAACACTCAACTTTCAGAAAGTGGGATCGACAGCAGCGCCTCGGTGCCACACTTCGGCCCCGCCTGGAGCCGGATCGTGCCGTGCATCTCACCGAGCACCAGCTGGCGCACGATCTGCAGCCCCAGCCGGGGCGAGTGCTCGAGCTGGAAGTCGTCGGGCAGGCCGGCGCCGTCGTCGGCGACCACGACATCGAGGCGACCGGTGGACCGCTGCACGCGGATCTCGATCGAACCCGCCGAGCCGTCGAACGCATGTTCTACAGCATTCTGCAGAAGTTCCGACAGCACAAGGGCCAACGGCGTGGCAAGCTCGCCGGGAAGGTGACCGAAGGACCCCGAGCGACGGGTGTTCGCCCGCGCTCCGGTGGACGCCAGGTCCACCGTCACCGAGGTGATCTGGTCGGCGATCTCATCGAACGGGACGCTCTCTCCCAGGCTCTGCGACAGCGTCTCGTGCACCACCGCGATCGAGGTCACCCGACGCACCGACTCACGCAGCGCGTCCCGGGCCTCGTCCACCTTCGTCCGGCGCATCTGTAGGCGTAGCAGTGCGGCCACAGTCTGTAGATTGTTCTTGACCCTGTGATGGATCTCACGGATCGTGGCGTCCTTGCTCAGCAGCATCGCCTCGCGCCGACGCAGCTCCGAGACGTCCCGCACGAGCACCAGGACCTCCCGGGTCGCCCCCGGGAACAGCGGGATGGCGCGCAGCAGCACCACGGTGCTGCCGACGGCGGCCTCCACCTCGACCGGCCGGCGCCGCCCGATCGCGTGCCAGACCGCTGGCGTCGTCGCCGGCAGGTTCAGCGCCCGGTGCACCGTGCGCAGATCCTCACCGGTGACGTTGCCGGTGTAGCCGAGGCGGCGGTAGGCCGACAGGGCGTTGGGGCTGGCGAAGACGACCTTTCCGGCACCGTCGAGGCGCATCAGCCCGTCGCCCACCCGCGGCGACTCCGGCAGCTCCGCCGAGCTTCCCCGGAACGGGAACGCCCCCTCTGCGATCATGAGCGCCAGGTTGTTGGCCCCCTGCAGATAGGACGATTCCAGATCGCTGGGCGTGCGCGGGTTGACGAGGTTGGTGTCCCGGGCCAGCACCGCGATGATCTCGCTGCCGTGCCGCACCGGGATGGCCTCGGTGCGCACCGGTACTCCGCCGTCCCACTCCGGTTCGCCCTCACGGGCGATCCGGTGCTCCCGCCAGGCGTTCTGCACCACCCAGCGGTTGATCACGACGCTGCCGACCTCGTCGTTGTGATAGGCGGTCGGCCCGGTCGTCGGCCGAACCTGGGCCACCACCAGGAACTCGGTACCACTGGTGTGTCCGCCTCGGCCCGAGGCCGAACCGGACCGGACGGGCACGAGCAGGAGCAGATCGGCGAACGACAGGTCGGCGAGCAACGCCCAGTCCGCGACGAGCGCGGCCAGGTGGTCGATGTCGTCGTCGCTGAGGTCCGTGCTCGCGCGCAGCATGTCGGCGAGGGTTCCCACGGCCTGCACACTGCCAGACCGGTGCGCGTTGTGAGCTGGCGGGCGTCCCACGGGCGCGGGCGGTCGCCGTACGCTCGCCGTCGTGACCGTCGACGACGCTTGTGCCCCGTCCGGGCCGCTGGCCTGGTTGGCCGACCATGCCCAGGCCCGCCGGGCCGCCGGGCTACGCCGCGAGCTGCGTCCTCGCGGTGCCGACCCGCGGGCGGAGGGGGGGCACCGCGGGGACGGCGTGCGGGTGGACCTGGCCGGCAACGACTACCTCGGCCTTGGCCGGCATCCGGTGGTCGTCGAGGCGGCGGTGCGCGCCACGCGGGAATGGGGTGCGGGTGCGACCGGAAGCCGGCTGGTCACCGGTTCGACCACCCTGCACGCCGAGCTGGAGAACGCCCTCGCGGCGCACATGGGCTTCGCCGCGGCACTGGTGTTCTCCTCGGGCTACACCGCCAACCTCGGGGTCCTCACCGCCCTGGTCGGTCCGGGTGACCTGATCGTCTCGGACGCCCTCAACCACGCCTCGATCGTGGATGCCTGCCGGCTGTCCCGGGCCCAGGTCGTGATCGCCGCGCACGGTGACGTGGGCGCCGTCGCGGCGGCACTGGGCGCCGGCGGCTGGCGGCGGGCGATCGTCGTCACCGAGTCGGTGTTCTCCGCCGACGGTGACGCCGCCGACCTGACCGCGCTGCACGCCACCGCGCGGGCCCATGGGGCGCTCCTGGTCGTCGACGAGGCGCACGGCCTCGGGGTCGTCGGCCCGGGCGGCGGCGGTGCCCTGCATGCCGCGGGGCTCGCCGGTGCGCCGGACGTCGTCGCCACCGCCACCCTGTCCAAGGCGCTCGGCGGCCTCGGTGGCGCCGTGCTCGGCCCCGCGGCGCTGCGGGACCATCTCGTCGACACGGCCCGGTCCTTCATCTTCGACACCGGGCTCGCGCCGGCCAACGTCGGCGCGGCCCTCGCCGCACTCGCCCAGCTGCGGGCCCACCCGGAACTGGCTGCGGCGGTC